>JAUIEM010000374.1 GCA_030428695.1 bacterium
CGCGGCTTCGGCCAGGTGCTCCCGCCAGTCGAAGGTGTCCCAGGCCGCCTGCTCGGCGGTCGTCGCCCACAGCGCGGGCAACTCGACCGCGGCGGCGTCGATCGCCTCGTCGAGCACTCCCTGCCAGCGAGCGCGCGCTTCGCGGTTCCAGGCCTCCTGGCTCGCCGCCGAGATGCCGAGCTCGGTCAGCACGGGATCCTCGCCCGCCAGCGCGGTCTCTTCCGGCTCCGGCATGGTGAGGAAGCGCATCAGCGCCCCGCGCTCCTCCCCGCCCCGGGGCAGCACCCGGTACTGGCAGCGCTGGCCCGCCTCCTCGAGCAGCGCCCCGAGCAGCAGCGCCCGGTCCCAGTCGCTGCCCGCGCCGGCGGCGAGGGTTCCCGCGACGCCGCGCACGCTGCCGCGGTACGGCTCCCAGCGGATGTTCTCGCGCACCCAGGCGGCGAGCGCGTCGGCTTCCTCCCCGACCTCCGCGACCACGTGCGCGGGGTCGAAGGGGCAGGCCTCGGGGCGCAACAGGTTCGACTCGGCGTAGGTCGTCACCTTGCGCAGGCGCTGCAGGACCAGCGCGGGGTCGAGCTCCTGGGCCGGGGCGAGCGCGGCGAGCGCGCAGAAGAGGACGAGACGAGGGAACATACGAAGCTCCTGGATTTCAGCGGTTGGGGTCGAACTCGAGCTCGAGCTCGCCGTCCGGCTCGATCTCGAGGGGACGGACGAACTCCTGGCTGCCGTGCTGGATGCGCAGCTCGTAGCTGCCGGGGGCCAGCCGCAGGGGCTCGCCGACGCGGCCGCTGGCGACCTTGCGCCCCTCGCTGTCGAAGACGTCGAAGCCGAGCGCGAGGACGGTCGTGACGCTGCCGTTCTCGACCTCGAGGGTCTCGGTCGCGCGGGTCAGGAACAAGAGGGCGAAGGCGGTCGCGATCACCGGGTCCTTCTCCTCGCCGCGGCCGCTCCAGCTGCCGTTGTCCTGCTGCTCGGCGAGCAGCCACTGCACCCCGAGCGGGTACCACTCGTGGGGGCCGATGAACTCGCTGTCCATCAGCCGTCCGACCCGCTCGAGGCCGTACAGGTAGTAGTAGTGCCACTGGAAGGGCAGGCCGGGGTTCTCGTCGATGGTGAAGCGCTCGACCAGCCACTCCAGCCCCGGCGCGACCCCGGGCTCGACGCCCTGCAGGCCGCGGCCCCAGCGGGAGACCAGCAGGCAGCTGATACCGGCGGCGGTCATGCTGCCGTAGCTCGGCCGGCCGGCGCCCTTGTAGTTCCAGCCGCCGTCCTCGTTCTGGCGCCCGCCGTACAGCGCGGCGACGGCCTCCCAGGTCGAATGCGGGATCGGCACGCCGCGGGCCTGGGCGGCGCGCAGGGCGAGCACGACGAATTGGGTCGCGGAGTGGTCGCCGGTGCTCTCCGGCCCCTCGCTGAGCCGCGTCCAGCGCTGGCCGAAGGCGAGGGGCGGCTCCTGGAAGCCCGGCTCGAGCCAGCGCAGGTCGGTGCCGTAGGTCCAGCTGCCGTCCGGGCATTGCGACTCGACCAGGCAGCGGGCGAGGCGGGTGAGGAAGGGGTCGAAGCGCACGTCGTCGAAGGCCGCGAGGGCCATGCACAGCATCGCGAGCTCGTAGGTGCGGTCGCGCACGCGGCGCGCCGTGAAGTACTCGCGCAGGGCGCGCTCGCAGTCGGGGTCGCGGAGGTGCGCGCCGCTCTCGATCATCGCGAGGGCGGCGATCGAGTGGCGCGGCAGCGCCCCGAGCCCGGTCGGCTCGAAGCCGAGGTCGGCGATCAGGATCTCCGTCCACAGGAAGTCGCCGCCCTTCTCGATCGCGGCGTTGACCGCGGCCGGGTCGATGCCGAAGCCCTCGAGGCCGCGCGGCTCGGGCGCATCCTCCTGGGCCGCCAGGGTCGCGGCGAGGAGCAGGAGGGGGACGAGGGAGCGCTGGAACATCGCGGGCCTCCGGGGGGGGTGTCCCTGATGGTAGCGGCTCGCGCCTCCGCGTTCTACGTCCGCTCGCCCTCTCTGTTGCGTCCAGGTACCATAGCGGAAACCGCTCCGGGGATGGGTCCGATGTCGCTCTCCCGCTTCTCCACCGAAGCCGCGCGCTGCCTCGCCGCGGTCCACGCCGTGCTCGTCACGCAGCTGCCGAAGCTGACCCTGGCCCGTCTGCGGGTCAAGGTGCGGCGCGGAAAGGAGAAGCCCCTCCTCCAGCGCGGCTTCTGGTGGATGCTGCGCGACCGCCTCGATCCCTTGCTGCTGCGCTTCGCGGCCGCCAAGGGCATCGGCGCGAGCGGCTGGCTGCGGCTCGCCCGGCTGTGCGGGGTGTTCGGGACCGCCCGCTACGACTACGGGCTGTGGGACCTGGTCGCCCGCATCTGCGCCGACGGCCACACCACCCTGCACGCCCTGGCGGAGGCGGCGGAAGAAGAGGAGCTCGGCCGCTCCTTCGACCGCCAGGTGCTCGCCGCGGCGGACGTCCTCGATGCCCTGCCCGACGAGGCGCTGATGCCCTTCTTCGACGTCCGCCCGAAGTTGCTCGAGCAGGCCTTCGCCAAGCTCGGCCGCTACGACTTCGAGGGCAGACGCGAGCGCGACGGCGCGCGGGCCTGGCTCGCCCGCCTGCCACCGCCGCCGGACCTGCGTCCGCGGCTGTTGACGGCCGCCCTCGACAGCGCCCGCGGCCTGGCGCTCTGGGCCCGCCACTGCCTGCGCCGTGAGCCGGACCTGGTCGGCACGCTCCTGCCGCAGCTCTCGGCGGGCAAGGCGCAGACCCGCATCCGGGCGGCGGAATGGCTCGCCTCCATCGGCGACGAGAGCGCCCGCGCGCCGCTCCTGGCGGCCCTGGAGAGCGAACGCTCGAAGCCGGCGCGGGCGGCCCTGCTCGACGCCCTGGACGCCCTCGGCGCCGACCTCTCCCCCTGGGTCGGGCAGGAGCCGCTCCGCGCGCTCGCGGAGCGCAAGCCGAAGCTTCCGCGCAGCCTGACCTGGCTCGCCATCGACAGCCTGCCAGTGCTGCGCTGGAAGCGGGGGAAGAACCTCGATCCGGCGGTGCAGCGCGCGCTGGTGCTGACCGCGCACAAGCTGAAGGACCCGGAGCCCGACGCCTTCCTGCGGCACAGCGTCGCCCGCCTGACGAAGGCGTCGAGAACGGCGTTCGGCAGCGCGCTGTTCGAGCGCTGGCTCGGCTTCGACCTGCGCCGCCGCACGCCGGAGGAGATCGACGCCTACGTCCCCGCCCAGGCCAGAACCTACATGAGAAACTACGGCATGGACCGCACCCAGGCCGAGAAGTGGGCCCGCGGCGACGCCGAGCGCACGCTGCCGAACTCCGGCACGCCCCACAAGGGCCTGCTCGCCCTGGTCGCCGCCTGCCAGACGCCGGGGGTCAGCGAGCGCGTCCGAGCCTACCTCGACGACTGGTACGGCTGGCGCGCCGCCCAGTGCAAGGCGCTGCTCAGCATGCTCGGGCACGTCGACGCGATCGCCGCGGTGCAGCTGCTGGTCGGGGTCAGCCAGCGCTTCCGCACCGCCGGCATCAAGAAGCAGGCGACCAAGGTCCTCGAAGAGCTCGCCGAGCGCCGCGGCTGGACCGTCGAAGAGCTCGGCGACCGCAGCGTCCCGACCGCCGGCCTCGACGCGGCCGCGCGGCTGGTCCTCGACTACGGCGAGCGCTCCTTCACCGCCCGGGTCGACGCCCACGGCCGCTGGCGCCTGAGCGACGAGGAGGGCAAGCCGCTCAAGTCGCTGCCGGCCGCGCGCAAGGCCGAGGCTGAGGACATCGTCAAGGAGGCCCGTCGCGCGCTGAAGAAGGCGAAGCGGGAGGTCAAGGAGGTGTTCAAGGTCCAGCCCCTGCGCCTCTACCAGGCGATGTGCACCGAACGCAGCTGGCCGCTCGCCGAGTGGCGCAGCTTCCTCCTCGAGCACCCTCTGCTCGGCCCGCTGTGCCGCCGCCTGGTGTGGCTCGAGCTCAGCGACGGCCAGAGCTTCCGGCCGACCGAGGACGGCGGGCTGATCGACGCCGCCCACGAAGAGGTCTCGCTACCCCCCCGCGCGCGGGTCGGGCTGGCGCACGCCTCGCTGCTGCCCGCCGACCTCGGCGAGGCCTGGCTCGAGCATCTCGGCGACTACAGCCTGACCCCGCTGTTCCCCCAGTTCGGCCGCCCGGTCCGCCCCCTCGAGGAAGGCGAGCGGCGCGCCGCCGCCATCGAGCGCTTCAAGGGCTACGTGCTCGGCGGCTTCGCCCTGCGCAACGTCGCGAAACGCCTCGGCTACAGCCGCGGCGAGATCGGCGACGGCGGCTGGTTCTACGACTACCGCAAGAGCCTCCCGGACACCGAGGTGCTGTTCACCTTCTCGGGCAGCCGCCTGCCCCTGGAGGACGAGCCCGTCCGCCTCGACGCGGTCGTCTTCGAGCGCAAGGGGCGACGGCTGAGCCTGACGCGCGTCCCGGACATCCTGCTGCTCGAGGTGCTCGCCGACGGGGAGGCGCTGATCGCGGGGGCCGAGCGGGAGTGAGGGGGCACGGCGCGCCTCGCGCCCCGCGCCCCGCGCACGCTGCGGTGAAGGCGAGGCGTGCGCGAAGAAGGCGTGGGGCTTCCTGGACGCCTACCCGCTCCCGCGGGCGGGGATAAACCCCGCCCCTACCTCGAATTCCGACGTATACGGCGGGTGACCTCGGACGTGCAACATGCGAGCAGTTCCTAGCTGGGAATGGTCCGGGTTGGCTCGGCCCGACTTCGTGCGGAACGTCC
This sequence comes from bacterium, assembly GCA_030428695.1. Next base: position 4,735 of record JAUIEM010000374.1, read on the forward strand.
AACTCCAAGGTAGGGTGCGGGGTTTACCCCCGCTCGTCCTGCCGTGGAAAACGACCGACCGTCGGACGCAGGCTCCCGGCAGGAGGTACGGTCGAAGACCCCCGCCCCCCGCGCTCCCCACTTCCCCCTGTCCCTTCCTGCCTCCGCCCGGTACCCTGACCCCCCGAGGAGGAGCCATGGTCTGGAGCCCACCGTCCGACACCCCCGGCGCGCCGATGCTCGAGCGCCTGCGGAAGCTGGAGGCCCCGATCCCCTGCGTCGTGATCGGGGCCGGGGCGATGGGCCGCGGGCTGTTCGCCCAGCTCACCCGCACGCCCGGGATGCGCTGCCTCGCCCTCGCCGACCTCGACCTCGCCCGCTGCATCGCCTGCGCGGAAGACCTCGGCCTGCCCTGGCGCGAGGTGCACAGCGAGGGCGAGCTCGCCGCCGCCGTCGAGGCCGGCGCGGTCGCCCTCAGCACCGACGGCGCCCTCGTCGCGGGCTGCCCCGGGGCGGCGGTGGTCGTCGAGGCGACCAGCGCCATCCTGGCCGGCGCCCGCCACGCGCTGACCGCGATCGAGCGCGGCAAGCACCTGGTGCTGATGAACAGCGAGATCGACCTCGCCTTCGGCCCGCTGCTGCTCGAGCGCGCCCGGGCCGCCGGGGTGTGCCTGAGCAGCTGCGACGGCGACCAGCACGCGACCCTCGAGCATCTGATCCGCGACCTCGAGCTGTGGGGCTTCGAGCTCGTGATGGCCGGGAACATCAAGGGCTTCCTCGACCGCACGGCGAACCCGACCTCGATCGTGCCCGAGGCGGACAAGCGCAACCTCGACTACCGGATGTGCACCGCCTACACCGACGGCACCAAGCTGTGCATCGAGATGGCCCTGATCGCCAACGCCCGCGGGCTGAAGACGCCGGTGCCGGGGATGCACGGGCCGCGCGCCGGCCACGTGCGCGAGGTCTTCGCGCTGTTCGACCTCGCGGGGATGTGGGAGGAGCACGGGCCGGTCGTCGACTACATCCTCGGCGCCGAGCCCGGCGGCGGCGTGTTCGCGATCGGCCACTGCGACGACCGCTACCAGCGGGACATGCTGCGCTACTACAAGATGGGCGAGGGGCCGTTCTACCTGTTCTACCGGCCCTACCACCTGTGCCACGTCGAGGCGATGGACTGCATCGCCCGCGCCGCCCTCGACCGCCAGCCCCTGCTCGTCCCCGCCCAGGGCATGCGGGCCGAGGTCTACGCCTACGCCAAGCGCGACCTGGTCGCCGGCGAGAGCCTCGACGGGCTCGGCGGTTACACCTGCTACGGGCTGATCGAGAACTTCGGGGCGGTGCCGGACGGCATCCCCATGTGCCTCGCCCACGACCTGCCGCTGCTCCGCGACCTGCCCCAGGGCAGCCGGCTGCAGTGGACGGACGTCGAGCGGCCCGCGCGGGAAGATCTCGCGCTCTACGAGCAGTCCCTGGCGGCCGCCCGGAGGATGGCGGGGTGAAGCTCGGGATCTGCGTCGTCTACCTCGTCAAGCCCGGAGACGAGGAGCTGCTCGACCTGCACCTCGCGCAGATCCGCAAGCACACCCGCGCGCCCTTCACCATCTACGGCAGCGTCAACCGCCTGCGGCCGGAGCTGCTGCCCCGCTTGCAGGAGGCCGGCGTCGAGGTCGTCCGCCTGCCCGATGTCCCTGCCCGCGGCTCGGAGGAGCACAACGCCTACCTCGACGGCCTGCTCGCCCGCGCCTTCGCGGACGGCTGCAGCCACGCGGCGACCCTGCACGTCGACTCCTTCCCGGTCGCCGACGGCTGGGCGCAGACCCTCGCCGCGCGCCTCGATGCCCGCACGGTGCTCGCCGCGGTCAAGCGCGACGAGGTCAACGACGACAAGCCCCACAACTCCCTCGCCTTCCTGACCCGGGAGTTCTACACGGCGCACGCCCCGCGCCTGCTCGGCTCGGCCGAAGACCGCGCCTCCCCGCGCTTCCGCGAGTATCTCGCCGCCTCGGGCTGCCTCGACGACGGCGGCGTCGGCCTCGGCTTCAAGGTCTGGGAGCAGGGCCTCGCCTGGCGGCCCCTCGCCCGCAGCAATCGGGCGGCAGACCACTTCGTGATCGGCAGCGTGTACGGCGACCTGGTCTTCCACCTCGGCGCGACCGCCCGCGGCACCAAGGTGTTCTTCTCCGACGCCCTGCCCGCCGGCACCGGGACCCTCAAGCGCCGGCTCTACCTGCTCGGCCGCCGGCTGCTGCTGCGCCTCCCCCACGCCTGGCAGGAGGCGCTGATCCGGGCCTGGTTCCCCGCCCATCAGCGCAACCAGCGCGCCCACGACGCGATCCGCCGGCAGCTCCTGCGCGACCCCGACGCCTATCTGCGCTTCGTGCGCACGGGGCAGCCGTGACCGCCCGCCGGCGCGAGCTCCTCGGCCTCGGGCTGCTGCTCGGCGTCGCCCTGGCGGCGCGCCTGCCGGGCATCGGCCAGAGCCTGTGGTTCGACGAGGTCACCTACGCGACCGACCACAAGATCCACGACCTCGAGCGGCTGGTGTACTTCCTCCGCCACAGCCTGTCGGCGCCGCTGTACACCGTGCTGATGTTCGGCTACCGGCGGGTGTTCGGCGAGGCCGAGTGGGTGCTGCGGCTGCCGAGCCTGGTCGCCGGGGTGCTCAGCGTCTTCCTGACCTACCGCCTGGCCCGCAGCTTCAGCTCCGCCGCCTGCGCCGGGTCGGCGGCGGCCCTGCTCGCGCTCTCCCCGCCCGCGATCTGGTACAGCCGCGAGGCCGTCCCGCACAGCCTGGCCGTGTGCCTGCTGCTCGCGGCGCTGGTTTTGTGGACGCGCCGGAGCGAGGAGCGCTCGCGCTGGTGGTGGGCGGGCTACGGGCTGGTGCTCGCCCTGGCGGCGCAGACCCACAGCTTCTACGTGCTCGCCGTCTTCCCCCTGTCGTTCATCGCCTTCTTCGAGCGCGGGGCGGTGCGACGGCGCGCGCTCGTCTCCCACGCCGCGGTGTTCGCGCTGTTCGCCCTCGCGATCGGGCTGAAGACCGCGTTCGGAAACGTCCGCACCGAGGCGTTCTACCTGCGGCCATTCACCCTCTACGAGTGGTGGATGGCGCTCTTTTCCTGGTTCCCCTACGGCAACACCCTGTGGACCGAGAACCCCTACGCGATGTCGCTGGAGACGCTGCTCGCGACGCCCGGACGCCTGACCCTGCACATCGCGCTCTTCGGGCTGTGGCTCGGGGGCCTCGTGGTCTTCGCGCGGCGCCACCGGATGGGCCGCGGCTGGGAGGTGCCGGCCTGCATGCTGGTCTTCCCGCTCGCGCTCCTGGCCCTGACCCTGCTCGGCAAGGACAAGCTGTACGTCGAGCGCTACCTGCTACAGAGCGTGCCGCTGGTCTGCATCGTCCTCGCCGTCGCCGTCCACGCCCTGCCCGGCCGCTGGCTGCGGGGGCTGTGCCTGGTCGGGCTGCTCGGCCTGGGCCTGACGGGCGCGGTGCGGGTGTGGATGCCAGACGAGGAGTGGACGGTCACCAAGCAGAACCCCGACTGGCGCGCGGTCGCCGCCTACATCGACGACGAGCTGCGCTCCGGTCTCGAGCACGGCATCAGCTTCGGGGCTTCCCTGCGCGCCCTCGAGTACTACATCGCGAAGCGCCGCGCCCGGGACGGCTGGGAAGCGCCGGACGGGCCGCCCGCCGACGGCCCGCTCAAGGTCTTCCACATCGTCAACCTCGGCTGGATGAACACGAAGGAGCAGGAGCGGCGGGCCCTCGAAGCCCTGCACGCGAACGACAAGCTGCGCTTCGTCGAGACCCGCGCCTGGTTCAACGTGCGCATCTCGGTGTTCGTGCTCGAGAGCTGACCTACGCCTACGGAGCGACCGGCACGCCCGGGGTCAACGGCACGGGCGCCTCTCCCTCGACGATACGGTGGAAGCCGGCCTCGAGCCTGCCGAGCTCCTGCACCTTCCCGCCGGGCCAGTGGATGGTCAGGGCGTCGACCGCCGTCGCCTCGCCGAGCCCGAAGTGCAGCCGGAAGTCGCTGACCGACAGGTAGCTGCTGCCGCCGCGCACCTCGCGCTGGAGCGCGCGCTCGCCGATCTGCGCGAGAGCGCGGGCGCCGATCGCGCTGCGGTTGGCCTCCTTCCCTTCGAGCCACAGCACCAGGAAGCGGCCGCGCCCTGCGGTCCGGTTCAGGGCGACCGTCGCGTCGCCGCCGTTGTTCGACACGACCAGGTCGAGGCCGCCGTCGCCGTCGAGGTCGGCGGCGACCAGTCCCCGGCTGACCCGCTCCCGGTCGAAGGCGGGCCCCGCGCCAGCGCTGACCTCGCGCAGGACGCCCCGGTCGTTCTCGAACAGGTTGTTGTACTGCGCGAAGCTCTCGCCGGGGGTGAGCAGGGCGATGTCGGTCTCGATGTGGCCGTTGGCGGTGACCAGGTCTTCGTCGCCGTCGTTGTCGGCGTCGAAGAACTCGACCCCGAAGCCGAGGCGCCGGCGGGAGGGAGCCCCCACGCCGACCCGGTCGGCGACCTCGACGAAGGTCAGACCGGGCAGCTGGCGGTAGACCGTGGTGACCTGGCGCTGGAAGTTGGTGCACACCAGGTCGAGGTCGCCGTCGAGCTCGATGTCGGTGGCGTCCACACCCATGCCGGCCCCGGGCTCTCCGGTCTCGCTGAAGGCGACGCCCCGCTGGCGGCTCTCCTCTGTGAAGTGACCCCGCCCGTCGTTCAGCCACAGGAAGTTGAGCGTCAGGTCGTTCGCGACGTAGAGATCGGTGTCTCCGTCGAGGTCGATGTCGGTGGTGAGCAGCGCCAGGCCGCGCCCTCTCGCGACGATTCCCCGCGCGGCGGAGACGTCCTGGAAGGTCCCGTCGCCGCGGTTCTCGAACAGACGATCGGGCAGCGGATCGAAGTTGAGTGGGTGGCAATAGACCTGCAAGCCGACGGTGTAGCAACGCAGGGCGTTCGCGGGGTCGACATAGTCTGCGTAGTCGGCGACGTACAGGTCGAGGTCGCCGTCCCCGTCCATGTCGAAGAAGGCCGCGCTGGTCGGCCACACCATACCCTCACCGCTGATGCCCGAGGTCGCGGTGACGTCCTCGAAGCCTCCGCCGGTGTTGCGCAGCAACCGCAGGTCGCCGCCGTAGTGGGTCAACAGCACATCGTTCCAGCCGTCGTTGTCGACGTCCCCGACCGCCAGGCCCATGCCGTAGCCGTACGAACCCAGGCCCCACTCCGTGGTCGCGTCGCGGAAGCGCCCGGCGCCGTCGTTGAGGAAGAGCCGGTTGGCGGCGGGCGGCGCGCCATCTCGCGGCAGCAGCG
>JAUIEM010000375.1 GCA_030428695.1 bacterium
GGCCTGCGGATCGGTGACCGCTTCGCGAAGGTCGGCGGCGAGGACGTCGCCCTGGTCGCCGACCTGATCGCGTGCATCAAACAGATCCCCGAGGGCAAGACCCTGTCCTTCCAGATCGAGCGCGACGGCGAGCTGCTCGACTTCGAGACCAAGCTCGGGCGCCGCCCCGAAGGCATGTAAAGGAGAACCCCTTGGCACACAGAACCAGCATCGCGATCGCGCTCCTGTGCGCGCTTCTCGCCGGGCCGGCCGCGGCCGACGCCGAGACCTGGAGCGCGCTCGGTGAGGCCTTCCAGAACGCCGCGCGTTCCGTCGAGCAGGCGGTGGTCCGCATCGAGGTCGAGCGCGAGCCCGAAGAGCCCGTCACCAATCCCTACTTCGCCCGCCCGGACGCCCCGGTCTCGGGGGTCCTGGTCGACCCGCGCGGCTTCGTCCTGACCTCGGAGTGGAACGTGACCGGCACCCTCCTCGACCTCAGCGTCGAGCTGGCGGACGGTCGCATCTACGACGCGAACCTCAAGGCGATCGACGGCAACCTCGACCTCGCCCTGCTCGAGCTCGTCCACGACGGCGAGACCTTCCCCTACGTCAGCATCGACGCCGGCGTGACCTCGACGGTCGGCCAGTTCGCGGTCGTCGTCGGGCGCACGAGCTTCACCGGCTACAACATGACCAGCGGCATCGTCAGCGCTGTCAAGCGCCAGCGCGGCATGTCCGACCAGCTCGACGCGCTGGTCAGCTTCGGCAACGCCGGCGGCGCGGTCGTCGACCTGCGCGGCGGCCTGCTCGGGATCGTTTCGCGCGTGCGCGGCGGCGCTGAGCAGGGCCAGAACTCGGGTGTCGGCTTCTTCGCCCCCGCCCGCCTGGTCGCCGAGAGCCTGCCGACCCTGCTCGCCGGCGAGAACGTCGCGCGCAAGGGCGGCGGCTTCCTCGGCGTGCGCCCGGACAACGCCTCGACGGCCCTCGACGGCGCGACCATCGCCGAAGTCATCGAAGGAACCGCCGCCGAGCAGGCCGGGATGCAGGACGGCGACAAGATCACGATGGTCGACGATGAGCCGATCCCCGACTTCTTCATCCTGGTCGGGGTCCTGCAGCAGAAGAGCCCCGGCGACGCGATCAAGATCACTGTCGTCCGCGGCGACGAGACCCTCGTGCTCGATGTCGTGCTCGGCGCGCGGCCCGAAGAAGGCCAGCAGCCGGATGAAGAGCAGCCGGATGAAGAGCAGCCGGACGATGAGCAGCCCGACAGCCCCGATGAGCCGGACAGCCCCGACAACCCCGACAACCCCGATGAAGACTAGGAGCCCCATCATGAGACAACGCCTCCTGCCGTTCCTCCTGGCGGTCGGCTTCCTCGGTCTGCCCCTGACCGCCCAGGTCGAGGTCGACCCGACCGTCCAGGATCTCGAAGGCGAGCTGATCACCCTCGTCGAGCGCATCTCCCACTGCTTCGTCGCCATCGGCGGCGGCTCGGGGGTGGTGATCTCGCCGGACGGGTTCATGCTGACCAACCACCACGTCGCCGGCGAGCGCCCGATCGGCGAGCAGTGGACCGTCCATCTGCAGGGTGGCCGCGCCTACGTCGCGACGATGGTCGGCAGCGACGCCCTCGGCGACATCTCGCTCCTGAAGATCGAGACGGACGACGAGCTGCCCTACCTGCCGCTCGGTGACTCCGACGCCCTGATGCTCGGCGAGCTGGTCATCGCCCTCGGCAACCCCTTCCTGCTCTCCCAGGACGCGACCCCGACGGTCACCCTCGGCGTCGTCAGCGCCCTGCACCGCAACCAGGGCGGCTACTCGGACTGCATCCAGACCGACACGCCGATCAACCCCGGCAACTCCGGCGGACCCCTGATCAACCTGAAGGGCGAGGTGATCGGCATCAACGGCCGCATCGCCGTGCGCTTCGGCAACCGCATCAACACCGGGGTCGGCTACGCGATCGCCTCGAACCAGATCCAGGCCTTCATGGAAGACTTCCAGAGCGGCGGCTACGTCGCCCACGGCGAGGTCGAGGGCCTGAACTACGGCGACGCCGGCACCGTCGGCGCCGCCCGCGTGCGTTCGGCGAGCGGTGACGCTGCCGCCGCCGGCTTCGAGGCCGGCGACCTGATCCTGTCCGCCGACGGCCGCGACGTGTACAGCGCGACCCGGCTCGACGGCATCCTCGGCACCATCCCCGCCGGGGACGATGTCGAGTTCACCGTCCAGCGCGGCGCCGAGCGCCTCGTGCTCAGCGCCCCCCTCGCCGCTCGCCAGGAGAGCTTCCCCGGCGTCGGCCCGAACGACCCCTTCCTCGGTGTGCGCATGTCGCAGACCCCGCCGGAAGATGTCGTCGGCGTCGTCATCGAAGAGGTGATCACCGGCTCGGCGGCGGAGGATGCGGGCCTGCAGGCCCAGGACATCATCACCCACCTCGACGGCGAGGTGATCCGCCGCATCGTCGATGTCTCGGCCGCGATCCGCGGCAAGGTCGTCGGCGACACCCTCGCGATCCGGTTCATCCGCGACGGCGTGGAGATGGACGCCGAGGCCGTGCTCAAGGCCCGCGGCAACCGCTGATCGCGAGCCGGACGGCGCGCTTCTCCCCTTCCGCCTCACCCGCCTCCGGGTGAGGCGCGCCTGCTTCTGGCCGAAAGGAACCCTCTATGCTCCACTGCCTCGAACGCGGCGACGGCCCGCGCCGGACCGTGCTCCTGCACGGCTTCCTCGGCTCGGGACGCAACCTCGCCAGCCTCGCCCGCGCCTGGTCCGGACGCGAGCCGGCCCGCTCCTTCCTGCTCCCCGACCTGACCGGCCACGGCCGCTCGCCAGCCCTGCCTCCCGACGGCAACCTCGAGACCCTGGCGGAGGACGTGCTCCGCACCTGCGACGCGCGCGGCTGGAGAGACTTCGAGCTGCTCGGCCACAGCCTCGGCGGCCGGGTCGGCCTGGCCCTGCTCGGCCGGGCCCCCGAGCGCGTCGCCGCCCTCACCCTGCTCGACATCACGCCGGCTCCCGTCTCGGTCCCGACGACCCCGGCGCTCCTCAGCCGCCTGCTCGCGGCGCCGGACTCCACTGCCTCCCGGGGGGAGCTGCGCGAGCGGCTGATCGGCGGCGCGATCAGCCCGGCCTCGGCCGACTGGCTGCTGATGCACGTCGAGAAGCGCGACGAGCGCTACGTCTGGCGGATCGATCGGAGCGCCCTCAACCGCTTCTACCACCGGGAGATGGACCGCGACCTCACGCCCCTGCTCGAGACCGCCCCCGCCCGGGTGCGCCTGGTCTACGGCGCCGATTCCGCCTACATCCCCGGCCCCGCCCTCGCCCACATGCGCGGCCTGGGCTGCGCCGTCGAGGCGGTGCCCGGCGCCGGGCACTTCGTCCACGTCGACAACCTGCCCGGGCTGGTCGCGGCCCTCAGTCGAGGTACACCTGGCGCAGGATCTTGAGCAGATCGACCCCGCTGACCAGGAAGTCGCCGGGCTTGAGCTTCGAGCCCCCGACATCTTCCCAGCGCTGCAGCGGAATCTCGATCGCGAACTCCTCGCCGCAGGCCCGGCGGTAGCGGGCGAGGATCTCGACGTCGAAGATCCAGCGGGACGAGAAGGGCGTCGCGAGCACCTCACGCAGCACGGCGTCGTTGCGGAACATCTTCGCCCCGCACTGGGTGTCGTAGACCGGCATCCGCAGGCTGAGGCTGACGATGCTGGCGAAGACCCGGCCGAGGTAGTGCCGCACCGGCTTGCGGTGGATCTGGCGACCGAGCAGCCGCACCCGCGAGCCGAGGGCCATCGCCCGGCCGGTGCGCTCCAGCGCGTCGCGGAAGACCGCGATCTCCGTCAGGGCCGTCGCCCGGTCGCAGTCCCAGTAGCCGGTGTAGCGGCAGCCCTCCCCGCTCGCCGCCAGCAGCCCCTGGCGGACCGCCTCGGCCTTGCCGGCGTTGACGGACAGGGACATCGAGCGGCAGGCCTCCGGCGCCTGCGCGCACAGCTCCTGCAGGCGCGCGGCCGTCGCATCGGTGCTGCCGTCGTCGACGAACAGGAAGCCGATCCCGCCGTCCTTCGTGCAGGTGTCGAGGAAGGCCTCGGGCGCGAGGCGGCCCTGCTCGTTGTAGCAGGGGACGACGATCACGGTTTCGCGCATAGCGTCCACAGGGAGAGCCCGGGCAGCGGGGCGATGTCGGCCGCGGCCAGCATGCAGCGATTGTCGAGCTCGAGGGCGGCGGCGACCAGCCGCTGCAGGAACACGCCGTGGCTCCAGTCGGCGAGCCCGCGGGTGCCTCCGCGAGGGGGCCCGAGCAGCTGCTCGCGCAGCGAGACCAGGGCCCGCGGCAACAACAGGCTGCCGAACAGGCTGCCGCGCCGCACCACCTCGAGCCCCACGGTGCGCACCAGCGCAGCGAGCCGGGCCGCGCTGTAGCGGCGGTAGTGCTCGAGGAAGACGTCGTGCTGACTGTACAGGATCTGGAACGCCGGCACGGTGATCAGCACCAGCCCGCCCGGGACCAGGAAGTCGTCGACCAGCGAGCGGAGGAAGCCGTCGTCGTCGGGCACGTGCTCGATCACGTCGAGGAGCAACAGGAGGTCGAAGCGCTCACCGGCGAGCGCCTCGCGCTCCCGCACGAGGCGGACGGGACCCGCGACCGCGGCGCACTGCTCCGGGCTCAGGCCGGTGTCGAGCCCGACGAGCGAGCCGAAGCCGCAGCGCGCGAACAGCTGCTGCCCGGCGTAGCCGTCGCCACAGCCGACGTCGAGCACCCGCGCCGCGGCGGGCAGGCGCGCGCGCCGCAGGATGCGCTCGAGGGCGCGGCACCGGGCGATCTCCCAGGGATGGCGCAGGCCTTGTGCCGAAGCGGCTTCCCGAAGATCCATCGCCGCTCCTGCCCATCGAGACTACGCAGAGGGTACGGCAGGCCGCGGCGAATGCAAGCGGCTCAGGGGCCCCCGTCGGCCAGCGGCAGGTCGAAGGAGGTGACCGGCTTGCCGCTCGAGGGGCTGAGGATGACGTGACCGCGCACGCTCGGCCCGCGCGGCGCCTGCGCATCGGCGGGCAGCACCAGCGGCACCTCGACCCGCTGGCTGTCCCCCGGCACCGTGATGCCCGCGCAGTACACCTCCTCGAACGGGGGCCAGACGAAGGACAGCCCGCTGAAGGCGAGGTCGGCGTCGAGCCGCTCGAGCACGACCGCGACGTACACCGTCTCCCCCGGCGCGAGGGCGACAGGCGGGGAGCGGAAGCGCGCCCGCATCCGGCTCGGGCGGAGGCTGAGGAAGCCGATCACCGCGAGCATCAGCAGCATCGTCCCCCACCAGAACAGCCGCATCCCGCAGCTGCTCGGCGGCGTGTACTCGCGCCGCGCCCAGCCGCCGGCCAGGGCGACCGCCTGCTCGAGGGCGGCGGTGTCTTCACGCCGGGTGTGCAGGAGCTCGATCAGCTCGGGCCGTTCCTGCGCGGCCGCGTAGGCCTCGGACAGCCCGTGGATCGCCGCGCGCGCCGCGTTGATCGGCGGCTCGTCGGGGCTCTCGGGCAGGCTGATGCTCAGGTGTTTCGGCGGCTCGCCGCGGGCGATCAGCGTCTCCCCGAGCTGCTTGGCGAGGGCCTGCAGCCGGTCGCCCTTCGCGCCCTTGACGAAGCGCAGGGTGCGCCCGCCGTGGGCGAGCTCGTCGTGCTCCTGGGCTTCGGCGAGCCACTCGGCGGGAAAGCCCGCGCTCAGCGGCAGCCCGTCGCGGAGGAAGTACACCGCGTAGGGCGCGGCGTCGTCCCAGCCTCCCTGTCGCGCCACGAAGCGCACGCACATTCCTCCTGCGACCGAAAAAGATTCCCCAGCCGGCGGGCCTCCCAGAGATACCTGGCGATGCTGCCGCCGGCAAGGCTTGTGCTCCGGCGACGAACCCGAGCAGGAGGAAGCATGTTGATCGTCGTCCATCATCTCCAGGGCAGCCGCGCCGGAGCGACCGAGACCTTCTCGTCGACCCCGCTGACCATCGGCCGGGACCCTTCCAACCAGCTCGCCTTCGACCCCGAGCGCGACCTCGACGTGTCGAGCGCCCACGCGGTGATCAACCGCACGCCGATCGGCCTCGAGCTCGTCGACCTCGGCAGCACGAACGGCACCTTCCTCAACGGCCAGCGCGTGACCGGCAGCGTGCCCCTCGGCTGCCCGGCGGTGATCGCCCTCGGCAAGGACGGGGTGCGCCTGCAGGTCAGCATGCAACAGATGCTGCAGCCGGTGCCGATGCGGCCGCAGCCGATGCTGCCTCCGGCTCCCCCGCCCGCGCCGCGCAAGCCGGGCGCCAAGACCGTGATGTTGCAGGACCTGACCCGCAAGCAACGCGGCACGCGGCGGCTGCTGGTCGTGCTCGGTTGCCTGAGCCTGCTGTGCATCCCGGTCGGGCTGCTGCTCGCCCAGGGCTACCTCGACTCCTTCGAGCAGCACCAGACGGCCGAGGCCCACGCCCGGGCGATCAATGCCCAGCGCCGCGCGGCGGGCGCCCGCGAGGTCGTCGGCGCCGCCGCCGAGCTCGAGGCGGCGGAGGAGGAGCTCGAGCGCGCGGAGGAGCTCGAGGCCGACGGCGACTACGCCGCCGCGAGTCTCGCCTACATCAGCGCCGAGTTCGGCTTCCAGGAAGCGGCGCGCCTCGCAGCGGCGGCGGAGAACGTCGTGGTGACCGCGGCCGCCGAGGACGCCCGCATCGACGCCTTCGAGAAGGACATCGCCGCCCTGGAGAAGGCCCTGATCGCGGCGGCGCAGCAGCCCCCGGCGCCGCCGCCCGCCGACCCCGGGGCCCCCGATGCTCCGGAGCCGCCCGCCGCCGCGCCCGACCCGCGGCCCGCCGATGTGCTCGCCGACGTGCGCTCCGCCCGCGAGCTGTTCGCGAGCCTGGTCGGCAAGAGCCCCTGGGTGGTCTGCCGGCTGACCTCGACCCCCTGGCTGATGCGCGGGAGCCAGCGCGCGGCCCGGCTCGCCGAGCCGGTGGTCGGCTGCGGGGTGTTCCTCGGCGAGGACCGCATCCTGACGACCAAGAGCCTCGCCCTGCCCCACCACCACCTGCCGGCGGCCAAGGCGTATTGGATGCGCTACCTGCAGGGCTCCCGGGGAACCTACGAGGTCGTGGTCGAGACCCGCGCCGAGGTGCTGGTGCCCCTGGCCGCCGATGAGGGCCTGAGCAGCGCCTGGCGGGTGCTGTTCTCGACCGACGACGGCTCGCTGCGCCTGACCGCCCACGGCCGCGAGGACCAGAGCGAGCTGACCGCGCCCGAGGAGGTCACGATCCAGTTCGAGCACCGCAGCGAGCGCGTGTCCGGCGTGCAGGTCTACCGCGAGAACGCCGAGAACTGGGCGCTCTTCCGCTACGACCGCGAGCGCCCCTTCGAGGGCGTCCAGGGCCGCAAGCGCCTCAAGGAGATCGCCGGCGGGCTGCAGATCGCCGGCCAGGAGCGGTCGGAGGAAGCGGCCCAGCCCCTCGACGGCACCCTGCTGCTCAGCGTCGAGGCCGGCGCGATCCACTCCTTGGCGCCGAGCGTGCAGAGCGCCGCGGACGGCGGCTTCGTGCTCGGCCAGCCCTACCGCGAAGGCTGGCTCGGCGCCCCGATCTTCGGGCCGGATGGGAAGCTGCTCGGGCTCGCCGTCGGACCGGCCGAGAACGGCCTCCGGGCGGTCGGGCTCGCGCACATCGACCTGCCCTGAGGGTGCCCGCGAGCTGCGGTTTGTCCTTCCGGCGCCGGCGCGCTACCGTAGGTTCCCCTGCCCTGGAGAACCACCATGACCCGCTGGCCCATCGTCTGCCTGCTGCTCGGCAGCTTCCTCGCCGCCCAGTCCCCGGAGGGCTACTACCGCAGCCCGACCATCTCCGGCGACCGGCTCGTCTTCCAGTCCGAGGGTGACCTGTGGAGCGTGTCGGCCGACGGCGGCACGGCCCGCCGGCTGACTTCCCACGCCGAGCGCGAGAGCCATCCCGCGATCTCCCCGGACGGCAGGCTGCTCGCCTTCACGGCTTCGTACGAGGGGCCCCGGGAGGTCTACACGATGCCGCTGGAGGGCGGCCTCCCGACCCGACGCACCTACGAGGGCGAGCGCGCCTACGTCGTCGGTTGGACGCCCGCCGGCGAGCTCCTGTACAGCACCCGGCACTTCTCCGGGCTGCCGGACTACCAGCTGCTCGCCCTCGACCTCGAGAGCGGCCGCAAGCGCCGCCTGCCGCTGTCCCAGGCGGCCGACGGCTGCTACGACCCGGCCGGCAACCTGTACTTCACCCGCGCCTCCTTCCAGGGCAGCCACACCAAGCGCTACCGCGGTGGGACCGTGCAGAACCTGTGGCGCTTCGGCCGCGAGGACGAGGAGGCAGTCCCGCTGTTCGGGGACTTCGCCGGCACCAGCAAGGATCCGATGTGGTGGCGGGGCCGCATCTACTGTGCGAGCGATCGCGACGGCACGATGAACATCTGGTCGCTGCTCCCCGACGGCAGTGACTGGCGCCAACACACCACCCACGTCGGCTGGGACGTCCAGCACCCGAACCTGTCCGAGGGACGCGTCGTCTACCAGCTCGGCGCCGACCTGCACCTGCTCAGCCTCGACAGCGGCGCGAGCCGCAAGCTGGACATCCGCCTCGCCAGCGACTTCGACCAGATGCGCGAGCGCTGGCTGGACAACCCCTGGTCCTACCTCAGCGCCGGCCACATCTCCTTCGACGGCGCGCGGGTCGCCCTGACCGCCCGCGGCGAGGTCTTCCTGGCCCGGCGCGACGGTGGACGCCTGCACCACCTGACCCGCGCGTCCGGCGTGCGCTACCGCGACGCCCGCTTCCTGCCGGACGGGGACGTGCTGGTGCGCTCGGATGCGAGCGGCGAGGTCGAGTTCTGGCGGCTCGACGCGGACGGGGAGACCGCCGCGGTGCAGCTGACCGAGGCGGCCGACGTGCTGCGCTGGGAGGGCGTGCCCTCGCCGGACGGACGCTGGCTCGCCCACCACGACAAGTCCTACCGGCTGTGGCTCACCGACCTCGACAGCGGGGCGCTGACGCTGCTCGAGACCGCCGACCACGGCTGGCGCGAGGCCTACTGGGGGCTGTGCTGGTCGCCGGACAGCCGTTGGCTCGCCTACACCACGCCCGCCGCGAACACCTACGACCAGGTGATCCTGCGCAACGTCGAGGACGGCCGCCGCGTCGCGGTCACCAGCGACCGGCTCCAGGCCGCCAGCCCCGCCTTCAGCCCGGACGGGCGCTGGCTCTGGTTCCTCGCCGACCGGCACCTCGACAACCAGGTCGGCAGCCCGTGGGGATTCCTGCAGCCCGAGCCGGTGTACGAGAACAAGACCGTGATCGACGGCGTGCCCCTGGCCGAAGACCTGCTCTCGCCCTTCGCGGAGGCCCACGAGCTGACCCCCGAGCCCGGGGAGGCACCCGCGGACAGCGCCGGGCTCCGGGTCGAGGTGCTGGAAGCAGGACTGGCGCGCCGGGTGCAGACCCTGCCCGTGCCGCCGGGGGACTACGGGAACCTGCGGGCCAACGCCTCGCGGCTGTTCTGGGAAGCGTACGGTCCCGAGGGCACCGCGTTGCGGGCGATCGCCATCGAGCGGGAGGCCGAGCCGGTCACCCTGCTCGCCGGCATCGACGCCTTCCAGCTGAGCGGCGACGGCGCCTGGCTGCTGGTCAAGCGCGGGGCCGCCCTGGCGGTGCTGCCGGCGGACTGCGGACCCGGCAGCGACTTCGATGCCCACCGTCTCGAGCTCGAGGGCTGGGGCTTCAGCGTGCAGCCGGCCGAGGAGTGGGAGCAGATGTTCGTCGACGCCTGGCGGCTCGAGCGCGACTACTTCTACGACCCGGGCATGCACGGCGTCGACTGGCCGCGGATGCGCGAGAAGTACGCGCCGCTGGTCGCGCGGGTCCGCGACCGCGACGAGCTGGCCGACCTGCTCGCCCAGATGGTCGGCGAGCTGTCGGCCCTGCACACCTTCGTCTACGGCGGCGACCACCGCCAGGACGACGGGGATGTCGGCGT
>JAUIEM010000376.1 GCA_030428695.1 bacterium
TGCTCGAGAGCGGCGAGGTGCTGCGTCCGGAGGAGCGGCGCGAGCAGCTCATCGTGATCGGCAACTACTTCTTCGACTCGCTCCCCCAGGACATCTACCGCATCGCGAGCGGCCGCCTGCAGCAGTGCCTGGTCGATGTCGTGTCGAGCGCCGCGGAGGAACCCGACCTCTACGACCCGGAGATGATCCCGCGCCTGCGCCTCTCGTACCGCCACGAAGAGATCGCGCCGGACGTCTACCCGCAACCGGAGCTCAACCGCATCCTCGCCGGCTACCGCGACGAGCTCGGCGACACCGGCCTGTGCTTCCCGATCGGCGGTTTCCGCTGCCTCTCCGCCCTCGAGCGCCTGGCCGACCGGCTGCTGCTGGTGTCCGCGGACAAGGGCTACAGCCACGCCTGGCAGCTGCTCTCCAAGCGGCCTCCGCCCCTGGTCATGCACGGCAGCTTCTCGTTCTCGGTCAACTACCACGCCATCGGGCAGTACATCCGGTCCCGCGGCGGCCTCGCCCTGCATCCTTCGGGGCGCAGCGGGAACCTCGAGCTCGGGGCCTTCGTCGACCGGGGCAGCGAGCGTGACTTCCCCCAGCTCTGCCAGGCCTTCGAGCGGGACATCGAGGACTTCAGCCCGGTCGACCTGTTCACCCTCAAGCACGGCCTCGCCGAGCGCGAGCCGGCCCTCAGCATCGACCAGTGCCTCAAGCTGCTGCGCCTCAGCGCCTGGGACCCGGACACCCTGTACGAGCTGCGGGATCCCCTGCGCGACCAGATCGAGGAGGCGAGCGACGAGCAGCAGGCGGCGGTCGCGGCCGCGCTGCGGCGGGTCTGGGAGAACTTCTACCCGCTCGAGTCCTACCGCGACCTGCCCTTCGCCTGCGGCCGCATCATGCAGCGCATGCGCCGCTACCGCGCGGCGATCGGCTACTACCAGGCGTCGCTCGACGCCTTCGGGGCCGACCGGGCCACCCACAACAACCTCGGCACCTGCCACTACCGGCTCGACGCGCTCGAGCCCGCCCTGCGCTGCTTCGACGCGGCCCTGGCCGCCGATCCCAACTACGGCAACGCGCGGGAGTGGCGCATGCGCGTCCTCGCCGAGCTCAACGGGGCGGCGCGCGAGGCATGAGCTTCCAGGACCTCCGGGAGCTGTGGGAGTCGACCTTCGGCGACCTGGAACGCGACACGATGAGCGTCGAGCTCAGCTACCGCCCCGACTGGCACGTCGACCTGCTCGAGGCGCCGGGCCCGGTCGAGTTCCACAGCCTCGAGCTGCTCGCCCGCGGCGGCATGGGGGAGGTCTACCGGGCGCGCCAGACCGGCCTCGGGCGCGAGGTCGCGCTCAAGCGCATCCGCCGCGACCGCAAGGGAGCCTCCGGAGCGCGCCGCTCCTTCGTCAACGAGGCCGTCGTCACCGGCCGCCTCGAGCACCCGAACATCGTGCCGGTCTACGCTCTGGGCGCCCACGCCCCGGGCGACCTGTTCATGGCGATGAAGCTGGTCGGCGGGGTGAGCTGGAAGGCCCGGCTCAAGGAGCAGCCGGAAGACCTGCAGGGCCATCTCGAGACCCTGATCCAGGTCTGCAACGCGGTCGCCTTCGCCCACAGCCGGGCGATCATCCACAACGACCTCAAGCCCGCGAACGTGATGCTCGGCGCCTTCGGCGAGGTGCTCGTGCTCGACTGGGGGCTGGCGGTCGACGTCTCCCCCG
Organism: bacterium; assembly: GCA_030428695.1. Next base: position 1,707 of record JAUIEM010000376.1, read on the forward strand.
AGCCGGACGCCGACGCCCGGGTGCGGCACCGTTCGGCCGTGCAGGTGCCCTTCGGGACGCCCTGCTACATCGCCCCCGAGCTCGCGTTGGGCAAGGGCGAGCAGCTCGGCCCCTGGACCGACGTCTACCTGCTCGGGGCGATCCTGTACGAGATCCTGACCGGGCGGCCGCCGCACCAGGCCGACTCGCTGGTCGAGTCCCTGCGGCGGGCGGTGGAGGAGTCGCCGCTGCCGCTGCTCGAGGAGGTCAACCGACCCCGCGAGCTGGTCGAGATCTGCACCAAGGCCCTCGCCCGCGACCCGGCCGATCGGCACACGGACGCCCGGGAGTTCCTCGACGAGCTGCGCACCTACCTCCGCCATCGCGAGAGCAACCGCATCGCCGCCCTCGCCCGGGAGCGCCTGGCCGACTGCGAGGAGCAGGCGGAGGGAGAGGACGCCGCCCGCCTGCGCAACGCGCTGTACGAGGGCTTCGCCGAGAGCGTCGCCGGCTTCGCGCAGGCCCGGCGGCTGTGGAAGGACAACGAGCAGGCGACGCGCGGTGAGCGCCGCGCCCGGGTCGCCTACGCCCGCACCGCCCTGCGGCTCGGCGACCTCGGCCTGGCCGAGGCCCAGCTCGCGCGGCTGCGGACGCTGTTCCCGGACGTCCCGGCTGGCCTGCCCGCGCCGGCCCGCAGCAAGGGACCGGACAGCCTCGACGGCCTCGAGGGGGAGCTGAGCTCGGCGCGCTGGCGCAAGGAACGCGAGCGCCGCGCGCGGCGCCGGCTCAAGCTCAGCCTGGTCGCGGTCTCGCTCGCCCTGTTCCTCGGCCTGACGATCGGGCTGGTGCAGCTCGACCAGAAGAACCGCCAGATCGCCGCCCAGAACGACTCGATCCGCGCCAGCCGCGACCAGCTTCGGCTCGAGAAGGAGGCCGCCGAGGAGCTGCGGCGCAAGGCGGAAGACCAGCGCCAGCTCGCCGAGACGCTGCGCGGCTACGCCGACCGCCGGGGCGAGATCGCCCAGCGCGCCCTCGAGCGGCTGTCGGTCGAGGTCCAGTCGCGCCTTCTCGACGAGCTCGCCGACGCCCACGCCCACCGCACGGCCCGCGAGATCCTCCAGATCGTGCTCGCGAGCTGGCGCGAGATGCGCGACGCGAACATCGACGAGGAGCAGGTCTCCGCGGCCGCCGCCGACGCCCGCGTCCGCATCAGCGATCTGCTCTTCCAGCTCGACGGCGACATCGACGGGGCGCTGGCGGAGCTGCAGGCCGCGTGGGAGATGTACGAGGCCCTCGACGGGGACCTCCAGCACCGCCACCACGCGACGGTGCAGCTGCGCCTCGCCCGCCTGTACCGGGCCCGCGGCAACCTGCAGCAGGCCCGGATCTGCTACGAGGCCGCCCTCGAGCCCCTGCGCACCCTGCACGACAGCGCGGCGAGCGTGCGGACGGCGCAGGATCTAGTCTCTGCCCTGGTCAACCTCGGCCAGATTCTGTCCGAGCAGGAAGATCACGCCGCCGAGGAGGCCCGCTTCGCCGAGGCGGTCACGCTGATCCGCTGGCTGCGCGCGCGCACCCGCGACGACCACGCGACCCGGCGCAAGCTCGCCAACGACCTGCTCATGCTCGGGCGGATCAACCGCGGCCAGGGCGATCCGGAGGGCGCGCGGGCGGCGATCGAGGAGGGCCTCGCCCTGGCGCGCGAGCTGGTCGCCGACGAGCCCGGGCACCCGCTCTGGCAGCACGACCTCTCCAAGGCGCTCGAGGAGATGGCCCTGCTCCACTACCAGACGAGGGATGACGACGCCGCCCGCGACCTCTTCGAAGAGGCGATCGCCATCCACCGCCACCTGCTCTACCAGGACCCCGGCAACGCCCACGAGCGGCTGCACATGGCCGGCACCCTGCGCAACCTCGCGACGGTCCAGAACCGGCGGGGCGAGACCGCGACCAGCCTGCTCCACTACGCCGAGGCGGAGGAGCTCCTGCGGGGGCTGCTCGCCAGCGAGCCGGAGAACGCCTCGGTGCGCTCGACCCTCGCCGGCGTGCTCGAGGCCGGCGGCCGCGTCGAGCGCAGCGCGGGGTCGCCCGGTCCCGCGCGCGCCAAGCTCGCCGAGGCCGCCGGACTGCGCCGCCAGCTGGTCGCGCTCGACTCGACCAACGTCGGCGCGCGGCGCGACCTGATCTGGAGCCTGCGCTACCACGCCGACGCCTGCTGGGCCGCGGGGGAAGAAGCCGCCGCCCTCGAGCTCCGCGAGGAGGCGGTCCGTCGCGCCCGCCAGCTCGCCGCCGAGCAGCCGGAGAACGTCGCCCTGCAGGAGCTCCTCGCCAGCAACCTGCGGCTGCTCGCCGATGTCTGCTGGAACCTCGTCGACGCCCGCACGGTGGGCTTCTACGAGCAGGCCCGGGACGCACGCGAGCGAGCCGCCGCGCTCGACAGAGGCGACCGCACGCTGCACGAGGCCCTGGTCGCGAACGCCGTCGTCGCCCTCGCCTACGAGCAGTCCGAGCGGCCGGACGAGGCGCTCACGCTGTTCTTCACGACCCTCGAGCGCGCGCGGAGCTTCGTCCGCGACTTCCCCGACAGCACCCGCGCCCCCCGGGCCCACGCCTACCTCCTGCGCACCAGCCTCGAGCACCTCGGGACCCGCCCGGCCGACGCCGAGCGCGACGAGGCGATCGCCACCCTGGCCGCCGAGCTCGACGCCCACACCCCGCATCGCGAGGAGACCGGCAGCTTCCTCCGCTCCTTCTACGCCCAGCGCGGCGAGGACGCGCTGGTCGGCGACGACGTCGACGCGGCCCTGCGCTGGGCGACCGCCGGCCACGACCAGGCCCTCGCCGACGGCGCCGGCCAGGCCGAGGCCGCGCGTGACCTCGCCGACGTGCTGCGACTGTCCGGCGCCTTCGAGGCCGCGTTGCAGCGCTATGGGACGGCGCCCGGCCTCGGCCGCGCCCTGACCCTCCTGCACCTCGAACGGACCGACGAGGCCCGCGCGGAGCTCGCCGCGCTGCCCGGGCCCGCACCGCTCGTGCCGCTCCTGCGCGCCGCCCTCGGAGACAGCGCCGCGGTCGCGGCGCTCGTCGGGGACGACTCCCCGGACGGCCAGCTCGCCCGGGTGGTGCTCGGGGAGCTCGACGAGGACGCCTTCCTCGGCGCCCTCGAGGCCGACGGCCTGACCGTCGGCCGCGCCCACATCGTGCTCGCCGTGCGCCATGAGCAGCGGGACGAGCTCGACCTGGCGGCCAGCCACTACGAGAAGCTGCCGCGTCTGCTCTACCTCACCCAGCCCGAGGCCCAGTGGGCGTGGGCGCGGCTGCGGCAGTGGGCGCGCCCGGATTGAATCGGCCCGCTTCGGGCCTGGAGGGAATCATGGAACAGGCGGACGACTACTACGGGGCACCTGCGGTCAACAAGGTCGGCAAGGTCGGCATGTGGCTCTCGATCATCGCGATGATCGGGCTGCTGCTGGTCGTCGCCACCGCGGCGGTCATCCTGGCGACCCGGAACTTCCAGGGCTTCGACGGCCTCGCCGCGCTGCTCGGCTTCCTGCTCCTCGGCGTCATCTGCGGGGTGCTCGGCCTGATCGGCCTGATCGTCAGCGCCTTCGGCCTGGGCAGGGAGCCGAAGAAGCCGGCGCTGATCGGGTTGATCGTCGGCCTGCTGGTCGTCCTGCCGACCTTCGGCCTCACCCTGGCCACCTTTGTCGCGGCGGCCGGATGAGGGCCCTGGAACAAGGCTGAGCCTAAGGGCCCTACTGACCTCCGCATAAGTTCTGACCCGGAGGGGCGTCGGTTCCCGGCCAACGACGGGAGGGGGTGAAGAGGCTGTCTCACGGAACCCGATGACGCACGTCCCCACGCCTGCGGCGGGCGGGGGTAAACCCCGCCCCTACCTCCGGTAAGAACGCACACACCGAGGTAGGGGAGGGGTTTACTGTACGTTGTGTCCGGGGTAGGGGCGGGGTTTACCCCCGCCCGCCGGACCGGAACAGAACTTATGCTGAGGTCAATAAGCTCAGACCGCCTGGCCCTGGTAGATGTCCATCACGCTCTCGAGCAGCGCGAGGCCCTCTTCCTTCGGCCGCTGGAAGCTGTTCCGGCCGATGATCGAGCCGAAGCCGCCGCCCTGGTGGATGCCCCGGATCTCGTCGAGCACATCCTCGGTCGCCTTCGCCCCGCCTCCACTGAAGATCACGATGCGCCGGCCGTTGAAGGACGACTGCACGACGTGGGCGACGCGCTCGGCCAGGGTGCCGATCGGGATCTCCTGCTCGGCGTAGACCTTCTGGTTCGCCTCGAGCTCGACGTGGGCGCTCGGCGGCTTGACCTTGACGATGTGGGCGCCGAGCTGGCAGGCCATGTGGGCGGCGTAGGCGACGACGTCGATGCCGGTCTCGCCTTCCCTGGAGATCTGCTCGCCGCGCGGATAGCTCCAGATCACCACCGGCAGCCCGACGGTCTTCGCCTCTTCGGCCAGCGCGCGGATCTCCTCGACGTTCTGCTTCTTGAACGCGGTGCCCGGATAGATCGTGAAGCCGATCGCCGCGCAGCCGAGGCGCAGGGCGTCGTCGACCGAGGCGGTCACGCTCGGGATCGGGTTCTCGACCGAGAACAGGCTGTCGTTGTTGTTCAGCTTGAGGATCAGCGGGATCTGGCCGGCGAACTCGGCGGCGCCGGCCTCGAGGAAACCGAGGGGTGCGGCGTAGGCGCTGCATCCGGCCTCGATGGCGAGCTCGAAGTGGTACTGCGGGTCGTAGCCCGCCGGGTTCTTCGCGAAGCTGCGGGCGGGGCCGTGCTCCATGCCCTGATCGACGGGCAGGATCACCAGCTTGCCCGTGCCGGCGAGCCGCCCGCTGGTCAGCAACCGGTACAGGTTGGCGCGGGTGCCGGGGTTGTCCGACCGGTACCAGGACAGGATCTCGCGGATGCGTTCGTTCATGGCGTCTCCCTCGTAGGACGGGATCCTACCTTAACCCGCAACGCCGCATCCAACGCCCGCACGCACCCGCGCGGGCGGAAGCGCTCCCGCCACACGCGGTGCCCTTCGGCCGCGAGCTTCCGGCGCGCCTCCGGGTCCCCCATCAGCGCGACGACGGCTGCGGCCAGCGCCTCCGGATCTCCGGGAGGAACCGCCCGCACCGCTCCCGGGGGCAGGAGCTCGCGGGTCGCCGGCCCGTCCGCGGTGACGACCGGACGGCCGGCCGCCAGCGCCTCGTAGACCTTGTTCGGGACGACCCGCGCGGCCTTCGCCGTCGCCCCGAAGATGCCGAGCACCAGCGCGCTCTTCCGAATCGCCTCGACCAGGGCGGGATACGGCAGCACGTCGGCGAAGCGGACGTGGGGAAGGCCCGCCGCGAGCGCTTCGCAACGCGCGCGCTCGTCGCCCTTCCCCACACACAGGAGCGGGATGCCCCGGGGCCAGCGCGCGGCGGCCTGCACGATCGTCGGCGCGCCCTGCAGCCGCAGGTAGTGGCCGTAGAACAGCACGCCCTCGCCATCCCCTGCGGCGGGAGCGAACACGCGGTCGCTCGCCCCGACCGGCACGACCAGCCAGCGCTTGCGGGGCCAGCGCCAGGTGCGGGACAGCGCCCGGTTGTGGCAGGCCGTGTCGCCGAGCACCCGCCAGCTCAGGCGCACGGTCAGGCTGTCCGCGAGGGCGAGCAGGCGCGCGGGCAGCGAGCCCGGCCGGACCAGCCCGCGGTCGAGGGCGGCCTCGGCCAGGGGCACGCCGAGGTCGCACACCAGGCGCGCGCCGCGCAGGCGGCTGAGCAGCCAGGCGAAGGGGGCGTCGACCGGCCCGAGATGGCCGACCAGCACCGCCCGGTGCGGGGGCTCCCGCAGATAGCGCCAGGCCAGGCCCAGCCAGGCGACGAGGTGCAGGAGGGCGGCCCGGAGCAGGCCTGCGCGGCCGAGCTGGCCGCGATCGGTGCCGGTGAAGGCGGGGGCGTTGAGCTCCCGCACTTCCCAGCCCCGGTCGCGCAGTCCCTCGAGCAGCACCCGGTTGCGGTTGCGCCAGGCGTCGTAGGTGCCGAGCAGGATCAGCCGGCGGAAGCGCGACCCCGGCCGCATCCGGGTCCGCAGCAGGAATCCCGGTGAATCAGACGGGATCAGACGGGGCGACACCTCAGGCGGCCGCGGAGGCCTCGACGACGGCTCCCGGCGCGGGCGCGTCGGCCTCACCGCCGGGGATCAGGACCGACACGCCACCGAGCAGCGCGAGCAGCGAGGGCAGGCAGGCGACCCACAGCGACTTGCCCGCCAGCCAGGCGACGAACATCGGCAGGCCGTAGAAGGCCAGGCCCAGGCTGATGCCGAGCGCCATGAAGGGAGAGAAGAAGCGCTGGCTCAGGATCCCGAGGGCGACGACGAAGAGGACGGCGAGCACGGCGGTCCCGGCGCCGGGCGACAGCCCCCAGGACGGCAGCGTCACCACGACCAGACCGAGGATCGAGGTCGCGAGGATGAACAGCTCATAGCCCTCGCGCGCCGTCGCCCAGCCCGCGACGAACAGCCCGACCAGGGCGAGCAGCGCGCCGGCACCGAGACCGATCTGGGCGCCGAGCGCGCAGTGCGGGAGCACCGCGCTCAACGCGTGGTCGGCCGGAACCGGCACCGCGCTCAACCAGAAGCAGGCCAGTCCGAGGGCGCAGCACAGGGCCGCCAGCCGGGTGATGATACTCTCCGTTTGCATGCTCAACGCCTCAGGGAAAAGTAGCTGACGGGACAGAAGGCCCCGCGTCGTTCGAGAAACATCGCGCCGAGGTACAGGCCCGGACCGACCGCGCGCAGCTCGTCGCGCAGGCGCGGCAGGGGTGGGCGCGCCGGGTACGAGACCACGAAGGCCTCGCCCCCGTCGAGGACCGACGCCTCCAGCCGGGTCTGGAAGGGCATCGCGGGCACCGGCAGGGTCCAGCTGAGCTGCAGGTTGTGGCCGCTGCCGTCGAGCCCGGGCCGCGCCGGGCGCGCGAAGGACTTGCCCTTCCACAGCCGGCCCCAGACCGCGCGGGCGACGGTCTGCCCGGCGCCGGCCAGGCCGTCCAGCCAGAGCAGCTCGCCGCGGTAGGGGCCCTCGAGCTCCTCGGCGGTCGGGCAGGCCCCATCCCGGAAGGCCGTCTCCAGCGCCTGGACATCCGCCGCGCGCAGACTCTTGCGGGTCGGCACCGCGGCGAGGCTTCCCTTGCCCGTCTTCAACTCGACGCCGCCTCCTGCCGCCGCAGTCCCTGGTACAGCGCGAGCCCTTCGCGCAGCACCTTCAGCGCCTGGGCGACGTCCTGGATCGCTTCGACCTCGACCGTCTTGTTCTCGAGCGCCTTGTAGTCCTCGAAGAAGCGCCGGATCTCCCGCATACGGTGGGCCGGCAGCTCCTCGAGGCTCATGATGTCCGAGACCGCGGGGTCGAACACGCTGACCGCGATCAGCTTGTCGTCGATGCCCTTCTCGTCCCGCATCCGCAACACCCCGATCGCCCGGGCCTCGACCAGCGTCAACGGGTGGACCGGCTCCTGGGCGATCACCAGCACGTCGAGGGGGTCACCGTCGTCGCAGTAGGTGCGCGGCACGAAGCCGTAGTTCGCGGGGTAGTGCACAGCGCTGTACAGGACGCGATCGAGCCGCAGGAGGCCGGTCTCCTTGTCGAGCTCGTACTTGTTCTTGCTGCCCTTGGGGACCTCGATCACGGTCGCGAAGCTGCGCTCGAGCTGCTCTTCGTCGATCGGGATGTCGTGCCAGGGATGCATCGCCGCCTCCGGGGGGTTGCCCTACGGTACCAGACCGCGTCGATTCGAGCCAATCATCCCGGCGTTTCCCGTCGCGCGAGCTCCATCACAAAAAGCAGAGACGGCACGGGCCGTCCCTGCTGCAGTGTGTGGAGTCAATCGTGTGCTACTTGCCGATCTCGGAGGCCTGCTCGCGGGACTCGGCCTGCGTGATCCCTGGCCGGCGGATGAGCCCCGTTTCGCATTGATTGCCCGCGATATGGCAGAGGGCGGCAGCTGGCTGCTTCCCCGTGTCGGTGGCGTCCTGTACCCCGACAAGCCACCGCTTTTCTTCTGGCTGGTCGCCGCCCTCTACGCCATCACCGGGTCTTTGAAATCGGCTTTCCTGTTGCCCGGCGTGCTCGCGGGGCTCGGTACGCTGTGGCTGGTCAGCGACCTCGGCCGCCGGCTCTGGGGTCCGCAGGCCGGGATCTGGTGCGGGGTCAGCCTGCTGGCGCTCATGCAGTTTCCGCTGCAGATGAAGTCGGGGCAGATCGATGGCGTATTGTGTTTCCTGACG
>JAUIEM010000678.1 GCA_030428695.1 bacterium
TGTGATCCCGCGCATCGCAGAGGATCCCGGGTGTGCCGCCAGCCTCACTCCACGCCGCTGGAAACTCGCCCGCGGCCCCACCGAAGCGAGCGACGAGCAACCCCCTGCCGAACAGCCGGCCGCTCCGCGATAGGCTCCGTCAGCTGGCAGGCGAGCGCTGGCGGGGCCGGGAGCTGTGGGCTCTCGCCAGCGGAGCTCCGCCACCAGGGTTGCCACGTGGTCTTCTCCAAATCCACCCCGCCGAGCAGAGCGCTGAGTTGATCAGGGCGCAGCTCGAGGCTGGGCTGGTCGTGGTGCGGCGACGGCCAGGCAAAGGTGCCCCGCGCGAGCCGCTTCGCCACGAGCCAGAACCCGGCTCCGTCCCAATAGATGATTTTCACCATGTTCCGCCGGCGGTTGCAGAAGGCGAACAGGTGGCCCGAGAGCGGATCTTCCGCAAGCAGGCTGCGGACGGACCCCGCCAGGCCATCGAAGGACTTCCGCATGTCCGTCCCGCCACCTCCTTGAGCAGCGCGGCGATGCGAGCCACCTCGAAGTCCCTGGGAAGGCGCAAGACGCAGCTCTGGCCTACGACGAGCTCGTAGCCCGCCCTCTCGCGCGGCGGCGCCTCCAGCGGAAGAACCTTGACCGGGAGGAACGTCGGCTGGCTATTGGCTCGCTCGCGAGCCCGCTCGGCATCCCTCTTCTTCAGCTGGTGCTTCCAGTAGCTCAACGTCCCCGAGGGGATCCCACACCTCTTCGCGAACATCCGCATCGATAGGCCGCTCCGCTGCTGCTGGGCAAGTAGCTTCCGGTAGCGTCTCTCCGTCTCGTCCTTCGTCGATCTCTTCATGGCGACGTCCTCCTTTCGCGCACATCCTGCGCGCGAAGCCGGTGGACGTCAGGCCCGGGCTCACCGGACGGTTACGGAGCAGCTGCGCGGCGGGGAGGTCGACGCCCGCACGGACATCTACGCCCTCGGCGTGACCCTGTACGAGATGCTGACCGGGCGCCAGCCCTTCGAGGCCGCGGACGACCGGGGGCTGATCCGCAAGATCGCGAGCGCGGCGCCGGTGCCGCCGCGCACCTACCGGCCCGACCTGCCGCCCGCCCTCGAGGCGCTGACGCTGCGCGCTCTCGCGCGCGACCCCGACGCCCGCTTCGCCTCCGCGGAGAGCTTCGCCGCGGCGCTGCGGGACTGGCTGGCACCCCTCGAGGTGCCGCAGCCGCCGGTCGAGGGGTCCCCGCCGGCCGAGGCTCCTCAGGCGCCGGCCGCTTCGACGCTTCCGGGTTGGCTCGGCGCGGGCCTCGGCCTCGCGCTCGGAGGGCTCGCGGGCTGGGCGACGGGCACGCCGTGGGGCGGGCTGCTCGCCCCGCTCGGCGCCGGGCTCGGCTTCGGCATGGGGAGCTGGTTCCGCAGGGCCCCGGAGCGCAACTCCCCGTGGACGCTGGTCGTCGCCTCGGGCACCGGCACCGGGCGCCGCATCCCGGTCCCGGCGGGGGGGCTGCGCATCGGGCGCGGGGAGGCCTGCGAGCTCGTGCTCGACGATCCCGGGGTGTCCTCCCTGCACGCGAGCATCGAGCCGGGGGAAGAGGGCTGGCGGGTCTGCGACCGCGGCAGCCGCAACGGCATCTGGGTCGGCGGGCAGAGGGTCGAGGAGGCGCCGCTGCTGCACCAGGGGCTGATCGTGCTCGGGGAGACGACCTTGCTGTGTGAGTTTTCCAACTAGTGAACGGCGCGGTTGGCGGGCAGGGCAATGCTGCGGGAACCCGGGGTCGGAGGGGTGACCTCCTCGGAGCGGCCTGTGCGAGGTCGCTTCCCATCCCGATCCCGATCCCGATCCCGATGGAAGT
>JAUIEM010000377.1 GCA_030428695.1 bacterium
ACGGGTCGCAGACCCGGCCCGGTGACGTGCAGGCCCCCGCCGTTTCCGGGCGTCGGCATCGCGCCGCCGCCCACGCCGGCGCTGTTGCTGTCGAGCGCGACGCTGGTCAGGGTCACCCCCAGGCCGGCTCCCGAGTTGTCCTCGATGCCGCCCCCCGCGCGGTTCGCCGTGTTGCTCCGGATCGTGACGGGCAGGCCGCTGCCGTCGACGGTCAACACACCGCCCACGTCGTTGAGGATGCCCCCACCGCTGCCGAACATGCCGTCGGCGATGTTGCCGGACACCACGGCCCCGTTCTGCACGGTGACGGTGCCGCCGGCGTTGAAGATCCCGCCGCCGCCCTGGTCGGCTCCGTCCCCGGAGGCGACGTTGCCGCTGATCGCGGTGCTGTCCGCGGTCATCGTGCCCGTCCCGTTCCACAGGCCCCCGCCTTCGGCCGCCGCGAGGTTCCCGGTCACGCTGCCGCGGACGATGTTGACGTCGCCCGCGCCGGTGACGTGCAGGCCGCCGCCGTTGCCGGGACTCGCCGCCGCGCCGTCGCCGATGTCGACGCCCGCGCTGTTCCCGTCCATCGTCACGTCGGTCAGGGTGACGCCGAGCCCGGCCCCGGAGGCGTCCTCGATGCCGCCGCCCGCGCGGTTCGCGGTGTTGCTCGCCAGGCTCGTACCGGTCAGGCCGAGGCTGGCGCCCGTGCCGTTGAAGATGCCGCCGCCGCTGCCCGAGGTCCCGTTGGCGAGGTTGCCGTCGATCGTGCCTCCGCTGAGGGTCAGCGTGCCGGCGTTGAAGGCGCCGCCCCCGCCCTGGTCGGCCGCGTCGCCGCGGGCCTCGTTGTCGGTCAGGGTGATGGCGGTCAGGGTCAGCGGCGCCGCCTGGTTGTACACCCCGCCGCCCGAGGCCGCCGCGAGGTTGCCGCTGATCGTCGTGCCGGTGACGCGAGCGCTCGCCCCCGAGTCCACGGCGATACCTCCCCCGTTCCCGGGGTTGGGGGTGGCGCCGTCGCCGATGTCGACCCCGGCGCTGTTGCCCGAGATCGCGCCGTCGGTCAGGGTAACCGTGCCGCCCACCCGCAGCTCGAGGCCGCCACCCTGGGCGTTCGCGGTGTTGTCGGAGATCAGCGTGTCGGTGATCGTCAGGTCGCCCGCGCTGTCGTAGAGGATGCCTCCGCCGCAGCCGCTCGCGCCGCTGGCGACGTTGCCGCTGATCGTCGAGTCGATGATCGTCACGGTCGCGCCGGAGCGGATCAGGATGCCGCCGCCCCCGTCACCGGTGGCGGTGTTGCCGCTGATCGAGCAGTTGTCGACGGTGATCGTGCCGGTGTGCAGCTGCAGGCCGCCGCCGACATCCGAGGTGTTCGACGAGAAGGTCGAGTTCGCGATCGTGACCGTGTCCGCGAAGATCGTCGTCAGGCCCGTGCCCGTCGCTCCGCTGACCGTCAGCCCATCGACGTCGACGACGTCGATCGCGGTCCCGCCGGAGATGTACAGCGCGGCGGCGAAGGCCGCGTCGAGGGCCTCGACCGCGAGCCGGTCGCCCTGGTCGCCGAGGAAGATCTGCAGCGAGCTGGTCGGGTTCGGGAAGATCGTGTCCTCGAAGGTCGCGCCGTTGTCGATGATCTCGATCTGCCCCGCGGTCGCGTTGTTGCGCAGGGTCGCGTCATTGGCGACGCCGGTCGGCAGGTTGATGACCGTGTCGGCTGCGTCGCCGCCGTTGATCGGCTCGAGGCCGGTGTACAGGAGCCGGGCCCCATCGGCCTCGATGCGGCCGTTCTTGCCGTCGGGCCCGACATCGAGGTGGTGGAAGACCTGGGTCTGGAAGCTGCCGCGCAGGACGAGCAGATCGCCGCTCGCGGTGCGCTGCAGACCCCCGTGGAACTCGACGCCGTCGGCCAACACGGGCCAGCCGCGCGTCATGTCGACGGTCAGGGCGTCGTCGCCGCCGCCGCCGAAGACGCGCACGCCGCGCAGCTCGCGGACCGGGAAGCGCAGCTCGTCGCGCGACCGCCAGGCCTCGTTGTGCAGGACCAGCGCGCCGGCGTCGAAGCGGAGCAGGAACGCGTCGTCCACACCGTCCAGGTCGCGGACCGTCAGCCAGCCATCCTCGAGGACGACCCCGCTCTCGGCGCTTGCCTGCGCTGTCGACGGCGGATCCGCATCGAGCTGGGCGGACAACGCGGCCAAGAGACACAGGGGGGCGACAGATCGCATCATCGCGTTCGGCTCCTTCGAGGAATGGATAGGTGATACCAACCTGGGCGGCCGGCTGCAAACCCGTCGTCATTTCTGTTGTCTACGGAGCCGACGCGCCATCGGTTGCGCCCGCGTGTCGAGCGGCGGGGGATGGCTGGCAACCTTGAGCGGTGACCTCTACGATGGGAAGAGGAGGAGCCGATGTCGCAACGCGTGCTGTCCGTCTTTCTTTTTCTGGTGACGGGCGCCGCCGGGCAGGCTCCGGGCCTGTCCGGAGTGGAGCCCTGGTGGACGCCGGACAGCGCCCAGGTCGCGACGGCCGCCGCGCACGGCTGGCCGGTCGCGGGGCGCAACGCGCTCGGCATCGAGCTCGCGCTGAGCCCGGCCGGGATCTTCGTCCAGGCGACGGAGGTCAGCGCGGCGCAGTGGGCGGCGGTGCGCGGCGAGGAACCGCCCGAGGAGGGGTCGCTGCCGGCGGCTGCGTTGCACTGGCTCGAGGCCCTCGCCTGGTGCAACGCGCTGTCCAGCGCCGAAGGCCTGCAACCGCTCTACGACGTGGTCGAGGGGGAGAGCCTCTACACGGTGATCGTCGCCGCCGGAAAGGCCGGCTACCGCCTGCCGACGGAGGCCGAATGGGAGCAGGCCTGCCGGGCCGGGACGACGACGGACTTCGCCACGGGCGAGCGCCTGACCCGCGAGCAGGCCCGCGTCGACCAGCTCGCCTTCGCCTACGAAGATCCGGAGACGGCGGGTATGACGGTCGCGGTCGGCTCCTTCCCCCCCAACGGTTGGGGTCTGTACGACCTGCACGGCAACGTCGCCGAGTGGTGTGGCGGCCTGTACACCGGCGCGGAGCTTCCGCGGGGGCACCGCCAACGCGGCGCGGTCTGCGCGGTCCGCGGCGGCAACTTCCTCTCCCCTCCGGCCCACGCCCGGTCCGGACGTCGGGCCGTTGCGCCGCCGGAGCACCGCGACGAGACCCTCGGCTTCCGGGTCGTCCTCGATCCCGGGCTCCGGACCCGGCCGGACACCCTCGAGGTCTGCCCCCGGTCCGACGCTCTCCCCGTGCCCTACTACCGCCGCGAGGACAGCGGGACGAGCTGGGGACTCGAGGAGATGTTGATGAAGGGCGCCGCCGACCAGGCCCTGCCCGCGCTCAGCGCCGACGGGCAGGTCTGGGCGCAGGGCGTCGGAACCCTGTCGGGCGGCGGCACCGGGATCGTGGTCTACTTCGACTCGACCCGGCCCGGCGAAGACGGAGGGCCGCTGGACGTGGACAGGGTCTTCGTCCCGCCCCTCGGCATGTACGTCCGCGTCGAGCTCTTCGACGCCCCGTGGCCGGTCTACGACGAAGGGCCCCCGCGACCACCGACGCCCCCAGCGCCGAGCGCCGACGAGGACGCCGCCGCCGTGGCCGAGGCGCACCGCGTCCTCGCCGGCGGCGATTTCCCCCGCCAGCTCGAGGCCGCCTGGCGCATCCACGGCTCGCCGAGCGCTCGCCCTCCGCCCTGCCGGCGGCCTGGCACCTCGCGCCCGAGCCGCGCATCCGGGGGATCCTCGCCCGGGCGGCGGGGCGCCTGCCCGTCGAGGACGTCGAGGCACGGCGTCCGCTCGTGCTGCGTCTGCTCGCCCTGCGCGAGGACCACGATCCGGCGGTGCGCGAGGGGGCGGAGTTTGGTCTCGAGACGCTCGGCGACCGCTCGCGCCTGTTGTATCCCTCCGCGGAGCTGTACACCGCCCTGCTCGAAGGCACCCGTGACGAGCGCCTCCACGCCGCCTGGGAGCTGTCGCACCGCCGCAGAAGCGCCTACCACGAGCCGGCGCGGATGCCCGCCGCGGTGCGCGAGGCGCTGGACGACCCGAACAGCCGGGTGCGGCGGCTGGTGATTCTCAGCCTGCCGACCAGCGGTCGGGCCGCGGAGTCTGTCGCCGTCGAGCTCGCGGTGCCGGACCGCTTCGAGGATCCCCACGAGCGCGCCGCCGCCCTGCGCATCCTCGGGATCGCGCGGCCGAGCGCTCCGCTCGACGGCGGGATGATGGGCTACGGCATCCGGGAGCGGCCGCAGATCGCCCTGGACGCGGTCACGGCAGCGCTCGAGGCCAAGGATGCGCTGGTGGTCGAGGCGGCGTTGGGCGCGCTCGGCCAGTTCGACGAGCGCTACGCGGCCGGGGAGGGCGCGGTGACCCGGCTGCTCGGCGCGGAGGATCCCGCCCTGCGCCAGGCCGCGCTCGACGGGCTGTGCTCCGCCGCGATCGACGGCTACCGCCCCCACGGCGACGCGCGCGAGGCGCTGGTGGCGGCGCTCCGCGCCTGCACCGAGGACCCGGGTCTATGGACGGCGATGTCCGCGGTGACCGCGCTCCGCTACCTCGAAGAGGGCTCCGGAGTGCCCCACGACACCCTGCACGCGCGGATCGCCGGGGATGATCCGGTCGTGGCCTACCGCGCCTTCCTCGCTCTCGATCTCGCCGAGGACGCGGTCCGGGGCTACCCGGCCCTGCACGCTGCCCTGCGCTCGAGCGACGGGAGCCTCCGGCACGATGCGCGCACGGCGCTGCGCCAGGACGTGGAGCCCGCTCGCGTCTTCGTCGCCAGCCTGGTGCCCGGGCTCGAGGCCCCCGACCCGGCGGAGCGGCAGCAGACGGTCGAGCTGCTCGTGAAGATGGACCCGACGCACGCCGAGATCGAGCCGCTCCTCGTCGCGCTTCTCGACGACCCCGACCGCACGGTGCGGTACACGGCGGCCGGCTTCCTCTCCGGTCTCGCCCCCGAGCACCCCGCACGCCCACGGGTCGACGCCGTCCTGGCCGACGATCCCCAGCGGACGCACGAGCGGCTGGAGGCGTTGTTGCGGACCGGTGTCCCGACCGATGAGCTGCGGCCCTTCCTGACCGACTCCTCCTGGGACGTGCGCGCGTCCGCCTTCAGGCTCCTGGCGAACGTCGCCGACCCGGAGGCGGCCGGGCATTGGATCCGCAAGGGCCTCGAGGACCCGGCCTTGTCGGTGCGCTCCGCCTGCCTGGAAGTGCTCCGGCGCACGAACACCGCCTCGCAGTTCGTCCGGCCGCTGTTCGCCCTCGCCGCCACCGAGGTGTACGGCCTGTATCTGCTCGCGGACGCGGGCGCGCGGACCGTGATTCCCGAGACGCTCTGGCTGCCCCTGCTCGCCCACCCCGCGCGGAACCGCGCGTTCCTCGGCGCCCACCTCGCCGGCCAGCAGCGCAGCGCCGCCGCCCGCGCTGTCCCCGCCCTGGTACGGCTGCTCGCCCGCCCCGAACCTGACCTGCAGGTCACCGTCTGTCGCGCCCTGGAGGCCTACGGTGCGGATGCGCGCGCCGCCGTGCCGGCGCTGCTGACGGCGTGCCGCGACCCGGCCTACGCGGTCCGAGGCGCGGCCCTCATCGCCCTGCGCGCAATCGACCCCGGCGCGCCCGAGGTCTGCGCCGCCTTCGCCTGGGGGCTGGAGGATGGCTGCGCGGAGGTCCGGGGACACGCCGTCCGCGGGGTGGAAACCGCCGCCCGGGCGAGCTCCGGCAGCGCCCTCGTCGACGCGCTGCTGCCCCTGCTCGGCGATCCGAGCGCCCGGGTGCGGGCCCGGACCGCCGAGGCGCTCGCCGCCTTCGGTCCCCGGGCGCGGAGCGCGCTCGGCCCGCTCGCGGCCCGGGCCCGCGACGAGCCGGACGAGGACGCCCGCGCCGCGGCGGCCGCGGCGGTCGAGCGCATCCGGCGCTGAGGGCCCGGAAAGGAATAAGTCGAGCATTCGGGCACGCCTGCGGCGTAATTTTGTCACTTGCCTCTCTCCGAATAACACCGGTATGCGTCGCTCGCCAAGCAACACAATTCCTGCCGCATCCGCACCCTCGGTGCTCGACTAGTTCCTTTCCGGCCCCTGAGCGCTGCCCCCTTGCAGCGGCACCGGGCGGCGGCTAAGCTGTGCCCACCGATCCCCCCAGCCCGAGTCCGCCGCCATGGGCTTCACCGCGGCGACCCCGATGACAGACCTCCGCCTCCGCCGTGCGATCGCGGTCGAAGCCGCGCGCCTGATGTACCGCGGCGACGAGCCCGAGTACTTCCAGGCGAAACGCAAAGCCGCCCGCAGCCTGGGCTTCGACTTCCGCCACCAACCCGCCGGCCTGCCGAGCAACGCCGAGATCCGCGACCAGGTCCAGCTCCTGACCCGCATCCACGAAGGCGGCGCCGACCCGGAGCGGCTCGGAGCGATGCGCCACTGGGCGCTGTGGCTGATGCGCCGCCTGCGCCGTTTCTCCCCGCGCCTCATCGGCAGCGTCTGCACCGGCGGGATCCGCCAGGGCAGCGACATCGACATCCACGTCTTCAGCGACGCCGTCAGCGTCATCGCCGCCGTCCTCCGCGACGAGGGCCTCGACTTCGAGCACGAGGCCAAGCGCGTGCGCAAGCACGGCGAGGAGCGCGTCTTCCATCACATCCACGTCCGCGCCCGCTACCCGATCGAGCTGACGGTCTACCGCAAGGAGAAGCTGCACTTCACCTTCCGCAGCTCGATCACCGGCAAGCCGATCGAGAAGCTCAGCGTCGCCGAGCTCGAAGAGCTGCTCGCCCGTGCCCACCCCGAGCTCGACGCCGACAGCGACCCGCGCGGCTTTCACGACCCGCGCGCGCGGCGGCTGTGCTTCTCCGGCCTGCTCGCCGCCCTCGAGGGGGTCCAGGGCGGGCCCCATCACCCCGAAGGCTGCCAGCTCTACCACAGCCTGCAGGTCTTCGAGCTCGCGCGGCGGGAGCATCCCTACGACGTCGAGCTCGCCGAGGCCGGCCTGCTGCACGACGTCGGCAAGGCGGTCGACCCCGCCCGGCACCCGTCCCTCGGCGTCGAGCTGGTCGGCTCATGGGTGTCGCCGCGGGTGCGCTTCCTGATCGAGCACCACATCGACGCCCTGAAGCTCAAGGCCGGGAAGCTCGGCCAGAGCAGGAAACGCGCCCTGCGCGCGTCCCCCTACTTCGAGGACCTGATGCTGTTCCGCGGCCTCGACGACCGCGGCAGGCGCCGCGACGCGGTGGTCCCCAGCCTCGAGGAAGCCCTCGACCACCTCGAGAGCTTCGACTGCTGGGAACAGGCCGCCCGCGGCGGGGAGGAATGGTGAACGACAACCCTGCAAAGCCGCGCCGCTGGCGCCGCCGCCTCGGCATCGCCCTTCTCGTGCTGCTCCTGGCCTGGGCCGGCGTGCGCTTCTGGCCGGCGCCCGCCGACCGCGGCCTGACGCGCCCGGAGAGCGTGCGCGCGACCAGCTTCGCCCAGCGCGACGTCACGGTCGACGGCTTCCGCCTGCGGCTGATCGACGAGGGCCCGCGGGAGGCCCCGCCCCTGCTGCTGCTGCCCGGCCACACCTCGCGCATCGAGGAGCTCGACCACCTGGTGCCGCTGCTGAGCGACAGCTTCCGGGTCGTGATCTTCGACTTCCCGGGCTCGGGCTACTCCGACCGCCCGGACCGGCCCTACAGCATCGCGATGTACGAGGATGTCGTCGTCGGGGTGATGGACGCCCTCGGCATCGAGCGCGCGCACATCGCCGGCGGCAGCCAGGGGGCCAACGTCTGCTTCGGGGTCGCCGCCCGCTACCCCGAGCGCGTGCTGCGGCTCGTACCCTGGGCACCCGGCAGCGCCTGGCCCGCCTCCCCCTGGATCGCCGACGCGGGCTGGCTGATCGCCGGCTACCTGCCCTTCCAGTGGATGGCCTCGTACCAGTCGACCTTCTGGTACGCCGAGGACGACCCGCAGGGGCCGGCCCTGCTCGCGGAGACCTTCCGCTACTACGAGGAGGTCGGCGGCCCCGGCTTCACCCGCATGTACTGGGACATCGCCCTCGACACCGTGCGGCGCAGCCTGTACGACGTCGCGCCCGAGGTCGATCGGCCCACCCTGCTGTGCTGGGCCGAGCACGACAAGACGCCCTACATGGCCTCCGGCATCGCGCGCATCGGCGAGCTCCTGCCCCACGGCGAGGTCGTCCTGTTCGAGGACTCGCCCCACGCGATCGCGAACACCTTTCCGGAGCAGCTCGTCGCGCGCCTCCGGGAGTTCCTGACCCGGGAGGAGAGCGGGCTGCCGTGAAGGTTTCCGGGTGACGGACGCGAGGAGGGTCCTTGTCCTCTCTG
This sequence comes from bacterium, assembly GCA_030428695.1. The sequence continues at coordinate 8,320 of JAUIEM010000377.1, forward strand.
CGGTCCTCCGCGGATCTCTGCGCCTCTGCGGTTCTTCCGGGAACGGCCCCAATGCGGTGGCACGTCATCGTACGAAAGAGAGCGTCCTTCTCCCCAACCTACGCCACCCGCCGACGCCACGCGAGGCCGAGCACCGCCAGCAGCACCAGGCCCGCGAGCGCGGAGCCCTGCGGCCGCAGTCCGCAGCCCCCGCCGCCGGAGGAGGAGGAGCCGCCCGAGCCGCTGTTCGTCGACGGGTTCAGGGTCGGGTTGCTCGTGCCGCCCCCGCCCGGGTTCGGCGTCGGGGTCGGCGTCGGCGCGGGCGTCGAGACGTTGCCGGAGTTGCCGGTGTTCCCCGCGTTGCCGGTGTTCCCCGTGTTGCCGGTGTTCCCCGTGTTTCCGCCGCTGCCGACCGGCGCGCCGCCTCCGCCCACGCCCGTGCTGATCTCGACGACCGACGACTGGCTGCCCGCGATCGACAGGAACACGCCGCTGTCGTAGTTGGTGTCGTCCGTGTCGGCGATCACCAGGTACAGCACGTAGCTCGCGCCGGGGGTGAGGGGCGCGACCGTCTCGAGGATCGGCGTCGCGCCGTCGAGCTCGCTGCCCGACGACGGCGGCACGACCACCTGGCCAGCCGAGAAGAAGGGCCCGTTGATCGTGATCGGGTTGCCCTGGTTGTCGAAGGCGATCTGATGCTGGCTGAGCCAGCTCTGCTGGGCGCTGGTCAGCTGCCACAGCGGGGCGTCGCACAGGTCGCTGAAGGACGGAGCGCTCGGGAAGGAGCCGCCGGCGGGCCCGACCTCGGTGCTCTCGAACAGCCACGCCCCGAACACGTCGTTGTAGGGCGAGCCGACGTACTCCGGATATTCCTCGCTGCCGAAGCACCAGCGGATCGACAGGGAGACGACGTTCGGCGCCGTGACGAAGCCGACGCGCAGGCGCTGCGCGCTGTAGCTCCAGTTGCCGCCGTTGAGCAGCTCGGCGAGGGTGTCCGAGCGCTCGCTGGGGAAGCTGATCGTCGTCGAGGTGCTCTGGTCGGGCGGGTAGGCACCCTGCGCCGCGCCGCTGCCCAGGAAGATGCCCGAGGGCAGGGTCTGGCCGCCGATGTTCAGGTGGCGCTGGAAGCAGATGCCGGTCGTCATCAGGTCGTCGGTCAGGTTCCCGTCGAAGTCGACCGAGCTGACCGCCAGCCCGCTGTTCGCGGGGAACAGCGGCGCGAAGCCGGACGGCGCGGGGCCGATGACCAGGCCGTCGAGGGCGCCCTGGGGGTTGGCGTTGGGGTTGACCGGGGTCGCGATCAGGTCGAGGCCGAAGCTGGCCGTCGACAGCAGGGTGAGGGCACAGAGGGCCCGGGTGAGGAGGCTCACGTCATTCCGTCCAGGTGTTTGTCGAGGCGAGGAGTCTAGCGACATCGCCGGGGGGTGTAAAGCATCAGCTTCGCCGGCAGATGCACCGCGCCGTCCCCGAAATCTCCAAGAAACCCTGACCCCACCCCCGCACCGCCGCGCTCGTCGCCTTCACCCGCGCCCCCGCCGGGGCCGACGCCCTCGCCGACGCCTGGCGCGCCCTGCTCGGAGC
>JAUIEM010000378.1 GCA_030428695.1 bacterium
AACCCGCTCGGGGTCGCGAGGACCACGAGGTCGGCGTCCGACCCCGCGAGCAGCTCATCGAGCGACCCGAACCCCTTCGCCCCGGTCCGCTCGACCGCTTCCCCCAGCCGGGTGGCATCGGTGTCACAGACGGCCACGAGCTCGCAATCGTCCGGGTGGACGGCGAATGCCTCGAGGTGCCGGTCGGCGCGCACCTGGAGCATGTCCTTCCCCCGCGGCTCGCCCTCGAGGCGGAAGCTGCCGTCCGCGGCGCTGACCGTGCTCAGTCGATGCATCACCAGCTCGAGCTCGACGCCCGCGACGGGCCCATCCGCGTCGCGGACCGTGCCGCGCAGCAGCGCGGGCGGAGCGAGCGCTGCCTCGACCTCGACGGCGGGAGAGTCCGCCGCGATCCCGCTCTGTACGGCGGGGACGGGCGCCGGAGCGGCAGCCGGAGGCTCGACGGGCGCGGGCTCCGGCTCCGGCACCGCTTCCGGTGCCTCGACGGGTGCAGGTGCCGTCTCCGTCTCTGGCGGCGGGCCGTTCCGATCATCCCGCAACACGACGATCGCGGCGAGGCAGAGGAGGGCCAGCACGACCCCGATCAGCCACTCTTTTCCCTTCAATGACGTTCCTCCTGGCAGGGGCGGCGTCCTCCGTGGCGGCTCCGCTGCCCCGAAAGACGATGGCAGGCCGGGCTCCCTCCGCGCAATGGCGCAAGCGCCGTCGCCCCCCGCCTTTTCCGCTGCCGGCACCGCCTTGCGTGCCGCGCAAATGATGCTCCAAACGTCCCGGAACCCCGACAGACCGCGGAAGTATGCACGCGAGGCCGATCGACAGCCGTCGAGCGTCGACGCAGGCGCGCCCGCCGGGACGCAATGGGCCGTATGAACGTGTGATGGGACGCAATCGGGCGCCGGGATGGCAGAGGGCGGGGTCGGCCCCGCCCTTCACGCCCGCCGTCTGGTCCGGCTCAGCGCAGCAGCTGCGCCGCCTCCTGCGGAACCTCCGGAGCCTCGAGCGCGTCGAAGTCCGAGAGCGCGTAGCGCAGGTTCATCACGATGTGGTGCGGGTTGGAGAGGGCTTCGACGGGGTCGGTGCCCCCGTAGCACTTGCAGGCCAGGGTCAGTTGCATGTCGATGGCCGTGATGCGGCCGTCGGCGTCGAGAGACAGGTCATACCGGACCGCGCCGAGGCGCTTGTCGGCGAGACCCACAATCTGCGGTACCGTCAGACTGACGGTGGCGGCCGCGCCTCAGCAGCCCCCTCCGCCCGACTGGGCGCCCTGGGTCTGGCTGTTCTGCGGGCTCTCCGCGAAGCAGCCGGACTGCTGGAACTCGTTGAACAGCGCGACGGCGAGCTTCGACGTGCCCTCGACCCGGATGCGCTCGCCTTCGTCGAGCCAGACCGCCGACTTCTTCAGGGCGGCCGCCTCGTTGAGCACGCGCGAGACCGGCAGGAACAGCCGCTCGGGGATGCGCTGGGACGGCAGGGCCGCGCTCAGCATGATCCAACGATCGCCGTTGTCGATCGTGCCGTTGTCGGCTCCGTCGACGCGGAAGGCGTCGATCGGCGCGTCGATCGCGGTCAGGCGACCGTAGGTGCGGGCTTCGACCGTCGCCTGGACGTGGCGCTCGATCAGCTCGTGCTCAGGACCGTTGGCGAAGCCGCCGACCGCCTCGAAGCCGACCCGGAAGTTGTCGGTCTTCAGGGTCGTCTTGACGGCCTTCTTGAGCACCCTGCCCGGGTCCCCGTCCGCCACGCAGGTCCCGATCAGGACCGCGCAGAACACGAGAATCGTGCGTTGATGGCGCATGGTTCCTCCTTGTCTGGCCCGCGTGCGCGGGGGAGCTGCGCGGGCACCGTCGCCGCGCGTGATGAGATCGCTACGGGAGGATGACGAAGCCGCAGGGCAGATTCCTGCGAGAATTCCGGAGTTTTCGAGGAGTGCGGTCCCTCAGCTCGCGCGCTCGTCCTCCGGCCAGGGGATCGCGATGCTCGTGATGTCGAGCAGCGGCTCCCCGCTCGCCTCGGCCAGGGCGGCCCGCACCTCGTCCCGCTGGGCGGCGACGTCCCGCAGGCTCGGCGAGCTCAGGGGCGGCCGGGTCTCGAGCACGACCACCTCGATGCGGCCCCAGCGCAGCCGGCTCCAGTCGCTGCGGAAGACGTCGCGCACCCCGCGCAGGGCGATCGGCACCACCGGCAGCCGCTTCTCCGCCGCGAGCCGGAAGGCGCCGAGGCGGAAGGGCCGGACGCCCTTGGCCTCAACGAAGGTGCCCTCCGGGAAGATGTGCACCGGCCAGCCGGCGTCGAGCTCGGCGGCCGCCTTGTCGTAGCTGGCCAGGGAGCTGCGTCCGGCCGCGCGCTCGATCGGCACGCAGCCGAGGCGCTTGAACACGGTGCCGAACAGAGTCCAGGAGAAGGTCTCCGCCTTCGGCGTGTACAGGAGCGGCCGGTCGAGCGTCATCATCAGATAGAACGGGTCGAGGTAGGTGCCGTGGTTGCTGACCACCACGACCGGTCCATCGGGCAGCGCGGCGCCGCTCTTCCGGACCGGGATGCCGGCGAGGAAGAAGACCGTCTTCGCCCCCGCCCGCGCGACCTTCCAGGCCGCGCGCCGGCTGCGGCAGAAGAGCTTGATCGCGAGCAGGAACAGCGTCATCACGACGAAGCCGACCGCGGTCGCGTAGCAGCCGTAGACGAAGCTGCCGAAGCTCTTGAGCGCGCCCCAGACCCGGGTGAAGAGCGCGCGCAGGACGATGCCGCTCAGGTCGAGCCAGGGGTGGCGCTTCTTCTCCAGTGTGCCGTCGAGGAACATCTGCCGCGTCTCGCGCCGCCGCAGCTTGCCGCTCGAGGTCTTGGGGACGGTGCCCGGCGCGACCAGCACCACGCGGTCGGCGGGGGTTCCGATCGCCTCGTGCACCGCCGCGACCACCGCCGCCGCAAGAGCACGGTGGCGGGCTTTCGGCTGGCGGGTCTCGGCGACGACCACGATCGCCTCGCCGGTCACCTCCGAGGGCGCAGCGAAGGCGACGACGCAGCCCTTGCGGACGCCGTCGACGGTCCAGGCCGCCTGCTCGATGTCCTGCGGGTGGTAGTTCCGCCCGCCCTTGATGACCAGGTCCTTGACCCGGCCGGTGATGTAGAGCTCGCCGTCGGCCTGGTAGCCGAGGTCGCCGGTGTCGATCCAGTCATCGACGCGCACCGCCGCGGTCGCCTCTTCGCGGTTGAAGTAGCCCTGCATCGTCGACGGCCCGCGGAACAGGATACGCCCCTCCTCGCGCTCGCCGACCGGTGCGCCGCGCGGGTTCTCCGGCTCGACCAGCTTGATCTCGTGGCCGGGCAGGGCGCTGCCGACCGAGACGAAGTGCAGGCCGGGCGCGGTCGAATCCTCCGCGCGCGGCACGGCCTTCTGGGCGCCGACGAAGGGCTCGCGCTCGATGCGGTCGAGCCGCGGGGCGCGCCCGTGGGGCGGGAAGACCAGTCCGACCGAGCTCTCCGCCATGCCGTAGACCGGCATCATCGCCTCGCGCCGGAAGCCGTACGGCCCGAAGCGCGCGACGAAGCGGTCGATGGTCTCGGGCCGCACCGGCTCCGAGCCGTTCATCGCGACCCGCCAGGAGCTGAGGTCGAGGCCCTCGATGGCGGCGTCCTGGATCTTCCGCACGCACAGCTCGTAGCCGAAGTTCGGCGCCGGGGAGACGCTGCCGCGGAACTTGTGGAAGGCCCACAGCCAGCGCTCCGGCCGGCTGAGGAACTGCAGCGGCGACATCAGCACCAGGGGCGTGCGGTGCAGCACCGCCGACAGCCAGGAGCCGATCAGCCCCATGTCGTGGTACAGCGGCAGCCAGGAGACGCAGACATCCTCGGGCCCGAGGCCGATGCCGGCGCCGTTGGCCCGCATGTTCGCGAGCAGGTTCCGATGCCGCAGGGCGACGCCTTTGGGGTCGCCGGTGCTGCCCGAGGTGTACTGGATCAGGCCGAGGTCCTCGCCGTCGAGCCGCGCGGCTCCGAAGCCGACGCCGCTGTCGAGGGAAGCGACGGTCGCCGCGACGGTGATGGTCTTGACCCTGTCCTTGAGCAGCCCGGCCACCGGCGCGAGCTGGCCGTCGCTGACGATCATCCGCGCGCCGGCGTTCGACAGGATCCGCCCGTGGCGGGCGAGGTAGGGGCCGAGCTGGTCCATGCGCAAGGGCGGGTAGATCGGCACGGGCACCCCGGCGGCGCACTGCACGCCGAGGAAGCTGATGAAGAACTCGGTCGTCGACGGCAGGATCAGCGCGACCCGCTCGCCCCGCTCGAGGCCGAGGGTGGCGAGGCCGGCGGCGACGCGCAGGGCCTTCTCCCAGATCTCCGCGTAGCGCATCGCGGTGTAGCGGCCGTCCTCGCCGAGCACGTGCACCGCGGTGCGGTCGCTGTCGCGCTCGGCGCGGTAGCGGAAGACGTCGACGACGTTCCCGACCTCGTCGTCCGTCGGCACCCGCCAGGCTTCCCCGATGTCGCGCAGCACGCTGTCGTCGAGCTCGACGTCGAACACCACGCTGCCCGCCGGGGCGGCTTCGGCGACGGCCTTGAGCAGCTGGCGGGGGGTGCGGGCCGAGACCAGGGCGTCGTCGGGCAGGCGCACCGAGAAGGCGCTCTCGACCCGGGTGAACAGCTCCGCCTGCTCGAGGCTGCCGAGGCCGAGGGTCGCCTCGAAGTCGGCGTCGAGGGCGAGGGCCGCCGTCGGCACTCCGAGCTCGGTCAACAGGTCGCGGACGAGCTGGAGCATGCGGGCGGGGGCGTCGTCGGTGGCGGTGTTTTTCACGGCAGGATCCTGATCATCGGATGTCGAGGTTTGAACATGTGCTGTCCAGGCTCCCGGCGATGACGCGGTGCGCGGGCGGGAGCGGTAGCCCTTCTTCCCCTTTGTATGCACATCGCGGGCCGAAGGCCAGAGAGGGGTCTGGTTTCTCCTGCGTCACACCGGGGGAGGGGCGGCGGGACGCCGAACCGGTTGACGCCGCGGCGCATCCCTGCCATCCCTGAGCGAAAAGGGGGGAGACGAGATGGCGAGAGCAGCCCAGCGCTGTCCGGCTTGCGGGATGAAGCAGGAACGGCGGCGCTTCTGCCGCGACTGCGGCGAGCCCCTGTCCGAGCCGAACGAGGAGCGGCGCGCGAGCCACGGCGGCAGCTACGGACGCAGCGGGCCGGCCCGGCGCGAGCCCGACGAGGGCCAGGTCTACCGCGACAGCCGGCCCGGCGACGCGGCGCTCGAGCCCCTCGCGGACGTCGTCGAGAACGCGCCGCTGTTCATGAAGCAGTACTACAAGCACTGGTGGGAGATCCTGTTCGACTGGGAGCAGGCCAACGAGTACACCCTGACCGCCGGCAACCGCCCCGCGGGCGTGGTGCTCGAGTCGGGCGGCGGCTTCCTGCGCGCCCTGGCCCGGGTGATGCTCGGCTCGCACCGGCCCTTCGATGTCGAGGTGTTCAACAACCGCAGCCAGCTCGCCCTGACCCTGTCCCGGAAGTTCTTCTTCTTCTTCTCGGACATGACGGTGACCGGCGGCGACGGGCGGATCATCGGCCGGGTGCAGCGGCGCTTCTCGATCATCTACAAACAGTTCTCGCTGTACGACGCGAGCGGGCGTCTGTTCGCCGAGATCAAGAGCCCCTTCTGGCGGCTATGGGCCTTCCCGATCGTCGACGTCGAGGGGCGCGAGGTCGGCCGCATCAGCAAGAAGTGGTCGGGGCTCTTCAAGGAGATGTTCACCGACGCCGACAACTTCCTGATCGACTTCGGCAACCGGGACTGGACGCTCGAGCAGCGGGGGGTGATCCTCGCCGCGGCGGTCGCGATCGACTTCGACTTCTTCGAGAACAACCATAAGAGCTAGCCCACTGCGGCGTTGATTGGTGGTGCAATCAACGCCTGTCCAGGGTCCACACGTCGGAGAGGAACATCGGGTGCACGAAGGTCTCGTGGCCGCTGAAGGCGTCATAGCAGGAGATTTGCGCCTCGTGGCTGGTCGGGTGGACCTCGACCAACAGGAGCTCGAGCCCGCCGTCCCTGTCGCTGTCGATCGGGCCGAAGAGTCCGGGAGCCTGCTCGCGCAGCACGACCTCGACCCGGCTCAGGGAGGGTCCGACGCGGGTGCGGACGATGTAGCTGACGCCGTCGAGGTAGTCGATGCCGTAGGCGTAGCTGCCCGCCTGGCCGGACAGCGGGGTCGCGCGTTCGAGCAGAGCGCGCCGTGACGCGGAACGGGCTTTCCCGGAGGATTTCTACCTGCGCGCCCAAGGCACGGCCGCCGAAGCCGGTGCCAGACGGCGCGGGGCGCTCAGGCCTCGTCGCTGGCCGACGCGTCGGTCTCGGCCGTCGCCGCTTCGTCGGGCCGATAGGGAGCGGGGGAACCGGACGCGACCCGGGCGAACAACAGCGGCACCTGCACATCCTTCTTGCGCAGCACATGCTCACAGGCCTCGACGCAGTCCCCGCAGGCGAGGCAGTGGTTGAGTCCCGGCAGGCCGCTGGCCGCGATGCCCCCGCGGTCGTTCAGGGGCTTGTGCAGGTTGCGCGGGTCGAGGTCGACCGGACACACCCGGGTGCACACATCGCAGTCGATGCAGGTGTCGAGGGCGGCGTCGAAGGCGACGCCCTGCGCCTTGTCGACGCGGATGATCGAGTAGTAGTGGCCGACCGGGCACCACTTCTCGCAGAACGTCCATCGCACCCAGCGGGCGTGGGCGAGGAAGATCCCCACCAGGCCGACCCAGGCGAGCGCGAACACCCCGCGCGCCTGCCAGCTCCCTTCGGTCAACACCCGCAGGTCGGTCCACCAGGGCAGGACGGCACCCGCGAGTAGCACCGCGTACGCGAAAGCCGGCACCTTCCGGTAACGTCCGGGCAGGGCGGCGACGTCGCCGAAGCGGTGGAGCTGGCCCACCGGGCAGCCCCAGCCGCAGAACAGGCGTCCGAAGCTCGTGTTGACCACATAGGTGATCAGGTAGAATACGGCGATCGCGATCACGCTGCCGACGATGGCTCCGCCAAAGCTGACCGAGCGTCCCCGGAACAGATGCTGTCCGCCCCACAGGTCGATGCGCACGATGCCGAGCAGCGGCACCAGGGTCAGCGCCACCAGCGTCAGGATCTGGGTCGCCATCCGCAGCCAGCGGTAGCGATGCGGTTGGCGGAACAGCGTACGGATGTTCAGCATGCGGGACCCCCTGGCGCTCCTGGACCCGCTAACGTAGCAAAATCCCTGCCGGTTCCCCAGCCCCGGAAACGGTCGGCTCGCCGCGCCCGGATGTTGCATCATTCCGGGACGGCGCGGCGACGTTGCGACATTCCGCGACAGCGGTCGGGACTCTGCGCGGGGTGGAGTTGTGCGGGCCGGCTGCGCCGGGACCGGTTTGCGCGGTGTCTTCCTCCGCGGCTGCGCCGCGGCGGAAGACGATGGGAAACCCGGGCTGCTCCCGCGCAACGGCGCAAGCGCCGTCGCACGGCGCCCGGCTTTCCCGCTCCAACCGGCACCCGGCTGCGCCGGGACCGGTTTGCGCTTCGGCGGCCGATCGACAACACTGTCCGTCGCACATCCCCAGCCGGAGCATCCGCATGCGCTTTCTGCACCCGGAGTACGCCTCGCAGCTCGAGCTCTCCCTCGACGACGTCTTCCTCCTGCCCGGCTTCTTCGCCGGCGGCTCGCGCACCGAGGTCGACCTGACCCCGGACGACTTCGCGGGCGGCTCCCATCCGCTGGTCTCGGCGAACATGAACAACGTGACCGGCAAGCGCATGGGCGAGACGATGGCGCGCTACGGGGGCCTCGGCGTCCTGCCCCAGGACATGAACCTGCCGACGGTGCGCCGCATCGTCTCGCACATCAAGCGCGCCGACACCCGCTTCGACACCGCCCTGATCGTCACCGCCCGCGCGACCCTGCGCGACGTCCAGGGCATCATCCGCAAGCGCTCCCACGGCATGGTCCTGGTCGTCGACGACGAGCACCGGCTGATCGGCGTGATCACGCCCTCCGACCTGCGCGGCAAGGACCAGTACCTGCCGGCGTCGACCTCGATGTCCCGCGAGCTGGTCACGATCTCCCCGGAGACCACCAACCGCGAGGCCTTCCTGCTGATGGAGCGCGCCCACGTCAAGGCGGCCCCGGTCGTCGACGCCGAACGCCACGTGCTCGGCATCCTCACCCGCGACGGGGCGGTCCGCACCGAGCTGATCACGCCGTCCCTCGACGGGCAGGGGCGGCTGATGGTCGCCGCCGCGATCGGCATCTCCGCCTCCGCCCCCGACCGCGCCGCGGCCCTGCTCGACGCCGAGGTCGACGTGCTCGTGCTCGACACCGCCCACGGCCACCAGCAGAAGATGCTCGAGGCCCTGCGGGCGGTGCGCGCGGTCACCGGCTCCCGGGTCCCGATCGTCGCCGGCAACGTGTGCACCGCCGAGGGCACCCGCGACCTGCTCGACGCCGGCGCCGACATCGTCAAGGTCAACGTCGGCCCCGGGGCGATGTGCACGACCCGCATGCAGACCGGCGCGGGCCGCCCGACCTTCAGCTCCGTCCTCGAGTGCGCCCATGCCGCCCGCGAGCGCGGCCGCTGGGTGTGGGCGGACGGCGGCGTGCGCGCTCCCCGGGATGTCGCGCTGTACCTCGCCGCCGGCGCCTCGCGGGTGATGATCGGGAGCCTCCTCGCCGGCACCTACGAGAGCCCCGGCGACATCCAGGAGGACAGCACCGGCGCCCTCTACAAGGAGAACTTCGGGATGGCGAGCGCCCGCGCCGTCAAGGAGCGCTCCGCCGGCCTCGGAGCCTTCGAACGCGCCCAGAAGCGGCTGTTCCAGGAGGGCATCTCGACCGCGCGCATCTACCTGCAGGAGGGCCGCGAGTCGACCGGCGGCCACGTCGTCGCGATGCTGACCGGCCTGCGCTCGGCCTGCACCTACGTCGGCGTCGACGCGGTCGCGAAGCTGCACGAGGCCGCGGTGGTCGGCGTCCAGACCGGGGCGGGCTACACCGAAGGCAAGCCGCGGGGGCGGGTGCGGTAGGGGGGCGCGTGCGCAGGCGGCTCGCTCATCCCGAAGCGGCAGGTCGCGGAGACGAGGGGACAGGGAGGGCCCGGGACGGAAGAATCATGGCAAACGCAGGAGAGGGGAGACCATGGACGAGGCCCAGCTGATCGAGAAGCTGTGCAAGATCGAGGCCCTGTTCGCCGACGCGAGCAGTGCAGGAGAGAAGACCGCAGCGGGCCGTGCACGAGAACGGATCCTGCAGAGAATCAAGGAGATCGAGCGCGCGGACCCGGCCATCGAGTACCGGTTCTCCATGCCCGACATGTGGAGACGCAGGGTCTTCGTGGCTCTGTTGCGGCGCTACGGCATCAGGCCCTTCCGGTACCGCCGGCAGCGCTTCACCACGGTGATGGCGAGGGCGAGCAAGTCGTTCGTCGACGGCACGCTATGGCCGAGATCACCGCACGGGTCGTGTCGACGGTCCTCCACAGCGACGGCTCGGAGGCCGAGGTCGTGGACAAGCCCCGGCAGCTTTCCACCGGCTGATCGGCGGGAGTCGCGCAGCTCGTTGGGGCTCCCAGCCCGGCAGCGCGGGGCCGGAGCGGCCATGGCTGCTTCGGCTAGAGGCGCCCGGCCATCGCTGCTGTGCACGCAGTCCTGGACCCCAAGTATTCGGCTTGGAGGAACCGCCAGGAGCAGGGCCACGGAGGAAGAAGGCGAAGGGATGCAGGGGGGCGGCGTTTGGAGGAGGTAGCGGAGCCCGACCGGTGCGGATGCCCTCCCGAAGTAGCGGCTCAGAAGCACAAGAACCGCGGTGGAGGGCCCTGCTGCCCTCCTGAAGTCGGGCAGCTTGGCGGCCAGCGACGAACAGCGACCAGGGAAGACGT
>JAUIEM010000379.1 GCA_030428695.1 bacterium
GGTCGCTACGACACCGACCTGCTGAAGACGGACCTGAAGAACGCGGACAAGAACAGCGACGACCAGGTCGAGTTCTTCGTCATCGCCAACGAGAAGAAGGAGCTCTGGTATCCGACCGGCGTGTACTCCCGGTGGGACAACTTCGACCAGGGCAACCGCCTGACCAAGCAGTGGGCCTCGGCGGAGTGGTTGATCTCGGTCGAGGCGGACGGGAAGGTCAAGCTCGCGACCCAGAACAAGTAGGAGGCAGAGGATGCCGCGCGCGGGGAAGAAGGGGATCGGGATGTGCCTGCGGAGCAAGCTCCATCCCGAGGCCGACGGCCAGACCGCGAGCGTCGAGGTGTTCGACGCCGAGGGCGACCGGTCGCTGGCGAAGCTCGAGGGGACGGTCACCGGCGCGGTCGTGATGGTCGACTGGGTCGTGCCCGAGGGTGCGGACGTGCCCGCGAAGATCTACTTCATCGCCCGCTGCGGCAAACACGAGCGGCGCTCGCAGGTGATCGCGATCGACGGCTGAGCGCGGCCACGGCTCGCGGCAGGCCGCCGCGGCACCGATTGGCATTCCGCTTCCGGGAGCGCTACACTGGCGTCTCCGAGGAGCGGAAACGATGAAGCTGAGCGACGACGCGAAGCACCTGCTGGCATGCCTGGCCTACGAGGTCCGCTACCTGCGCAAGCTGGTCGAGCGCGACCGGGGCGAGGCGCCGCTGCCGCGCTACATCGAGCACGACCTCGACGGCATCCTCGAGTGGCTCGGCTACCCCGCGCACGGGGCCGCCCTCGAGCCGGTGGGCCCGGGCTGGGATCCGCCGGAGCTCGAGGATGAAGAGGAAGAGACGCCGGCCTGGACGGTGCAGTTCGAGCGCAAGTACCTCGGCGAGGCCGAGCCGCGCACGGACATGCTCGAGAGCTATCCGGTCGTGCGCCACGACCAGCTGATCTCCCACATCCAGCTGAAGTTCCCGATCTCGGTGGTCGAGTGGATCCGCCTGACGCCGCAGCGTCCCCCCCTCGACAAGGCGGACATCGTCGAGCAGGCCCGGCGTCTGCTCGACCAGCTCGAAGAGTCGGAAGACGCGACCGAGCTGCCGGACTGAGGGCTGAGCCTACGTGTGCGCTAGACGCCCGGGCCAGGGGGAAGAGGGGAACTCAACGCAGAGGCGCAGAGGAGCGGAGGCGCAGAGCGGGCCTCGCCGACGGGGGGGGCTAGCCCAAACCCACAACTCGGACATTCCGGTCGGGGAACCGTGCGAAGATCTCGAGCTCTCCACCCAAAGCCGAGATCAGACGTGATAGGGTGCTACTGACCTCAGCGTAAGTTCTGTCCAGGCTCGGCGGGCGGGGGTAAACCCCGCCCCTACATGGTTTTCGAGCAGTCGTGGGACAAACATGTAGGGGAGGGGTTTACCCCCTCCCGTCGTCCTCCGGGAACTGACTTCCTCGCGGGACAGAACTTACGCTGAGGGCAGTAACGTGCATGTCGTCACGTCGCTCGAGCTTGGAAATCGACGCTTGTGAAACACCAAGTAGCTGAGCAAGACTGTCTTGCGAGATCGCCTGCTCCTCGCGAATCTGTCGCAAGACGCGATCACGTGCCGGCATAGTTGACTCTTTAGACTTAAGCAACTCTACCGTTCGGCCTACGGCACTTGACAGTGTTTTGTGAATCTCATCGGGTCGTTCACCGTAGCCTGCTTCCTGTGAGCACGAAATCCCAAATCCACGACGTGCCCTCCAGTCGACAATCACATGCCTGGATCCATGGGTGACGTCCAACCACCATGTACCGTTGGAGTCTCTCGGCTCGTCCACTTCTATCTTCGCTTTCGGCACGACTTTTTGTACGCCCCGAACAAACCGATCGACGGTCTTCATGGGAACTCGACTCCACGCCCATCACGGCCGCGCTTCTCGACTGACCTCAGCGTCCGTTCGATTGGCTTCTAGCCTCCTTCCGGTCGCTTAGCGTAAGTTCTGTCCCGGTCCGACGGGCGGGGGTAAACCCCGCGCCTACCTGTAAGAACCTACACACCGAGGTAGGGGAGGGGTTCACCCCCTCCCGTCGTTGGTCGGGAACCGATGCCCCTTCGCATCAGAACTATGCGGAGGTCAGCAACCCCCCCTCGACCATCCGCAGGAAGTAGCGATGCACCGTCAGGTCCTCGCTGAGCTCGGGGTGGAAGGTCGCCGCGAGCAGCCGGCCCTGGCGCACCAGCACCGGGTCGTCGCCCTGGCTGCAGAGCACCTCGCAGTCCGGGCCGGTCGACACGATGCGCGGGGCGCGGATGAAGATCAGCGGGAGGTCGCCGAGCGCGCTGGGGGCCTTGGCCTCGAAGCTCTCGCGCTGGGTGCCGTAGGCGTTGCGCTGGACCCGGGCGTCGAACAGCCCGAGGGACTCCTGCTCCGGACCGAAGACCTCGCGCGCGAGCAGGATCACCCCCGCGCAGGTGCCGAACATCGGGGCGGGGAAGGCGCGGAGCGGCTCGAGCATGTTCTCGAGGCGCAGCAGCTTGAGCATCGTCGAGCTCTCGCCCCCCGGCAGGATCAGCCCGTCGAGGCCGTCGAGGGCGGCGGCGGTCTTGACCAGCGGGATGTCGCCGCAGCCGGCGCGGGCGAGGGCGGACTGGTGGCGCGCGAAGTCGCCCTGCAGGGCGAGGACGCCGACCCGGCTCACCAGCCGCGGTCCTGCAGGCGCTGGGACTTCTCGAGCTCGGCGGTGTCGAGCCCGCGCATCGCCTCGCCGAGGCCGCGGGAGATCTCGGCCAGGCGCGCGGCGTCCTCGAAGTGGGTCACCGCCTGGACGACGGCCCGGGCGCGCTTGGCGGGGTCTTCGGACAGGAAGATGCCCGAGCCGACGAACACGGTCTCGGCGCCGAGGCGCATGCACAGGGCCGCGTCGGCGGGGGTCGCGACGCCGCCGGCGGCGAAGTTCGGCACCGGCAGGCTGCCCTGCTTGGCGACGTAGCGCACCAGGGCGTAGGGGGCGCCGAGCTCCTTGGCGGCGGTCATCAGCTGCTCGTCGCCCATCAGCTGCAGCGCGCGCATCTCGCTGTGCAGGCGGCGCAGATGGCGGACGGCCTCGACGATGTTGCCCGAGCCGGCCTCGCCCTTGGTGCGGATCAGCGCGGCGCCTTCGCCGATGCGGCGCAGGGCCTCGCCGAGGTTGACCGCGCCGCAGACGAACGGGATCTTGAAGCGGTGCTTGTCGATGTGATACGCCTCGTCGGCCGGGGTCAGGACCTCGCTCTCGTCGATGTAGTCGACGCCGAGGGCCTGCAGGATCTCCGCCTCGACGAAGTGGCCGATGCGCACCTTCGCCATCACCGGGATGTCGACGGCCTCCATGATGCTCGTGATCATGGCCGGATCGGACATCCGCGCGACGCCGCCTTCCTTGCGGATCTGCGCGGGGACGCGCTCGAGGGCCATCACGGCGGCGGCGCCGGCGTCCTCGGCGATCCTGGCCTGCTCGACGTTGGTGACGTCCATGATGACGCCGCCCTTGAGGTTCTCGGCCAGTCCCGTCTTCAGTCGGAGGGTGCCGGTATCCATGGTGTGCTCCTTTCTGCTGAGCGTATGCCCCGGGCCATACTAATGCGCCGGCCCACGGGAGCAAGAGATAAGGCGGGGCCAGGGAACGACTCAGGCGCCGAGGGCCTCGGCGAGCAGGGCGAAGCTGGCCAGGCTCGCCCCGCTGACCGCGGCCGGCGGCACGCGCACGCTGCGCTCGGTTCCGATCAGGCGGATGGCGCGCGGGGCAGGGCGCCAGGTGTCCGCGAAACGCAGCTCCGGGGCGTGCAGCAGGGCGAGCAGCGCGGCGCGGGGCAGGCTGTCCTCGCGCACCTTCGACCCGCGGGTGCGGCGCCAGCGCACCGCTTCGGCGTCGACCTCGAGCGACCAGCGCGCCGGCGCGACGCCGCGGGCGTCGGCCCACAGGTCGGCGGCCTGCTCCCGCCACTTCCGCCCGAACAGGTGGGCCGGCCCGCCGATCAGGTGGATCAGCCAGTGCACGGCGGCGAAGAAGGCCGAGCGCCGCGGCTCCTGGTTCTCCAGACGCCAGCTCTCCTCTTCCTCCACCAGCCGCAGACCGGCCTTGTCCAGCCGGGCCCGCGCCTTCTCGAGCTTCTGCGGCGCCCGGGACAAGAGGAGCGGCGCGCCCCCGCGGAAGCTCCCCGCGGGCAGACCGAGCACGTGGTTGTCGAGCCGGGCGCCGACCGGCAGTGCGCTGAGCAGGCTGCCGAGCATGCGCTCCCAGGCGGGCTCGGCGGGCGCGTCGAGGACACACTGCGCGAGGGGCGCGCCGGAGGCGTCCGCGCAGGCCAGGCGGACGAGCGGCCGGGCGTGGGAGAGGCGGCGGCGGATCACGCCGAACACGTTGTGGGCGTCCTCGGCTTCGTCGCCCTGGGGGTCCTCGGAGTAGTGCGAGAGGAGCTCGGGCAGGTAGAAGACGCACAGGCAGCACAGGAAGAAGAGCTCGACGAAGCCGAACAGGCGCAGCCGCGTCGCCCGCTCGTAGCGGATCTCGACGTGGGCGGCGCGGGCGACCGCGGTCAGGAAGTCGGGGAAGCTCTGCATGGCGCAGGGATCGTACCGCGGGTCGGGCGCGAAGGAAAGCCTCAGGGAGCCTTGCCGGTCGAGCGCCACAGCCCCGCGCCGAGGATCCACAGCTCGTCGCCGGAGCCCGCCATACGCCGCAGGTCGCCGGCGTTCTCGAGGTGCGCCCGGCCCCAGGAGCGTCCGCCGTCGCGGGCGTGGAGCAGGCTCCCCCCGGCGCCGCAGACCCACAGGTCGTCGAGGGAGCTGCCGCCGATGTCGTGCAGGATGCCGGTGTCGCCCGGCAGCTCGACCGTCTCCCAGGTCTCGCCCCCGTCCTCGGAGCGCAGCACGCGCCCGCCGAGGGCCGCGCGTCCGCCGACCGCGAACACCGTCGCGCCGGCGCCCCACAGCCCGTTGAGATCGAGCAGGGCCTCGCCGTGCACCTGCCGCCAGGTGTCGCCCTCATCGGTCGAGAGGTGGATCTCCCCCTTCGTCCCGCACACCAGCACCCGGCCCTCGCCGACCCACAGCCCGCGCAGCACCCGGCTGTAGCGGCCGAGCTTGACGACGTCCCAGCCGGAGGGCTTGGTCGAGGCACGCCACAGCCAGCCGCCCTCGAGCAGGGCGAAGCGGCGCGTCGCGGAGCTGCCGTGGACCCGCGTCAGCCACTTCCCCTTGGCGCGCTTGCCGGGCGTCCAGCTGCGGCCCCCGTCGGAGGAGTGGACCGCGCCGTGCTGGCCGACGGCGACCAGCGCGCCGGGGGAGCCCCAGGCGTCGCGCAGCCAGGGCTGGAAGAAGGCCTCGCCGTCGGGGATGCCGAACGGCTGCTCGGCCCACGTCTTCCCGCCGTCCTCGCTGCCGGCGATGCGGCCCTTGTTCCCGACCAGCACCACGTGGCCCGGGGCGGCGAGGTGCAGGCCCTTGATGCCGTCGAGGGAGGGGGCCGAGGCACAGCGGCTGAACACGCGTCCGCCCGGGGCGTCGGCCGGCTTCGCCCGCGTCCGGGGGGCCGCCGCGACCTCGAAGTCCTGCTGTTTGGTGAAGGTCGCGCCGCCGTCGTCGGACAGCCACCAGGGTTTGCCTCCGCCGAGCACCCAGACCCGTCCGTCCGGGTAGCCGTCGACGGTCCGCAGCCAGGGTTTGCGCGGCAGCTGCTGGAGGGTCCAGGAGGCGCCGTCGTCCTCGCTGCAGGCGAGCGCCCCGTCCGCGCCGCAGGCGACGATGCGGCCGCCAGCGCCGAGCCACACGCCGTTCAGCGCGCCGGCCGCGCCGGTGGAGGTGCTGCGGAAGGTCGCGCCGCCGTCGGTCGACAGCTCGACGATGCCCTTGCCCGCGGCGACCGCGATGCGTCCGTCGCGCGCCGCCAGGCCGCGCGGGTACTTGGCGCGGGTCGGGAGCCGCACGATCTGCTGGGGCGTCCAGCGCCACACCCCGTTGAGCAGGTCGGCGACCAGGAAGCTGTCGCCGTCGGTGACGATCGCCTCGACGCAGCGGAAGACCTGAACGCTGGAGAAGGCGACCCCGCGGGTCGCGAGGTGCAGCTTGCCCATGCCGTCGCCGAGCAGCAGCCAGCCGTCCTTGGCTGCGGCGGCCCGATGGTCGGCGCCGAGGCCGTCGAGGACGGTCCAGTCGCCGTCTCCCTCGCGCACGAGCACGGTCTTCTCGCTGTCGGCCGCGACGCTGCGTCCGGCGGCGCTGGCGACGCAGCGCAGCTCGCTCTTGATGCCGGTCTTCAGCCGGGTCCAGGAGGCGCCGCGGTCGTCGGACAGAATGACGCTGCCCTCGCTGCCGACGATCAGGACGCGGTCGCCGTCGATGGCCACGTCGTTCCAGGTGCGCTCGATCTTCGCCATCGGGTGTCTCCGCACATTTTTTCACGAGTGTAGCGGAGGCGGCGGTGGGGGGACAGCCCGCATCGGCCGTCGCTCTACCCAAAGCCGGAAGCTGACGAGCGGACCGTCGACCGCCGCTGCGGGTCTGTCGTCGCAGGGATGTGCGGCGGGAGCCTACTCCTCCTCCGCCGGCGAGGGCTGCTGGTCGCGCGCCTTCCACAGCGCCCGCAGCCAGAGCACGACCGCCAGAGGCAGCAGCCAGGCGACCCGCATCTGGAAACGCGAAGCGACCGTCGCGACCGTGCCGGTGATCGCGCCGTTGACCAGCAGGGCGGCGCACGCGAGCAGAGCCAGACGGCGCGCCCGGGAGGCGCGGCGGTCGCGGAGCAGCAGGACGAGCAGCGCGAGGGCGGCGAGCGCGAGCACGCCGTCGTGGAACAGGGAGAGGCCCGCCAGCGGCAGCTCCTCCCGGGTCTGCAGGCTGCCCCGCACGAGCTCCGCGTCGTGCCGCAGGGCGCGGTACAGGCGCGGTTCGTCGCGCTGGAAGAGCAGGTCTTCGTAGTTGAGCCGGACCAGCTGGCACAGCGCGTTCCAGACGCTGCGCCGCAGCTGCCGCCAGGGCTGACGGCGCACGGCCTCGAAGACCAGCGGCAGCTCTTCGCGCAGCATCCGTCGGCGCAGGGCGGGCGAGGCGTCGGCGAAGGGTCCGCCCGGGGCCCACAGGAAGCTGTCGGAGTCGACCCGGTCCCACAGCTCCCAACGCGTGCACACGGCCCAGCGCCCGGCGCAGTCGCGGCAGGCGTCGAGGTAGTCGCGGCCCGGTCCGTCGGCGACGACCCGGGCGAGCAGGTAGGGCGGGCGGGTGCCGGGGTGGCCGGGGCCGAGCAGCGCCCGCTGCAGACCGAAGAAGGCCACCGCGCCGAGCAGCGGCGGCAGCAGCAGCCAGACCAGCGCCCGCCAGCGCCGGCGCAGGGCGACCAGGCCGAGGCCGAGGGCGAGGAACAGGGGCAGATGGGAGGGATGCGCCGCGACCGCCAGCGCCAGGCAGGCCGCGAGGCCGATGCGCCGCCCGCGTCCGAGGATCCGCTCCGGGCCGTCGTCGAGGGCGAGGGCGGCGAGGGCGACGACGCCGATGCCGGCGAAGATGTCTGCGAGCAGCAGCGAGCTGAACATCCCGGCGCTGCTCGACAGGGCGAGCGCCAGGCCCAGGGCCGGCAGCTCCCACCAGCGTCGCGGTCCGAACAGGCGCAGCAGGCTCGCGAGGCAGAACACCAGCAGCGCCGCGTGGATCACGACGATGCCGCGGATACCCCCGAGCCCGCGGCCGACCACGGTCAGCAGGGAGTAGACGGGCGAGCGCATGCCGTACCAGCCCTCCTCGCCCGTCCACAGGTAGTGCGCGATCGAGCCGCCGGCGGAGAGGTAGTCGTGCGTGTCCCAGAAGAACAGCGGCGCCCCGTTGACCAACATCGGCAGGCACAGGGCGGCGCAGGCCAGCAGGAAGGCGACGGTGGGCAGGGCGGGGCGGAGGCGGTTCATGGGGCGGGGCTCCAACGACGAGCCGCCATGGTAGCGGCTGCGCCGCGTGGGGCCAGGGTTGAGACCGGTCGACTCCCGGGGCCCGGTTCCGGTTTCCCCGCGGACAACGCTACTCCCGCCCGAGCAGCGGCAGCCCGAGGCGCGCCGCGATCAGCGCCGCGAGGGCGTCGGCGTCGGCGCCGTCCTGCGCGCTCGCCCCGAGCTCGAGCAGGTTCCGCCGGCCGCCCTCGCGGAGCCGCAGGAAGACCCGGAAGGCGGCGTACTCGTCGATGCGGTCATCCTCGACCCCGACGCCGACGAAGTCCCCCAGAGGCTGCTCGGTGCCGAACCAGCCGACCTCCCCCGCGCACCAGCTCCAGCGCTCGCTGACCAGCGCCCGCTCGCGGTCGAGGTGCAGGGTCCCGCGCCGCGTGAGCAGGTACAGCCCGGATGCCGCCCAGGCGAGCAGCACGAGCACCAGCCCGGCGCTGAAGGCGATGTCGGCGGCGCCGCGCGGCTGCGCCCAGGTGCGGCGGACGGCGGTGACGACGCCGCTCAGGGCGAGGCCGATGAAGATGCCGCCGAGGGTCAGCAGCTCCCAGGTCGAGCGCTCCTCGACGGTCACGCTGCGCGCCCCCGCCGTCAGCGTGTAGCCGCCGCTGGTGAAGGTCCCGTCCTCCGCGAGCCGCTGCGCGACCCGGCCCGGCTCGACCTGTCCGCAGCCGAGGCAGAGGAGGGCGAGGAGCAGTCCCGCGCGCGCCATGTCGTCTCCAGTCTGTGAGCGCGTCCCGCTTCCGTTATACTCGGCGCCCCGCACGGGAGGAACCGACGATGGACCACGCCCTCAGCGTCACCGAAGCCCGCCAGCGCATTCTCGCCGACGCCCGCCCGCTCGGCTCCGAGCAGGTCGCCCTCGACCAGGCCTGCGGCCGCGTGCTCGCCGACGACGTGTGCGCCCGGCGGCCGAACCCGGAGTTCACCAACTCGGCGATGGACGGCTACGCCTTCCGCTGGGCCGAGGTCGAGGCCGGGGGAACCCTGCCGATCGCGGCCCACAGCGTCGCCGGCCCGGCCGCGCCGCAGACCCTGCCCGCGGGGGCGGCGTGCAAGATCATGACCGGCGCGCCGCTGCCCGCGGGCGCCGACACCGTCATCCGCCGCGAGGACACCGTCGAGGAGGAGACCCGCGTCACCCTGCAGGTGCTGCCGAGCGCGGGCGAGGGCGCGAACATCCGCCACCAGGGTGAGAACTTCGCCGCCGGCGACGTGCTGCTCCCCGCGGGCACGCGGCTCAACGTCGCCGCGATCAGCCTGCTCGCCGGCCAGGGCTACGCGGTGCTGCGCGTGCGCCGGGCCCCGCGCCTGGCGGTGATCAGCACGGGGGACGAGCTGGTCGAGCTCGGGCGGGAGCCAGGCTTCGGCCAGATCGTCAACTCCTCGGCCCACGCGATCGCCGCCCTCGCGCGCCAGTGCGGCGCGTCCGCCCGCGTCCTGCCGATCGCCCCGGACGACAAGGAGGGCTGCCGGGCGGTGTTCCTGTCGGCGGTCGAGGACGCCGACCTGGTCGTGTCCCTCGGCGGCGTGTCGATGGGCGACCTCGACATCGTCCGCGAGGTGGTCGCCGAGCTCGCCGGCGGCGCCGTCGACTTCTGGAAGGTGCGGATCAAGCCCGGCAAGCCGCTCGCCTACGGCACGGTCGGCGGGGGAGGGCGGTCGGCGACCTTCTTCGGCCTGCCCGGCAATCCCCTGAGCTCGATCGTCACCTTCTACCAGTTCGTCCGTCCCTTCCTGCGCAAGTGCCGCGGGGAAGAGGAGCTGCTGCTGCCGACCGTGCGCGCCCGCCTCGAGGCGCCGGCCCGCGGTCCGAGCAACCGCCGCTCCTACGTCGTCGGGGTGCTGCGCTGGGAACAGGGAGAGGCGCTGTTCCGTCCCTTTCCCAACCAGAGCTCGGGGAATCTCTGGTCCGGAGCCCGCGCCAACGGCCTCGGC
>JAUIEM010000679.1 GCA_030428695.1 bacterium
GAGCTGCGTCTGTACGGCTGGTGCTTCGCCGTTCCGGGGCTGCTGCTCGGCCTCGCCCTCGCCCTCGAGCCCGCCCCGCCCGTGCGCTTCGCCCACCTCCTGACCGGGGCGAGCTTCGGCGGCCTGAACCTCGTGTTCGGGGCGCGGCTCGCCTGGCTCGAGAAGGGTCGCTCGCCGGCCGAGGCCGCGGAATGAGCGCATCCGAGCCGATCCCGCACCTCGACAAGGTGATCCACGAGCGGGCGCGGATGGGGATCATGAGCCTGCTCGCGGGCGGCGGCGAGCTGTCCTTCGGGGAGCTGAAGCAGGACCTCGGGCTGACCGACGGCAACCTCAGCGTCCACATCAAGACCCTGCAGAAGGCCGGCTACCTCGCGGTGATCAAGACCTACAAGAAGCGCCGGCCCCACACCACCTGCACCTTGACCGACGACGGCCGCGCGGCCTTCGAACGCTACATCGACCAGCTCGAGGCGATCGTTCGCCGGGTGCGCGGCAGCGAAGCCGGCAGCCCGGTGCAGCGACAGCGCGGTCTGGCCGATTAACTTTGTGGCACAAAGCAGAAGGAGCCACGTATGTCCGCCAGCCCCGTCATCGACGTCCCCCGTCACGTCGCGATCATCATGGACGGCAACGGCCGCTGGGCCCAGCGGCGCTGCCTGCCGCGCGCGGAGGGCCACCGACGCGGCGCGCGCACGGTGCGGCGCATCGTCACCCACTGCCGCAAGAGCGGGGTCGAGGCGCTGACCCTCTACGCCTTCTCCTCGGAGAACTGGGGCCGGCCGCAGGGCGAGGTCGACCAGCTGATGGAGCTGCTGAAGGAGTTCCTGCGGAACGAGACGCCGACCCTGCTCGAGAACGGCATCAGCCTCGAGGCGATCGGCGACATCGCGCGCCTGCCCGAGGGCGTACGCCTGGCCCTGACCGAGGTGCGCCGCCTGACCGCCCACGGCCGGGGGATGCGGCTCAACCTCGCGCTGTCCTACGGCGGCAGGGATGAGCTGGTGCGGGCGATCCGCCAGCTCGTCGACCAGGCCCGGCTCGGCTCCCTGGCCCCCGACGCGGTCTGTGAGCAGCTCGTCGCCTCCCACCTCGACACCCGGGGCCTGCCCGACCCGGACCTGTTGATCCGCACCGGCGGAGAGCACCGGCTGTCGAACTTCCTCCTGTGGCAGAGCGCCTACAGCGAGCTGTACCTGACCGACGTCCCCTGGCCGGAGTTCGGCACCGCCCACCTCGACGCCGCCCTGCGCTGGTACGCCGGGCGCAAGCGGCGCTTCGGGCTGACCGACCAGCAGCTCGCCGGGGCGAGCGAGCAGGGCTACAAGCTCGAGGACGGGCCCTTCGCGGTGATCCCGTAGCGCCCCCTACCGAAACGGCGGCCCGCCGATCCAGGCCACCAGGCTGCGGCGCAGGCCGCGGCTGACCGGCACCACCCGGTGGAACTCGAAGGCGGGGAAGAAGATCACCGTGCCGCGGGTGCGCGGCACCTCGTCGTGGGCGTTGAAGAACTCGAGATGGCCCGCGTCGTAGTCGGCCGGATCGGACAGCAACGCGACCAGGCTGAGCTTGCGGTTGGAGAAGTCGCCGGCGGCGAAGTCCTGGTGCCAGCCGTAGTGGCCGTCCTCGCCGTATTCGGTGTACTGCAGCTTCTCGGTGAAGCCGGTCAGGTCGAAGTGGTAGCGCTCGCGGTTGACGCTGAGCGCGAGCGCGCCGAGCCGCTCGAAGATCCAGCGGCTGGCGGGCTCGGCCTCGATCCAGACCACCTCTGACTTGCGGATCTCCTTCTGGCCGGAGAGGTTGTCGACGGTGGCCCGC
>JAUIEM010000380.1 GCA_030428695.1 bacterium
CGGGCGGGGTGATGTCGAAGTAGCGCATCGCGTCCTCGGCTGCGGGGGCACGTCAGTATAACGGCTGGCCTCCGGGGGGGGGGGGCCCGGATCCTCACTCTGATGCGGACGCGCTGGACAAGAGTGGGGGTGGGCTCTTCGCCGGGGTCCAGGGAACGGCGTCGAGATGATCGTCGCGGGAGCCCTGCCGACGGTCAACGCCCTGATCGAGGGCAACCTGATCGACACGGTGCCGACGACGGGAAACAACCGCGGCGTCGGGCTCACCAACGATGACAGCGCGTCCGGCGCGACGGTGCACCTGCGCATCCCTGGCGGTCGACTACGACGGGGGCATGGGTTGCGCGGACACGCGGCTCCTGCAGGGCGGAAGCGCTGCGGAAGCCGTCTTCTCCAGCACCGCGCCGGGCGCGGGCACGGTGGACGTGACGGGATCGGCGCCGATCACCCACTCCGGGCTCGAGTAGGCGGCAGCGGAGGCAAGACGCGCCCTGATGCGACCACGACCACTCCGCGAACGGAGGGTCGTTGTGACCTCGAGACTGAGGAGGCGGCGTGAAGGGGAGACCCGGGAGGGAGAGAGGCCTACGCCTCCTCTTCCTCGGTCTTCTTCTCCTTCTTCTTCTTCTTCTTCAGGATGAAGGTCCGCACCTTCGGGAGCTTGAAGATCGAGTCGCCTTCACGCCACTTTCCCTGCGACTGGAGCTTCTCGATCCGCTCGTAGCGGGAGAGCACGCTGCGCTGCCGGGACAGGCCGGTTTTGACCACGAGACTGTTGTGCAGAGACACGGTTCTACCTCTTCGTCAAGACGAGGTCGCCGAGGCTGACCCCGAGATCGAATGCATAGCAGGCGCACTTTACCGACAGAAGGTAGTACGCTTCCCGCTCTTGCCCGACAAAACTTCCGTAGTTGGCCTGGCCTTTGACCAGAACCAGGTCGGCTTCACGATGGAGCTTCTGGAAGTCCGCGGATTGGAGGGGAAGGCGTGCGCCCGACACGCCTCCGATCTGAAACACCTCACACACGGAAGCCAGGTCGACCGCCTGGGTGTCGGATTCCGTCGCGCGGTTGAGGATCTGCGCGACCCCGACGGCAGCCGTGACCTTACATTGCTTCTTGGCGAGCTCCGACATCAACACCTTGTCGAAGACCAGCTCGCCGGAATTGTTGAGAACATACAGAACCGTCTGTGCCTTGTCCAGATCTTCCCGCAACTCGTCGAGGGCCGATTCGGCCAGGGAGACCGCCTGCGCCTTGGCCAGCAGGGCGGGCAGGGAGGGCGGCGGAGGGAAGCCGACGCCGACCTCGTTGCCGACCGCCGCGATCTTGACCGCGGTCTCGAGCGGGTCGTCGCTGGCCGCGACGGCCTCGCGCAGGGTCTCCTCGAAGGCCGAGGCCTGGCTGTTCTGCTCCGCGCGCACCGTCGCGAAGGGGTCGGGGTTGCCGAGCAGCTCCTGGGCCTTCTGCAGGCAGCGCGCGGTGACCTGGGCGGGGGGGAGGTCGAACTGGGCGTCGGAGAGCACGTCCATCGAGGCGAGCAGGACGCGGCGCAGCAGCCACTCGTTGTTGTCCACCGCCCGCGCGGTCGCGAGGACCTTGTGGAGGATGCAGGGAATGCAATCGGGACGGGTCTTCATCGGTCTGCCTCGGGGAGCGCCCCCACCCTGGTCTGCTCGCGGCTGTGCCGCTGCCTGCGTCCGCACTTTTCCCCGTTGTAGTGCATCCCGGCGCGCGACGTCAACCGGCGCGGGTCTGTCCCCGGGGCGCCGCGGGGTGCGTTCCCGGGCGCGTCGACAGGGGAGCCAGCAGCGGTCCGGGCGCCGCGGGGTCAGATGGTCTATCCGCGACCGCAAGTGAGGGCGCGACCTGGTGGATCCGGCTGCCGGGCTCGACCGGGGCGGTCTCTCCGAGTTTCTGGCCGAAGAGGAAGGCGAGCAGCAGCGACACGCCGAGGATCGCGAGCACCACGAGCAAGGTGTCGCGGCGCAGGTGGATGGTGTGGCTGCCCCACTGCGCGAGCTCCCCGACCCAGGTCGACGGCGACTCCTTGACCGTGTTCGGGGGAATCGGCGCGTGCAGCGGCGAGGCGGGCGCGGGCTTCGTGGGGGGCGTCGCCTGGAGCCGCCGGCTCGACGGCACCGCCGCGACCCGCCGCCGGCTCGACGGCGTGGGGTCGAGCGAGACGAAACGCCGCCGCGGCCTGTCGGATCCGGTGTCCGGAGCTTCCGCCGCGGGCAGGTTCTCGGTCGGGGCATCGGCGATCGACGAGGCGAAGTCCGCCAGGGCCGCGCTAACCTCGTCCGCGATCGGCAGCTCGTCCTCGGTCGGGATCTCGTCCGGGACGGGCGCCTCCGCCGCGGGCGCCTCCGCCGCGGGCGCCTCCATGGCGGGCGCCTCCATGGCGGGCGCCTCCGCCGCGGGCGCCTCCGCCGCGGGCGCCTCCATGGCGGGCTCCGCCCGCGGCTGTCCGAACCCGACAGCCCCGGCCGGCGGGCTCCCCAGCGCCGAAGCGAGATCGGCGAGCACCACGATCGGCGCGTCCCGCCACGATCCGGTCCGCTTCCGCGGCTGCGGCTGCAGCTTCGCGACGTCCGCGCCGGTGCGGGTTCCCATCACTTCGAACAGCTCTTTGGGTCGACGGCCGAGCATCCCCTGCCTCCTGCGGGTGTGACACCTCATCTATCGGCAGGCAGGGGGGCGGGCTTGCGGCTCAGCTGCGTCCGCTGATGCGACGCGCGAGCTCCTCGACCGGCAGCACTAGCAGCTCGCGGGGCGGGAACTTCGCGAGCAGGGCGTCGTCCCAGTCGTTGTCCCACTCGGTCACCGCGAAGGTCAGCTCCTCGTAGCGGTTGCCGATCGTGCGCAGGGCGTCGATCTTGTCCGCGAGCGGGGCATCCTCGGCGAAGCGGACGTGCAGGAGCAAGAGGCCGTCGATCACGCCCTTGTCGACCAGGGGCAGGATCACCAGGTCGCGGCCGTCGCGCTTGCCGACCCCCAGCCACAGCCGCCGGCGCGTCACCACCCGGCGCTTGGTGCCCTTGAGGGGACCGGGCACCCGCGAGCGCGAAGGGATCTGCTCGGCGATGCCGGTCTGCCGCTCGGTGAAGATCGTCGCCGCTGGACCCGGCCGCCCGAGCGGATCGAGGCCGAACACCCGGTAGCGGGTCGAGCCCTGCACCGCCTGCACCAGCGGGCCGAGCACCCGCAGCGCGAGCCGGTCGCGGTACAGGAGCCGCTCCGAGGTCGCCCCGGCGCTCCGCACCGCCTGCAGGAAGCTGCCCGCCGGCGCGTCGTCCTGGCGGGAGATGCCGACCGTCACCGTCTTCGCCTGGTGCTTGATCACGTCGATCGGCCGCTTGAGCTGGTCGATCGCGCTGGACAGCTCGACCAGCAGCAGCTCGAGCAGCCGCGTCGGCCCGTCCACCTGGGGGAACCAGCGCGCCATGTCGTCGATGCCGACCCGGCCGAGGGCGCCGTCGAGCAGGGCGCACAGCCGCGTCGCCGTGCGCACCTCGAGGCCGGTGTCGTAGCGCCGCGCGATCAGCCCTTCCCGGAAGACGTCGTTCTCCGGCACCAGCTTCTGCCGCAGCCCGTGCAGGCCGGTCGGCACCCGCGCCTCCTCGGCCGCCGCGGCGCGCAGCGCCTCCTCGACCGCCGCCCGCATGCGGCGCAGCGGCTGGGCCCCCGCATCGATCGCGAGGGCGGAGTAGTAGCCGAACAGGTGCCCGGCGACCGTGTTGAGCAGCAGGGAGGGCGCCTCGCTGGCCAACGGCACCGACAGCACCGCCGCGGCGTAGGGCGCGAAGCGCACCTCGCCCTGCTCGGCGATCACGATCGGGCAGGCCTTGTGGGCCTTGAAGATCGCGATCTCCTTGACCGCATCGCTCAGGGCGCTGCCGGACAGGCCCGCCGTGCAGACCAGGATCAGCGGCTCCGAGCTGAGGTCGATGTGCTTCTTGTCCTCGATCGTGTCGCAGCCGATCGACTTGTAGCACAGCTCGGAGAGCTTGATGCGGATCTCGTCGGCCGCCGGCCGCGTCGGCCCGCTTCCCACGCACGCCCAGTAGCGCTTGCGCACGGCGTGGCGGCGGGCGACCTTCTCGATCTTCACGCTCTCGAGCAGCACCCGCTCCATCAGCTCCGGCAGCCGGTTGAGCTCGAGCAGCCGGGCGACGATCTCATCCTCCGACACACACTTCAGCACCGAGGCGAAGTAGAGCCCGAGCAGGTAGCCCGCGACCACCTGCGAGTAGAAGGCCTTGGTCGAGGCGACCGCCATCTCGACGTCGCGCCCCGAGCTGGTGTAGATCACGCCGTCCGCCCGCGCCGTCAGGTCCGATCCCCGGCGGTTGACGATCGCGAGCACCCGCGCGCCGCGCTCGCGGACCATGTCGACCGTGCGGTTGGTGTCGGTGGTGGTGCCGGACTGCGAGACCGCGACGACCAGCGTGGAAGGGCCGAGGTCGTCGAGCTCGAAGCCCGACAGCTCGGTCGACTTCATCGCGAGCACCTCGGGACCCGCGCCCCGCCACAGCCGCTTGCTGAGGTAGGCCGAGGCCTGCGCGGCGATCGAGGCGGTGCCCTGGCCGATGCAGATGATCCGCCGCAGGCTGCCCTCGCGCAGGTCGCGCACGACCGCGTCCGGCACCGCGTCGGGGCCGAAGCGGAACTCGAAGCTGCCCTCGCCGGGCGAGACGACGAAGCGCCCGCGCAGGGTGCGCCGGACGCTGTCCGGGGACTCGCGGATCTCCTTGAGGAAGAAGTGCGGATGGTTCGCGCGGTCGACGTCCCGGGTCGTGATCGGCGCCTGCTTCGCGGCGCCGAGCGGCACTTCGCTGCCGTCGAAGGCGAGCGAGCGCGGCGCCTTGCCCGCCTCGAGCACGACCAGATGGCCGCGGGCGCCCGGCCGCGCCGGGTCGCTGCGGCTGCCGTCCAGGCGGTGGTAGCGGTCGGTCAGCTCGACGATGCCGTACAGCTCCGAGGCGAAGATGTGCCCGCCCTCGAAGCTCCCGACGTACAGCCCCTGGCCGGAGCCGCGCAGGGCGAGGAAGGTGGTGCCGGGGGCCCGGGAGGTGTGCGCCGCGACCGCCAGCGAGCCCTCGAGCATCGCGACGGTGTGGCGGAAGGCGACCTCGGCGTCGGGCTCCTGGTGCAGCTCCTGGTCGAACAGCACCGGGATCACCTTCGCGTCGGAGGTCGAGGCGTCGGGGATGAACAGGCCGCGCTCCTCGAGCATCGCCCGCAGGGCCTGGTAGTTGTCGACGTCGCCGTTGACCGAGCCCGCGACGAAGAAGGGGCGCGCCTGGGGAGCGCCCTCCGCATCGAGCACGTCGTTGGCCTGGGGGTGGGCGTTGACCTCGTTGATGATGCCGTTGCTCGCCCAGCGCGTGTGGGCGAAGACCGAGACCGCCGCCCGCTCCTCGGCGAGCAACCCACGCAGCAGGCCGTCCTCACGGATACGGGCGCGCAGCGCCTCGACGTTGCTGCCCAGCTCGCCGATCTCCGCCGCGATCTTCAGCCCGAAGGCGACGCTGACCGCCTCGCCCTCGGGGTACACCACCACCGCCCGGTCCTGGTGCCCGCGCACCGCCTGGCGGAGGGCGAGCCCCTCGTGCCCGGCGTGCCGCTCCCACACCGCCGTCGGCACCCGCACCAGCACCGACAGTCCGGAGGAGTCGCGACCGCGCACCTCGAGCCGCGCGAGGGACTGGAACAACAGGTCGAGGCGCCACAGCTCGAAGCGCAGCTTGCGGCCGTCGTCGTCACCGAGCAGGCTGCGCAGCCGCGGCAGCGTCGCGAGCACGTCGCGCTCGACCCGCCAGGCCGCGTCCTTGGCCAGGGTGAGCACGCGGTTCGTGGCCTCGAGCTGGGCCGGCTCGACTCCGCCGCGGCTCAGCCGGCTCTCGAGCTCCTGGGCGAGGCTGGCGACCCGCTCGCCGAGCGCGCGCAGCCGGGCGCGGGCCGGGCCGTCGTCGAGCAGCCTGCAGAGCGCCTCGAAGCCGCGCAGCGGGGCGAGGGCCTCGCGCACCTCGCCGAGGTAGCCCTCG
Organism: bacterium; assembly: GCA_030428695.1. The sequence goes on from JAUIEM010000380.1 coordinate 6,050, forward strand.
AGGGCCGCGGGGGCGCTGCCGGTCGGCGGCATCTTCGCCCCGTCCAGCTGCGGGAGCGGGTCTGCGCCGGGTGTGGCGAGGTAGGGAGCGACGATTCCGACGATGCCGCACATAGGGACCCCTCGGGGTGTGCACTGGCGCTATCGTAGTCCGCAGGGGGGCGGGGACGCAACGCCCGCGCGGGGACACCGCCCTGGGGGGCGGCCTGGTGGGCTCGGCGCGCGGAGCTCACTCCGGCAGTCCACCCGCCCCCGGAGCGACCGCCCCGGCCTACGGACCAACGCTTGCGCCGCCGGGCTGCCAGGCACTACCCTGGAGGGTGCCGCGCACCGGAGGATGGCAGCATGCGCCAACGACTGGACCGTGAGGGCCGCCTGACGCTTCCCAAGGAGCTGCTCGCCGCGATCGGAGTGCGACCCGGGCAGGAGGTGCGGGTGTCCGGGCAGGGCAAACGCATCGTGATCGAGCGCTACATCCCCAAAGATCCCTTCGCGAAGCCGCAGAAGGAGAAGAAGGTCAGCTTCGACGGCCTGCTCGCCCAGGAGGAGAAGCGCCGCCAGGACGCCGCGAACGAGTTCGAGGCGCGGATGAAGAATCCCCCGAAGGTCAGTGAGCTGCGCCCCGAGGACCACCCGGACTTCTGGCGATGAAGCCGACGGTCCTGTTGCGCCATCGCAAAGAGAAGAAGAGCAAGTGCTCGCTGCAGCCGCTGGTCGGCAAGCCGGGCTTCACCTTCGTCAGCTACCCGACCGGCAGCCTGCCCGCCCTCGACGGCTACGTCCGCCTCGACCCCGAAGGCCCCGAGCTCTCGCCCGCCGACCGCGACGCAGGCGTGGTGCTGGTCGACGCGACCTGGCGCTACGCCGAGCGCATGGTCGCCTGGGTCGCGACCGTGCCTCCGCGCTCGCTGCGCGGCATCCAGACCGCCTACCCGCGCCGCAGCAAGCTCTACGAGGAGCCCGCCGAGGGGCTCGCCTCCATCGAGGCGCTGTACGCGGCCTACCTGATCACCGGCCGGGACGTCACGGGGCTGCTCGACGGCTACCGCTGGGCCGACGGCTTCCTGACCGCCAATGAAGCCCTGTTCGCCTCGTACCGCGAGGCGGCGCGCGCCCGAGGAGGATCGGTATGAAGACGAGCGGCACGTGCATCAAGTGCAAGAAAGGCAAGATCTTCCACGCGCACGACGTGCTGGATCGGGGAGAGGGCAACAGCGGCCTGCCGATGGCGCTCGGCCGGACGGGCGTGATCCACGCCCGCGACTTCGGCACCCTCGAGGCGTACGTCTGCCTGCACTGCGGCTACACCGAGTTCTATGTGCAGGACCCCAAGGAGCTCGAGGACATCGAGCCCGACACGGGCGGCATCGGCAAGGGCTCGATCCGCATGCGCAAGGTCACCGGCTGAGCCCGTCTGATGTACCTGGCTGAGGGCTGCTCAACTCCGGCCGGTCAGCCGCATGATCTTGCGGGCCAGGCTCTTGAGATAGGCCTTGCCGACCTGCCACGGCGCCCACTTCTTGTGGCCGAGGTCGCCGGAGAGGTAGCGCTGGCGCGCCATGTAGCGCTGGATCTTACCGCTGCTGGTCTTCGGTAGCGTGCCGGCGGGCACGAGCACCAGGTGGTCGAGCTTGCAGCCGACGACCTTGGCGACGTGGGTCTTCAGCTCGAAGTCGAGGTCCTTGCGCGCCTGCTCGTCGGTCAGCTTGGTCTCGGCGGCGCACACGACGTCCTCGGTGCCCCGGCCTTCATTGTAGACCCCGAACGCCGCTACGCAGCCGGTGCGCACGCCCTTGACCTCGGCCGCGGCGGCCTCGATGTCCTGCGGGTAGTAGTTCCGCCCGCCCTTGATGATCATGTCCTTGATGCGGCCGGTGACGTACAGGTGGCCGTCGGCCAGGTAGCCGAGGTCACGGGTGTGCAGCCAGCCGTCGATCAGGGTCGAGGCGGTCGCTTCCGGGTTCCGGTAGTACTCCTTCATCACCGACGGGCTCTTGATGATCACCTCGCCCTCGGTGCGGTCGGGGACCGGCTTGCCGTCGGCGTCGACGATCTTGACCTCGTGGTCGATCAGCGGGTGGCCGAGAGAGACCCACTCTTTGATGCGGTCTTCCGCCACCTCGCCCTCGACCGGCAGGAAGCGCTTGACATCGTTCTCGTCGACCGTCTCCTCCACCCGGTCGATCAGCGGACGCGCGCCGAGCCTGGGGAAGGTGACCGCCAGCGAGTTCTCCGCGAGGCCGTAGACGGGGTAGAAGGCCTCGGGCCGGAAGCCGTACGCGGCGAACTTCTCCGTGAAGTCGTCGATGGTGTCCCGGTGGATCGGCTCGGCGCCGCAGAAGGCGACCCGCCAGGTCGACAGGTCGAGGTCCTCGAGGTCGCGCGGGCGGCACTTCTTGACGCACAGATTGTAGGCGAAGTTCGGCGCCGGGCTCAGCGTGCCCTTGTAGTCGCTGAACGCGCGCAGCCAGCGGCTCGGCCGGCGCACGAAGTCCTGCGGAGGGATCACGACGCAGGGCATGCCCCACAACATCGAGTTCAACACCGTGCCGATCAGGCCCATGTCGTGGTAGAGCGGCAGCCAGGTCACGCACACGTCGGTCTCGGGGTCGAACCGGGTCGCGACGCCGATGGCCTTCATGTTGTGGATCAGGTTGCTGTGGCGCAGCACGACGCCCTTCTGGCCGCCGGTGCTGCCGCTGGTGTACTGGATCAGCGCCGGCTCGTCCGGACGGGCGGGGTGCGGCCGGTCGAAGGGATGCTCCTCGGTGTCGAGGGTCTCGACCGTCGCGAGGAAGCGCAGCTGGGTCTGGCGCTTGACCAGGTTGGCGATCATCTTGATCTTGCTGAAGGTCACCACGCCGACCGCCTCGGCGTTGCGCACCAGCTTCGCGAGCCGGTCGACGTACTCATCGAGGTGGCCGAGGCGGAAGGGCGGATAGACCGGAACCGGCACCGCGCCGCACTTCAGCACTCCGAAGAAGGTGAAGAAGAAGGCCGCCCCGGTCGGCAGCATGATCAGGACCTTGTCGCCGGCACCGACGCCCCGCGCGCGCAGCGACCCGGCGTACTCGTCCGAGCGTCGGGCCAGCTCGCCGTAGCTCAGGAGCGTCGGCTCCTTGTTGCCGTCCATGATCCGGTAGCAGAGGTCGTCCCGGTTGTGCTCGTCGCGGTACGCGAGGACCTCGAGCAGCGTGCCGAGATGGGTGGCGGGCTTGCGTTTGGATTGAACCTGCGCCATGATCGTCTCCCCTGCCGGCCCGGACTCCCATCCGGCCAGCCACGCGGCGCACGAGCGGCCCGGAATCGGGATCTGCGGCCGGACAATGTACCGGAAGTCTCAGGCGGCGTGAAGCTTTGTTTCGGGCCGCGGCACCGGCGCCTGCCGGCCCTTGGCTCAGATCAGCTCGAGCGCGCGCATCTTCTCCGGCAGCTCGAGCTCGCCGACGCGCCCGCCGAGGCTGACCGAGTGCAGCCAGGGCATGATCGGCTCGGGGCTCTGGGCCTCGCCCGCGAAGACCCGCGCGGCGTGGGCGGCGTAGCGCTCGATGATGAACTCCGCGAAGACCGCGCCGGCGGCGGCGCTGGCCAGGGCGGGGCGGGAGGTGTAGCCGGGGAAGGGCCGGAGCGCCTTCCAGCCGCGCTCGACCGAGGCGCAGGTCAGCTCCCGGCTCAGGCTGTCGAAGCCCGCCGCCCGGGCGAGCCGCGCGGCGACCTGCAGGGAGCGGTAGGGCACGACCTCCGGGCAGGGAGCGAGGCCGGTGTAGGAGGGGCTGACGC
>JAUIEM010000680.1 GCA_030428695.1 bacterium
CACCGTACGCGCCCCCGCCGGGGCGCGTTTCCTTTGGCGGCACGGGATCTCCTGCGCTCCCGGCCTTTGCAGACCGGCGGGGGCTTGGCCTATACTACATCCGCATCTCGTGCCCGAGGAGGAAGGTGTGACGCGACGACTCACCCTGCTCGCGATCGTTTGTGGACTGCTGCTCTCCCCCGCCCCGGCCGACGAGCGGGTCGAGGACGCGGTGCGCCGGGGCCTCGACCGGCTCGCGGCCTTGCAGGGCCGCGACGGAGCCTTCGAGAAGGGCAACCAGTACATGATCGCGATCACCGGGCTCAGCGGGCTGGCCTTCGTCGCCCACGGGGACACGACGACCCGCGGCCGCTACGCCGAGCAGGTGCGCGACTGCGCCGAGTTCCTGCTCCACTGCGCGGAGAGCCGCACGCCGACCCCCGGCCTGATCAGCCGCCAGGGGGAAGACCGGCCGATGTACGGCCACGGCTACTCCGCGCTGTTCCTCGCCGAGCTGTACGGACAGAACGGGGACGAAGAGCTCAACGGCCGCATCCACGACGTGCTGAAAGCGGCGTCCGAGATGACCCGGCGCAGCCAGAGCATCGACGGGGGCTGGTACTACGAACCCGAGTCGAACACCGATGAGGGCTCGGTCACGATCACCCAGGTCCAGGCGCTGCGGGCGATGCGCAACGCCGGGATCCAGGTCGACGTCAGCATGATCGACCGGGCGACCCGCTACGTCTACCGTTCGCAAGACGCGGACGGGGGCATCCGCTACACCGTGCGCAGCGGCAACGCGACGCCGATCCTGACCGCCGCGGGCGCCGCCGTGCTGCTCGGCGCTGGCGACTACGACAGCCCCCAGCTGCAGCGCGCGTTCCGCTACATGGACCGGGAGTTCCTCGCCCGCCGCAGCTTCTCGGTCGGCGGCGCGTGGGACCACTTCCACTACGGGAACTTCTACGCCGCCCAGGTCTACTTCCAGCGCGGCGGCGAGGAGTGGGAGCGGTACTATCCGCCCCTGCGCGAGTACCTGCTGAGCACCCAGAACGCCAACGGCGGTTGGGATTCCCCCTACGGCGAAGCCTACGGCACCTCGCTGACGCTGTTCCTGCTGCAGCTTCCCTATCACTACCTGCCGCTGACCGAGCGCTGAGCCCGGATTTCCCGAATCGACCGCGCTCCGGCACCGTCTCCCCACCCGGCGAGCGAAGTTCGTCGCGGTGTGCTACTATACGCCCCGCCACGCTGTGAGGAGGTGTCCGTGCGTTCCCCCCTGCCCTGCCTGATCCTGGTCGTCTGCGCGACCCTGGCCCCGGCCCAGGACTTCGTCCCGATCCCCGCCGAGCTCGAGGAAGTCTACCGCTACGACCCGGCGGCGCTGTACTTCGGCGGCGAAGAGCTCCCACGGCAGGACTGCGAAGCCCAGCTCGCCGCGGTGCTCGACGAGCTCGAGGGGCTCCGCGGCCGGCTCGGGGAGGACCCGGCGATCCTGCTCGGCGCCCTCGAGAGCCTCGAGCGGGTGCGGGTGCTCAGCAGCCGGCTGATCATCACCGCCTTCCTCGAGTACGCCCCGGACACCTCCCGGGTCGAGGACTGGAACGCGGCGCGCGACCTCTCCTCGCGGATCGACCAGCGGCTCGCCTTCGTCGCGACCGAGATCCAGGGCCTCAGCGACGAGAACCTGACCCTCTTCCTCGCCCGCGAGCCGAACCTCGGCGGCTTCTACCACTACCTGCGCGAGGTGCGGCGCGACCGCGCGCACACTCTCGGGCTCGCGGAGGAGGAGCTGCTGGCGACCCTGTCCGAGCCCCTGGTGAGCT
>JAUIEM010000381.1 GCA_030428695.1 bacterium
CCGCCGGGCTGGGCGCCGCCGCCGGGCTGGGCGCCGCCCCCGGGCTGCGTATTGCCCGTGGCTCCGTTGGACGAGCTCGAGCCGCCGCCACCGCAGCCGTATACGCCGAGCACGACGCAGACCAGCAGCCACCCCCAGTTCCTGGGCGGAACACGCACCTTTTTCATCAGACTCTCCCTGCTCGTGGTATGACGCCACAGTGTTGCCGGTGAGGCCGGTTTTTGGTGCATCGTTCTGCGAAAAAGTGACCGGCCAGTCAAGCCGGGCGACGAGCTTGACAGAGCTCGACGCCCGCCGTTGGATGGATTCGTATGGAGGAGGGATCATGCAGACGCTCGACCACTTCGTCGGCGCCCGGCGCGCCGCTTCACCCCAGCGACGCCTGGCGGAGGTCCGGGAGCGGGCCCGGGCCTTCCGGGCCGACCTGCTCGGCGGCGGTACGGTCCGCTACTACCGCTCCTTTCCGCTCGTGCGCGTGCCCTACCCGGCGCGCTACGGCTTCCTCAACGCCTCCGGCTACGGCCTGCTGGACAAGTTGCGGACGCCGAGCCCGCTGCTGCACATCGTCAACAAGATGTTCATCGTGCAGTTCGATACCTCCGCAGGTGTCAAGACCCTGCTGATCTCGCCCAGCGACGTCGACGCGAACCGCGCGACGCCCTTCTTCACCCGTCTCTCCGCGGGCCTCGGGCCGGCGCGTAGCCTGGCCGAGAGCTTCCTCGCGCCGCGCCTGGGCAGCGTCGCGGGAGCCCTGGTCGAAGCCGGGCTGAGCCCCGAGGACGTCGACTACATCGCGTACGATCACCTGCACACGCAGGACATCCGTCGCTGGTTGGGCAGCGCGGAGGCGCCGGGCTTCTTCCCGCACGCCAAGCTGCTCGTCACCCGCCAGGAGTGGGTGTCGGCGAGCGCTCCGTTGCCGCCCCAGGCCGACTGGTACTGCCCCGGCGGAACCGTCGGCGTGCCCGAGGAGCGCGTCGTCTTCTTCGAGCAGGACACGCTGCTCGGCCAGGGGATGGCGCTGATGCGCACGCCGGGCCACACCGAGGGCAACCACTCCTTCGTCGTCGCGACGCCGGAGGGGCTGTTCGTCACCTCCGAGAACGGCATCGGGCCCGACTCCTACGCGCCGCTCGCCTCGTCGGTGCCGGGGCTGCGCGCCTACGCGCTCGACACGGGCATGGAGGTCATCCTGAACGGGAACACCCTCGAGGGCGGACTGGACCAGTACATCTCGATGGTGCAGGAGAAGGAGGTCGCGGGGCCGTCGGCCCGCAACCCGGACTTCCCGAACCTCGCCTGTTCCTCGGAGCTGGCTTCCTACTGGGGCTTCCCCGGCATCCACCCGAGCTTCAGCGTCGGCGAGCTCCACTTCGGGACACCGGTCTCCCGCGTCCGGCAGGAGGTCGCGTGAAGCTCTCGCACGTGGCGGACAAGGTGGTCCTCGTCACCGGCAGCGCGAGCGGTATCGGGCTCCGGGTCAGCGAGCTGCTCGCGACGCACGGCGCGCATCTGCTCGCGACGGATCGGGCGGAGGAGGAGCTGCGGAAGCAGGCCGCGCGGCTGGGCTGGAGCGCGCCCGGGGTGCGCCTGCGCACCCTGGACGTGCGCGATCCCGCGGCCTGGGAGGCGGCGGTCGGCGCTGCCGTGGAGACCTGGGGCCGGCTCGACGCGGTGCTCTGCATCGCCGGGGTGCTCAAGCCGGGCTTCACCCACGAAGTCAGCGCCGCCGACGTCGACCTTCACATCGACGTCAACACCAAGGGCGTGATCCACGGGACCCGCATCGCCGCCCGGCAGATGGCGCGGCAGGGCAGCGGACACATCGTCAACATCGCCTCCCTGGCGGGCCTCGCCCCGGTACCCGGGCTCAGCCTCTACAGCGCGTCGAAGTTCGCGGTGCGGGGCTTCAGCCTGGCGGCGGCCGAAGAGCTGCGACCGCTCGGCATCACGGTCAGCGTCATCTGTCCGGATGCGGTGCAGACGCCGATGCTCGACCTCCAGGTCGACTATCCCGAGGCCGACATCACCTTCTCCGGTACGCGGCCGCTGTCGGTCGACAAGGTCGCGCGCATGATCGTCGGCAACGTGCTGCGGAACCGGCCCCTCGAGGCCACCCTGCCACTCAGTCGGGGCTTGATCGCGCGGCTGGTCGGCGTGGTGCCGGACCTCGGCCGGACGCTGATTCCCTTCCTCAGCCAGCGCGGCCACCGTGAGCGCGAGGCGCGGCTGCGCGCGCGGAAGAGCGACAGTTGAAGCGGAGAGGAGGAGGGCAGCCGTGACCGCACGCAACTTCTGGGGCTGGGGGGCCGCCGCGCGTCTGCCCTCCGCCGATCTCAGCCTGATGCTCGCGGGTGCCCTGGGGGCGCGCCTGGGGGAGAGCCGCGAGCTCGTCGTGGCCGAGCCTCCGGACCTGGCCGCCATCGAGCTCGAGGCGCCGCGTGTCGCCTTGCCCGCGACGCTCGCCGATGTCGTCAGCGAGGACCGCGAAGAGCGCGTGCGCCACACCTATGGCCGCGCCTACCCCGACATCCTGCGGGGCTTCCGCGGCGACTTCCGCGTCGCGCCGGATTTCGTCGCGCGACCCCGGAACGAGCAGGATCTCGAGCGCATCTTCGCCTGGGCCGAGGGGGCGCGCGTCGCGGTGATCCCCTTCGGCGGGGGAACCAGCGTCGTCGGAGGCGTCGAGCCGCGCCTCGGGCCGCGCCATCGGGCCGCGCTCAGCCTCGACCTCGGGGCGTTCGGGCAGGTGCTCGAGCTCGACCCCGAGGCGCGGCTGGCGCGGGTCCAGGCCGGCGTGCTCGGACCGTCCCTCGAGCGGCAGCTCGCGCCCTCGGGCCTGACGTTGCGCCACTACCCGCAGTCGTTCGAGTTCTCGACCGTCGGCGGCTGGATCGCGACCCGCTCCGGCGGCCACTACGCGACCGGCCCGACCCACATCGACGAGTTCGTCGCGGGCCTGCGCACGGTCACGCCCCGCGGCGTGCTCGAGAGTCGATGCCTGCCCGCCTCGGGGGCCGGGCCCTCGCCGGATCGGCTGATGCTCGGCTCGGAGGGGCGTCTCGGCGTGATCACCGAGGCCTGGCTGCGCCTGACCGCGCTGCCGCGCTACCGGTCGAAGGTCAGCGTCGGCTTCGAGGCCTTCGAGGCGGCGGTCGACGCCTGCCGCGCGCTGGTGCAGTCGGGGCTGCGGCCGGCCAACGCGCGCCTGCTCTCGGCCGAGGAGGCACAGCTCTTCGGGGTCGACGGCGGCGCCCGCGGCCAGATCCTGCTGCTCGGCTTCGAGTCCCCGCGTTTTCCCCAGGACGGCCTGCTCGGCCAGGCCCTCGAGCTGCTGGCCGACCACGGGGGGCGAGCCCTCGGTCCCGCCCGGCACTCGGGCGCAGAGCAGCAGGCCGATCTGCCGTCGCAGAGCTGGAAGAGCGCCTTCTTCGAGGCCCCCTACCTGCAGACCGGGCTGGTGCGGGTCGGGCTGCTCGCCGACACCTTCGAGACCTGCTGCCGCTGGGGAGACTTCCCGGCCCTGCACGCGCGGATCGAGCGCGACGTCACGGCGGCCCTGCGCGAGACCGGGGGCGCGGGCCTGCTCAGCTGCCGCTTCACCCACATCTACCCGGATGGTCCCGCTCCCTATTACACGTTCATCACCTACGCGGCGCCGGGGCAGGAGCTCGAGCAGTGGCGGCACATCAAGCGCGCCGCGGGCGACGCGCTGCTGGCCGGCGGAGCGACGATCACCCACCACCACGCGGTCGGACGCATCCACATGCCCTGGTACGTGCGGCAACGCCCGGGCCTGTTCGGTCGCATGCTCGCGGCGGCGCGGCGCGAGGTCGATCCACACGGCATCCTGAATCCCGGGGTGCTTTTCAACAGCTGATCGACATCAGGGGCTTGAGCGGGATGGTGTCGCGGCACTCCGGGCACTTCCCCGTCTGGCCGGCGAGGCCCGGCCTGACCTTGAGCACGGCCCCGCACAGGCAGGAGACCGAGAAGGGGGCGCGGGGCGCGACCGAGCGCGCCGGGCGCTGCGGGGCGAGGCCGAGGGCCGCGCACTTGGCCTCCTGGCGCACGAAGATCGTGTGGGCGACCGCGGTCAACAGGCACGCAGCGATGATGGCGCAGGCCAGCGCGACGCAGCCGACCACACCGGCGAGGCCCGGAGCGAAGACGCGGGCCAGGGCACACGCGGCGGCCGCGAGCAGACAGGCGCCCCAGCTCGACCACCAGCCGAGCAGGAGCCGCGGCGCGCGCGGGCGCAGCGCGGGCTGGCAGGCGGCGCGCGGGTCGCTCTCTGCCCACAGGGTGCGCAAGCCGGCGAACGGCATGTAGAGGTTGGCGAGGGGGACGAAGAACCAGAGCAGGCTCGGCAGCGGCGGCGGCGCGGATGTCAGGCACAGGGCGCGCAGGTTCAGCCGCGCGCGCGACAGCCACAGGCAGAACGCGAGGACGACGCCGCCGCTGACCACCGCGAGCAGGGGGTCGAAGACCGTCCCCTGGAGGATGCTGCACAGCGCGTCCGCGTGCCCGCTGTCGCTGCAGGACAGCCGGTGCCCGAGGGAGGTGCCCGCGACGAGCGCGAACAGCCCCAGCGACACGCGCAGCAGGCCGGTGCCCGCCGGTCTGTAGGAGGTGGTTTCCACCACGGACTCCGTCATTCGCCGTAACGCGATGCATCAGAACGGATGCCCTCGCCGAGATCAAGGAAAACCTGCAGACCTTGGCAGGGAAGCGTCGCGTCGTCCCGTCGCCCGCGAATTCTGCAGGGCGTCACGTGGGAAGTGCCGGAACCACGCGCGCGGCTGGATTCCTCTTGCGGGTCTTGACGCGCCGCGCTATGCTGCGCGCAGACCTGCGTGCGGCGCGTAAATGCGCTGCGTCACCAGCCGTGGAGGCCGCCGGATGGACATCCCCGAAGGCGTCGAGCTGCTCGCCCCCGTCGATCCTGCCCATGCGGACCTGCTCGCGCCGGCGTTGCCCTTCCTCGCCGCGCTGCATCGCCGCTTCGAGCCCCGCCGGCAGGAGCTGCTCGCCGCCCGCCGCGGGCGCTCGGCCGAGATCGCCGCCGGACGCTTCCCCGACTTCCTCCCGGAGACCCGCGCGATCCGGGAGGGGGACTGGCGCATCGCCGAGATCCCCGAGACGTTGCGGGATCGGCGCGTCGAGATCACCGGGCCCCCCGAGCGCAAGATGGTGATCAACGCCCTGAACTCCGGCGCCCGCGTGTTCATGGCCGACTTCGAGGACTCCCACTCCCCGACCTGGGTGAACAACCTCGAGGGGCAACGGAACCTGAGGGACGCGGTCGCGCGGACGATCACCTTCACCAACGCGCAGGGCAAGCGCTACGCGCTCGCGGACGATCCGGCGGTGCTGTTCGTGCGGCCGCGCGGCTGGCACCTCGCGGAGCGCCACCTGCGCGTCGACGGGCAGCCGATCAGCGGGTCCCTGTTCGACTTCGGGGTCTACTTCTTCACCAACGCCCGGGTCCTGCTCGAGCGGGGCGCACGGCCGTGTTTCTACCTGCCGAAGCTCGAGGGCCATCGCGGGGCGCGGCTGTGGAACGAGGTGTTCGTGTTCGCGAGCCAGGAGCTCGGCATCCCGCGCGGGACCGTACGGGCGACCGTGCTGATCGAGACGATCACCGCGGCCTTCGAGATGGACGAGATCCTCTACGAGCTGCGCGAGCACTCCGCCGGGCTGAACTGCGGGCGCTGGGACTACATCTTCAGCTTCATCAAGCGCTTCGGGAAGCTCCCGGGCTTCGTCCTGCCCGACCGGGCCCAGGTCGGCATGCACGTCCGCTTCCTCGACAGCTACGTGCGGCTGCTGATCGACACCTGCCATCGCCGCGGCGCCCACGCGATGGGCGGTATGGCCGCGCAGATCCCGATCCGCACCGACCCCGAGGCCAACGAGCGCGCCCTCGCCAAGGTCCGCGCCGACAAGCTGCGCGAGGTGCAGGCCGGCCACGACGGGACCTGGGTCGCGCATCCGGGCCTGGTCGCGCCCGTCACCGCCATCTTCGACGAGCACATGCCCGGGCCGCACCAGATCGCGCGACAGCTTCCGCCGAGTCAGGTCACCCGCCAGGACTTGCTCGCGGTCCCCTCGGGCACGATCACCCGGGCCGGGCTGATGACCAACCTCGAGGTCGGCATCGCCTACCTCGCGGCCTGGCTCGACGGCACGGGCTGCGTGCCGATCCGGCACCTGATGGAGGACGCGGCCACCGCGGAGATCTCGCGCACCCAGGTCTGGCAGTGGCGCCGCCACGGCGTCGCGCTCGACGACGGCGCGATCGTCGACGACGCCCTGGTCCGGGCGGCGATCCGCCAGGCCCTCGCGACACTGCGCGTCGAGGTCGGCGAGGAACGCTTCGAGAGCGGCAGCTACGAGCGGGCGGCCGCGCTGTTCGGTCGCCTGATCGAGGCCCCGGAGCCCGCCGAGTTCATGACCCTGCCCGCCTACGAGGAGCTGCTCGGCCGCTGACACACCCCCCCGGCCCCCGCTCGGGGGTCACACACCCCACCGGTCCTCCGCGAGGAGTACCTGCCCCTCCCATCCCCCTCCGGACCCGTCCGGAGGGGGCTTCTCTTTGGCGTCGTCGTGCGATCGCCGTCCGGGCACGCTATAGTAGGGATTCCAGATGGGGGGAAGGTGGGCTCGATGACGGCCGAAGAGGCGTCGCCCGAACGCCAGAGCTGCGACGGGTCGTCGATCCTCGTTGTCGAGGACGACGCCGTGTTCCGCTCCTTCGCCGTGACGGTGCTCGAGGCCGAGGGCTTCGCGGTCACCGCCGCCGAAGACGGGGTCGAGGCCCTCGCCATCCTCGCCGGGCGGACCTTCGACCTGGTGATCTGCGACCTGCAGATGCCCAACCTCGGAGGCTTCGACTTCATCGAGCGCGCGCGGAAGCTCGGCATCGCGGCCCCCGTGCTGGTGACGACCGGCAGCACCGAGCCCGACGACGAGCTGCGCGGGCTGAAGATGGGGGCGGTCGACTTCGTCAAGAAGCCCGTCCGCAAAGCGGTCTTCCTGGTCCGGGTCCAGCGGGCCCTCGGTCGCATCACGCCGCGCGGACGGCGGAATCCGCGCATGGTGCCCGGGCGCGTGATCGGTGACTTCCGCATCGAACGGAAGATCGGGGCCGGAGGGATGGGGAGCGTGTTTCTCGCGCGGCAGCTCAGCCTCGACCGGGAGGTCGCGGTGAAGGTCCTCCGCCAGGAGGCCGCGGTCGACGACGACCAGGGGCTGACGCGCTTCCTCAGCGAGGCGCAGGCGGTCGCGAGCCTCGATCACCCGCACGTGGTCAAGGTGCTTCTCGTCGGCGAGGATCCGGAGAGTGGCGCGCCCTACTTCGCGATGGAATACATCGAAGGCGTGACCCTCAAGGAGCGTCTCGAGGCGGGCCCGATGAGCTACCGGGAGATCCTGCGCGTCGCCAAGGCGGTCGCGGGCGCGCTGGAGGCCGCGGCGGCGCGTGGGCTGATCCACCGCGACGTCAAGCCCGGCAACATCATGCTCGATGAGAACGGAGGCGTGAAGATCCTCGACTTCGGGCTGGCCAAGTCGCATCTGACCGATTCGACCCTGACCCGGACCGGGACGGTGATCGGGACGCCGGACTATTTCTCGCCGGAGCAGGCCTCCGGGCGTCCGCTCGACCCGCGCTCGGACCTGTACGCGCTCGGCGTCGTGATGTATGAGATGCTCGGCGGACGTCGACCCTTCCGCGCAGACTCGGCCGCCGGGCTCGTGTTCCTGCACAACTTCGGGCTGCCGCGTCCGATCAGCCGCTTCCGCAAGCTGCCCCGCGAGCTCGAGAAGTGCGTGCTGCGGCTGCTCGCCAAAGACCGCGACGAGCGCCCGGCCGATGCTGCGGCCCTGTGCGCCGAGCTGAGCGAGATCGAGAAACAGCTCGGCCGGGCGGGCCGGCTCGACGATCAGCCGCGTGGCCGCTGCGTCGAGCCGTTATCGTACGAAGACGCGGAGACCGGCATCCTGAGCGGCGAGTTCATCGGAGCCCGGGGCCAGGTCCCCCGGCGCGGTCCGATCGGGCCCTGGCTGGCCGGCCTCGCGCTCGTGGTCGCGGCGCTCGCTGCCTGGCTCGCGGGCTGGTTGTGACACGGGGAACAGACGCGAAATGAGAGGCTCACGGGCCTTCAGGAGGAAGAGATGATACGCGCGACACTTCTCGCGATGTTCTGTCTGGCGACGCTGGCCCTGGCCGGTCACGACTACCTGGGCGAGCGACCGCCGGAGATCCGGGTCGGTGGCTGGGTGAACCTCGAGCCGGGCGCCGAGCGTCCGACCCTGGAGAATCTGCGCGGCAAGGTCGTCGTGCTCGACTTCTGGCACACCACCTGCAGCCGCTGCCTGGCGAAGATCGGTCGGCTGCGCGAGCTGCACGAGGACTACGCGGACCAGGGCCTGGTCGTGATGGCGTTGAGCGCGCAGAACAGCGCGACGATCGCCGACCAGACGCCGAAACAGAACATCCCCTACCTGACCGCCCACGACGACCGCTCGGAGTTCGGGGTCGACGGCGAGGACGGCCACGACCCGAACTGGCACCGCGACGACAACCCCGGCTGCCCGGAGACCTACCTGCTCGCGATGGACGGCACCGTGGTCTGGCAGGGACGGACCGTGTCCGGCCTCGTCGACGACCTGGTCGAAGAGGAGCTCGCGCGGATCGAGCCGATGCCGCCCCTCGGCTTCTCGGACGCCTTCGGCAAGATCCTGCGGGACGTCGAGCGCAACCGGCTGGGCAAGGCCTGGGAGGCGAGCCAGAAGCTGATCGAGAAGGACAAGGACCCCGACGACACCGCGAACGCCCAGCGCCTGTGCGAGTGGATCGAGACCCGCGCGGCGCGCCACAAAGAGCTGGCGGACAAGGCCGTCGCGGCGGAGCGCTACCTGCGGGCGACCGAGATCCTCGGCGAGATCGCCGACATCTTCTCGGAGATGCCGATCGAGGAGGAGTGTGACGATCAGCTCAAGGCCTGGAAGAAGGACAAGGAGATCAAGAAGCTGATCGAGGCCGAGAAGTACCTGCAGATGGGCAAGGAGCTGCGGCGCGAGCGGCGCATCGACGACGCGATGCAGGCCTTCGCCGCGGTGATCAAGAAGGCGCCGGACAGCGAGCTGGCGGCCGAGGCCGAGGCCCTGATCATCGAGCTGCAGCAGCGCTGAGACCGTTCGCGGACGCGTTCGACCGACCCGGAGGGAGAGGACCTTGCTCGACTACGCCCAGATCGCGCCGCTGGTCGCCCAGCGTCAGGTGGAGGGGCGGCGCGTGCGCGTGCGCTTCGCCTGTCCGCAGACCGGCTACAGCGTCGAATCGACCGCCAGCCTGACCAAGGCCAACACCGCCGGGCAACGTCTCAAGGACGGCTTCAAGCGCAACTTCATCAGCGAGGCACGCAACGTCGTCGGCTCGGCCCTCGGCAACGTCCTCGGTCGGGGGATCGCCGGGCGCATGGCGCGACAGGCGACCTACGAAGCGTCGCGGGCCGCCCACGGCGCCTTCGAGTTCGGCGAGGGCGACATCCAGCGGGGCATCGTGTCCGCCTTCCGCTCGGTGCAGCACTCCTTCAAGCAGGACGCCTCCGGCCGCTGGATGCACGCCAGCGCGGCCGGCGGCGGGGGGCTGCCGGGGCTCGGCAGCTTCGGCGGCGGGATCGGCTCGCAGCTGGCCTCGGCCCTCGGCGGCGGGGGCGGCGCGGCGGGCGGGCTGGCGGCGCTGGCAGGCGGAAG
>JAUIEM010000382.1 GCA_030428695.1 bacterium
CACCGAGGCCGAACAGGGCCTTCTCGAGGAACTCGTCGCGGTCGAAGCAGGCCATCGTCATCGCCTTGCGCACGTTGACGTCGTCGAAGGGCGGCTTCCGGGTGTTCCAGCCGATGTAGCTCATGTTCCCGTAGTAGTAGGTGCCCTTGCAGTTGACCCGCAGGAACTCCTCGGAGTCGGTCTGCTCCATGTACTGGTCGGAGCCCATGCGGGGCAGGAAGTCGGCCTCGCCGTTCTTCAGCAGCTGCAGCGCCGCGACGCGGTCGGGGACGAACTTGATCGTGATCTCGTCGAGGTAGCCCGGGGCCTCGCCCCACCAGTTGTCATTGCGGGTGAAGCTGACCGAGACGCCCGGGTCCCAGTTCTTGAACCGGTAGCGGCCCGAGCCGATCGGCTTGTAGTGCAGCTCGTGCTCGTTGAACTTCCGGCCCCAGCCCTCGGGGTCGCTGACCATCTCATCGTTCGGGTCGAAGATGTGCTTCGGCATCACGAACAGCTCGTGGAAGGCGGTCTTGACGTCCCAGTACTGCTTGTTCAGCTCGAAGCGGATCGTGTAGTCGTCGATGATCTCGCAGACCTCGAGGTCCTTGAAGTAGGGCCGCAGGCTCGCCGCGTCGACGTACTCGTTGCGGACGACGTCGTAGCTGAACTTGACGTCCTTGGCGGTGAGCGGGGCGCCGTCGTGGAAGGTCGCGTTCTCGACCAGGTAGAAGGTGAAGGCGGCGCGCTCGTCGATGCGCTCGACCTTGTCCTTGGCGACCTCTTCGACCGAGCCGTCCTTCTTGGTGATCGCCCACATGTCGCCGGCGTCCGCGGCCATGCCGATGATCTTGTCGCCGTTCTGCAGGTAGCAGATGTCCTCTTCGTCCCAGGAGTGGGCGATGTGGCCGACGTACTCGATCTGTTCCCGGTCGTACATGATCAGGCGGTCGAACATGTACTCGCAGATGTACCCCGTGACGGCGCTGTTATCGATGAACTTGTTCAGCAGGTCGGGCTCGGCGCTGAAGATCACGCGGATCGAGCCGCCCTTCTCCGGGTTGTATTCGTTCCCGGCGTCGGGATTCCAGGGATTCCACTCGAGGGGCTCCTGGGCGAACAGAGCGGCGAGCAGGCACAACGCCAGCAGGCCGACCCGTACGGGTAGCGGTTGTCTCATCGACACAACTCCTCACACAATGGGGCACGTGGCTGCCCAGTATAAAATTTCGGGACCCGCGAGGTCAATCCTCTGCTGGCCCCTTCGCCATCCCCGTCGACGGGTCGCGAGGCCGCGAGATTCAACGGGGGCAGGCCGCATCCCCCGCAGAAATCCCGGGTCGGGCGTGCGTTTTGGCCGGCCGGCGACGACAATAGGGGGGAAGGAAGCGTCGGAGGAAGACAACGTGGCCGCGAGCACCCGGACCTGCAAGGACTGCAACCACGGCTGGCAGGGCGAGCTCCTGCACGTCCTGCGCTTCTGCCCGGCCTGCGGTCAGCTCGCGATGACCGGGCGCGACTACGGACTCTTCCTCGGCTCGCTGTTCGCGATCAGCTTCGTCTTCTTCTTCGTCGTCTTCGGCCTGACCCGCACCCCGGCTGTCGAGGCCGGGCCGGACGTCGCCTCCCTGCCCGCGACACCGGAGACGCCGGAGACGCCTGCGGTACCGGACGACGAGCCCGCCGACCCCGGCCCGGGCATCGATCCGGCGACCGGGCTGCCTCCCCTGCCGCCGCCTCCGCCCGGTCCGATGCCGGGCAGCGAGCCGGACGACGAGCCCGCGGTCGAGCCGGATGAGGAACCGGACGACCCCCCGATGCCGCTTCCGGAGCCGACGCCCGAGCCGGAGGAGCCCTACCGGGCCGAGCTCGACGCCTTCGAGGCCGCCCGCGGTGGCTACGACGAAGCCCTGCGAGCGATCAGCGAGGTGACCGCCGAGCGCGCTCCGGCGGCGCGGATCGCGACCCTGCGCGCGGCGATCCCCACCCTCGAGCGGGCCGCCGCCGCGGCCGAGGAGCTGCGCGCGTACGCGCTGCCCGACGGGCTCGACCGGCAGCTCGCCGCCTACGCCGCGAACATCGAGAGCGTGCTCGGCTGGGCGCAGCCGCTCCTCGCCTCGACGGTCGAAGACCCGCTTCACGCCGTGCGGGCCGAGGCCGAGCGGCTCGAGGAGCGCGCGCCCGGAGAGGCCCTCGGGTTCTGGACCGCGCTGGCCGACGACCCGGACTTCCAACCCTACCGGACGGAGGTCGTCGACGAGCGCGACCGCCTGGCGGCCGCCCTGGAGGAGCGCTGGGCGGCGGTCTCCGCCGAGGTCGAGGAGGCCCTCGACCGCTCGGACCATCAGGCGGCCGAGGCGGCCCTGCAGGCCTTCGCCGCCCTCGACCTCGAGGCGTACCGCGAGCCGGTCGCCGCGCTGCTGGCCGAGGTCGTCGAGCTGCGCGAAGAGCTGCGGGAAGAGGTCGCCGACGACCTCTCCTCGCGGGTCAAGCGCTGGCTGAGCGCGCGGGAGCGGCTCGACTGCGGCCCCTGCGGCGGCGACGGCCTGAAGAAGTGCAGCAAGTGCCGCGGCACGGGCAAGCTGACGGTGATCAACCTGACCGGCAGCGGCGGCCGCCAGCAGGTCGACTGCAACCGCTGCGGGGCAGAGGGTCAGCGGATCTGCGAGGACTGCGAGCAGGGCATCTCGATCGACGACGCCGAGGAGCTCGTCGAGGAGTACGGCGGCCGGGCGCAGCTGATCGCGAAGGACAAGAAGTCCTCGGTCGAGGTCCAGCTCAGCGAGGACATGCGCACCGCCCTGGTCACGTACGAGGTCAAGTACGTGGGCTCCGAGGACTACGAGCGCGAGGCGAGCGCCTGGCGCTGGGATCCCGAGCGTGAGGAGTGGCGGGTCGACTGAGCCCGTCCCGCATCACCCGCGCGGAGCCTTCTTCAGCCGCCTGCGCTCCGCCCTCGCCACGCTCGCCCGCGCGACCGCTTCCCATAACCTCCTCTCGCGCCCGTCGCCCGCGGGCTGGCAGCGCTGGTAGGCGTGGAAGAAGCGCCGGAGCAGGGTCCGCCGCAGGCGCACCCCGACCCAGCGCAGGGCCTCGTCGAGCTGGGCGAGGTTGCGGACCCGGCGCCGCCAGTGCAGGCGCCGCCAGAAGAAGGTGTCGTCGAGGTCGAGGAAGGAACACACCGGCCCGGCGGGCGTCTCGAGCACCAGCACGTTCGGCGGCTTGAGGTCGCGGTGGTAGATACCGCGGGCGTGCAGCTTCCCGATCTCCGCCCCGAGCCGGCGCATCAGCGCGTGCGCGGCGCGCGGGTCCAGCTCCGGCAGGCGCGCCGCGAGGAAGGCGTCGAGCTTCGGGGCGTCGACAAAGCGGGTCAGGAGCCAGGCCCGGCGCAGGCTCCCCCAGCGCCACTCCTCGACCAGGGCGAAGGCCTCCGGTGTCTCGAGTCCGCGCACCTCGAGACCGAGGGCGGCGACCCAGGCCTGACGGGCGCGACCGCGGTAGAACAGGGCCTGCAACTTCTCCGCCCAGGTGCTCTCGCACTGCTTGACGACGACCCCTTCGGGCGCGAACGGCGCCGGCTGGAGGCTGACACCGGTGCGCCGGGACTGCTTGAAGCGCTCGCCCGCGCCGCTTCGGTGGGCCTCGATCGCGGTGAGCACGGCCTCTCTGTCGACGACGCGCTGGCGCCAGATGCGCAGGCTGCCCCGGCGCTCGACCGTATAGCGGGTCGAGCGGAGCAGGCAGCGCCGGGTGCGGCTCCGCAGACGCACCCGGTGCTGCCGGCGCTCGGCCCGCTGCACCGCCGTCCACAGGCGGCGCAGGGCTCCGGGTGCGCCGCGCACCGCGAGGTAGGTCTTGAGGAAGGCGAGGCGCCGCGTGCGCGTCAGGCATGCCTCGAGGCTGCGCAGGATCTGGGCGAGGTCCTCGCGCCGACCGCGGGCCGGGAACCAGGGTCGGCTGAGCTGGTGGAAGTCGAGCAGCGCGAGGCCGCCGTCGGCCGTGACCAGCACGTTGCCCGCGTGCAGGTCGTGGTGCACCGCGCCGAGCCCGTGCAGGCGGGCGATCAGGGACGCGAGGGCGCGCAGCAGGGCGAGGACTTCCGCGCGGGGCGCTTCGGCCAGGCGTGGGACGGCGTCGGCGAGCTCTTCGGCCGGCCCGATGTCCCGCGTGATCAGCCCGCCGTGGCCGTCCGCGGCGCTCGCCCAGGCGAGCAATTCCGGTACGGGCAGCTCCCCGTCCATCAGCAACCGCAGGCTGCGCGCCTCGCGCTGGGCGCGACCGCCGCGCAGCCAGGCCTTCAGCCATTCCTTGAGGCCGCGCGGGTGGTAGTGCTTGACGAACGCCACCTGCCCGTCGCGCTCGACGCGCAACACCGTCCGCACCCGGTTGTGCTTGACCAGCGTCGAGCCGTGCGCGCGGGCCAGGCTCGCGAGGTCGGCCACCAGCGCTCTGGCCAAAGGCTGCTCGCCGACGAAGCGCCACGCCCAGTCGCCCGGGGCGGGGATCGCGATCGGTTTGGGCGCGCGGGGCTGGGACACGGGGCGGACCTTCCGCTGGGAGAGGGCGGAGTGTACGGGATCGGCCGGGCGGGCGCGAGGCTTCGGTGCTCAGCGCTCGAGTTGTCCGGGCGCGAGCTCGGGTGACGCGGATCCGGCGGCGGTGGTGGGGGACGAGCGCTTCGAGGGCGTCGACGAGCGCGCGGAGGGCGGTGAAGCTGCCGCGGACGGTGCAGGTCGAGGCGCCGGCGTCCCGCAGAGGCGCCGTCAGCTCGGCACGATCTCGGCCAGCGGCGCCAGGTTCCCGACGAAGGGCTGGTGACGCGCGCTCTCGGCCGCTTCCGGGGTGGTGATCAGCAGCGCGTCGTCTCCGACGTCCAGCGCCCCGTAGCCGGAACGGGAGGCGAGCACAGCGAGGGGGTCGTCGACGATCAGCCGAAGCCACCCGTGCGCGTCAGGCTCTCGAGGGCGACGGACAGCGGCAGAACAAACATGTAGGGGAGGGGTTTACCCCCTCCCTCGTACTGCGGGAACGAACCTCCCCTCGCGGGATAGACGCTGAGATTGCGTCATTCGCCAAGCACCACAATTCCTGCCGCATCCGCACCCTCGGTGCTCGACCTGTTCTTTTCCGGGCCCTGAGTATCAGAACAGCATGCCAGGAGGTCCCGGTGCGCGACTGCCCCATCCTGTCGCAGGGCCGTCGCAGCCTGTCGCAGGAGCGTCCGCGGGGTCCAACAAACGAAACAAGCGGGGGCAGACCCCGCTTGTTCGCTAGCTCACCAGGAGAGAATCAGCGCTCGAGGGGAATCTCGCTGCCGACCTCGTAGCCGATGATCTCGCCGCCTTCGACCAGGATTTCGATCGCGGGCAGCTCGAAGGCCTCGGAGAAGGTGTAGCCGGTCACGGCGCCGTCGGCGTCGCGCAGGGTCTCGGTGACCTCGTAGCCTTCGTGCCAGACGGTCATGTTGTAGACGCCGTCGGGGACGTCGGTCAGCTCGAAGTTGCCGTTCTCGTCGGTCACGGCGTAGTAGGGATGCTCGACGACCATCACCCAGGCGGTCATCCAGGTGTGGCCCGCGTCACAACGCAGCTCGATATTGCCGGCCTCCGACAGCTTTTCCTTGTTCTTCGCACCCTGGGTCGGCTGCGGGATGTTGAACACGGTCTCGGTGCCGAGGTACGAGTGAATGTTGTGGAGCAGGGGGTCGCTGTTGAGGATGGTCAGCTTCTTGCCGATCTGGCTGATCGCGATGTGGGGAATGTACGAGCAGTTCTGCTGGTTGATCTCCGCCTTGCGGAAAGCCTTCGGCCACTCCTTGCCGGGCACGGAGAAGTCGTAGTCGGCGAGATAGACGACGCAGTTGGCGACGCCGCGGTTCTCGGGATTGACGAGCAGACGGTCGGACTGCTTGTCGCACAGGCCGTCGATGACTTCGGCGCCCCCGCAGCAGGTCTCCGGGTTCTTGTTCGCGGACAGGATCAGGGACTCGGGGGTCTCGCCGTCACCGGGCCAGACGACCCGACCGCTGATGGTGGTGCCGGAGAAATCCTCCTGCTCCTCGTATTGTGCCAGGCCCACGGTGCAGAGGGCCAGCACCAGGACCAGCGCCAGGCGGGTGATCTTCATTTCGTCTCTCCTCATGCCCCGAAGGGCTGTCTACCGATCGGACGGCATTGACGCCGCCCTATTCAAAACCTCTCCCCGGTCGGACCGCGCGGCCGGCCTCCCGGCCGCGTGGCGCCTTACTCGCGCTTCAGCCGCGAGCCGTCGGGATCGAGGAAGTCGTAGTTCGGGTCGAGCAGGTAGCGGGTCAACACGTCGATCTCCTGCTGACGCCAGGCCCGCTGCTCCGCCTCCGCCCCGAGGATCGTGTCGAGGTCGACGTCGTTGTCGATCTCGTCATCCGCCGTCGCACCGAGCTCGCTGCCATCGCGCCGGCTGGATTCGTACTCGCCGTCTTCCCCGTTGAGGTAGGGCATCAGGCGACCGAGCTCTTTGCTGTCGATGAAGAAGACCTTCGGCATGGCGGTGCCGGGCTGCCGGTGCTCGGGCACCTGGAGCCAGCTCTTGATCCAGTCGGGGCGCAGGCGCTCCGCCGCCAGCCCCAGGGTCGGGGCGGAACGGTCGACGATGTGACAGTTGTAGCACTGCACCTGCAGGAAGCCTTCTGCCCACTCGACCTCCTCTTCGCTCAGCGGCGCGCCATCATGGTACTCGAACGGGTACGCCACCTCGGACTTCGCCGCGAAGTAGGCCGCGAGCTGTTCCGCCTCCTGGTCGGTGAAGTAGAAGGTCGGCATCCGGACGTTGACCCGCGGGCGCAGCTTGTACGGCCGCTTGAGGAACTCGAACACCCAGTCGCCATTGATCTTCTCGCCTTCGTCCGGAAGGATCGGCGGCGCGTTGGCCTTGTCGGTGATCGAGTACAGCGGGCGGCCGCTGACATGGTCGACCATGTCGCGCAGCTGTCCTTCGCCGAGACCGCGCACGTCGATGACCTGGACACCCGCCCTGACCAGGATGTCGGCGAGGAGCACGCTCCCGCCCTCCTGGGCGAGGGGCGCGGTCAGGATCGCGCCGTGGTGAGCGAGGGGCGCCTTCATGCCATCAGCGTTCTTCTCTCCGAGGATGTCGTCCCAGGTGTAGGAGCCCAGGGAGTAGTCGTTGCCCTGGAACTTCATCCCCGAGCTGTCGGCCTCGAGGACCCGCCCCTGGATGTAGCCACCGTCGCTGGTCTGGTAGACGTCACCCTCGAGCCAGAAGTGGTTGACCGGGCGCAGCACGCCGACGCCGCGGGCCTCGGCGAGGTAGAGCCCGACGTTGGTCAGCACCTCCACCTGTTCGCGCAGGGCGCGCTTGGCGTCGTTGTCCTCGTCACCCGCGTACTTCGCGGCTTCGGCCGCGGCCCAGTTGGCGAAGAAGGTGTCGATCGCCGCCGGGGTCATCGCCGCGATCTCGTCCGCGAGGGCGTTGTCCGAGTCTCGCCACTCGCCCGAGCGAGCGATCTTGAAGAGCAGCGTCGTCAGCTTGCTGAAGCCCGTCTGGTTCTTGAAGTCGTCGGCGAAGTCCCTGTTTTCGCGGCCCTTGAAGCGGGCTTCGAGCGCGGCGATCTCCTCGGCCGACGGGAGCTCGGGGGATTCGGCGTCCCAGGCACCCGCCGCTCGGGCGGAGGCCACGTAGGTGCGCAGCTTCTTCAGGGTCGTGCCGTACTGCTTGGCCGTGACCTTGGCGAAGTCCTTGACTCCGGTCTCGAAGGCCTCGACCTCGGCGAGCGCGTCGAGATTCCAGTCCGCGTCGTGGTACGGAACTTCGAGCGGCTCGCTCAGCACGGCGACGAGCCGATCGAGCTGGGCCCCCATCGCCTGGAGCTTGCCGCTGGTGTCGCTGGCGGAGACGCCCGCGATCACCCGCTGCACGTCGGCGACGCCATCGAGGTCCGGCGGGAGCATGTAGCTCTCGACATCGTTTCCGATGTAGTGGCAGCCGGCGCAGTTGTATTCCTTCACCAGCCGGCGTCCGTCCTCGATCATGCGATCGCGGCCCTCGAGGGTGTACATCATCTCTTCGGGGATCGGCTCCTTGACCCGTCCGAGCAGGAAGCAGGTCAGCGCCTCCGCCTCTTCACGCGTCAGGTCGAAGTGCGGCATGCGCAGCCGGTCCTTCTCGAGCTTGGTCATCATGTTGCGCGGACGGGAATCGCCAGCGAAATCCCCGACGAACGCGACGTAGGGGTTGCGCTCCACCTCGTCGAGGTCGATCGCCTCCGGGTGGTGGTACGGGATCACGTCGTAGATGCGCGGGCTGAGCAGCTTGGTCAGGAACCAGTCCTGCTTGTTGTGCTCGAGCGTGTGGTGCCAGAAGCCGAAGTCGAGCTTGTCGAGCTCTTTGGCGGCCTCGTAGGTCAGCTCGACGCCGATCGGCTGCGCGTCCAGGTAGCCGTTGATGTTGTGGCAGGCAAAGCAGCCGAAGCGGTTCATCGTCGCGTTGCCGACGAACTGCAGGAGCTCGTCGTCGCTCATCGCGTGGGCCTTCTCGCGCGCCTCGAAGAACGGCATGTTGTCCGTCATCTTCTGGTAGGTCATGTAGCGCAGCATCTTCTCGCGCACGGCCCGGGCGACCTCGGCCTCGCTCATCGCGGCGACCTCGCTGGCGATCCGCTTGTCGCGTTCCTCGCGCATGTCGTCGACGGTGCGGCCAGCGGTCGGCTCTTCCGGGGCGGTCAGCCCGCGCTCCATCTCGATCAGGTAGGAGCTCAGGTCGCCGGCGCGGTTGAGGACCATGTACGCGAGGACGCGGTCTTCGATGCCCGCCGCTACCTCGGCGTCGGACATCCCGGCGACGGCCGCCGCCGCGTCTTCCTTGCTGTGACCGTCGACGGTGACGAGCATGCTCGCGAGGTTCTCGCGGGCTTCTTCCGGCGTCTCGTCGTAGCGCTCCTTGCTGAGCACATCCTGGCGATAGTAGCTGTCGTCCCGGAAGAGCATCAGGTAGTTGACCAGCACCGTCGCCTCGTCGTCGCTGAGACGGAGGTCGGGCATGATGGTCTCGGGCCAGTGTTCCTTCGGGTTCTTCAGCCAGTCGAACAACCAGGCCGGGTTGACCTTGCTGCCGATCTTCGACAACACCGGTCCGTGCTCGGAGGTCCCGAGGCCGTCGACGTCGTTCTGGTGGCAACCGAGGCAACCGAGCGCGCGGAAGGCGTTGCGCCCTTCGAGAACGAGCTGCCGCGCCCGTGCGGTCGCCTCATCCGCTTCTTCGTCGTCCTCGTGATCGTCGCCGCGCACCTCGGTCTGCAGCCAATCGAGCAGGGCCGGAGCTTCGGAGGCGTCGTAGGCGAGGGCGAAGTCGGGACGAACCAGCTGGCGGTCGACATGCTGGCCGGTGCCCGCGCTCTCGTCGCGCGTGCCGAGGATCAGGTGGGTCATCGCCCGGACCTCGGCCTCGGCGCGCACGATGCCGTCGCCGGACTCGCTGTTCAGGTTGCCCCAGAAGCGCGGCATGTGGGTCAGTGGACGGAAGGTCTTCGGATACCAGAGCCAGCGCTCGACGAACTCGGCGCCGCGCGCGATCTTCTGGGCGACGTGGCGCAGGTCCGGACCGGTCTTGCGGATGTCCTCGCCGATGCGCAGGCCGGGGATGTCCATCTTGTGGCAGGCGTAGCAGCCCTTCTGCTCGACGAGCTCACGGCCCCGGTTGAGCATGTCGGCGCCGGGGATCACCTGCTCTTCCATGTGGCACTTCGAGCAGGACGCCGTC
>JAUIEM010000383.1 GCA_030428695.1 bacterium
GAGGGGCGCCTGGTGTGCCGGGCGACACCGCGCAAGATCGGCAAGCGCTCGCACCTGTGGGCGGCCGATGTGCGCGTCGGCGAGCGGCTGGTCGCCACCGGCCAGGTCCGCATGCTGGTGCTCGAGTCGGGGGCGGAAGCGGCGGGCGGCCGGTTGACGGTGCCCGACGGGGGTGGGGCTCCGGGGGGGTCCGCGTAGCTGTTGGGCTCCTGCGCGAAGAAACGGAAGAGCGCGGAGCGAGGGGCGACGACAGTCGCTTCTATCGAGGACCATCCCTGAGCTTGCCCGAGCTGCTACGCTACGCCAAGCACCCCGCTTCGGAGATGCCCATGCCAGTCGGGCCGCTGCCGACGACACGAGATCCCGCGCTCGACCCCAGCGTGCCGGGCCCGGTACGGACGCCGGACTTCTTCCTGCTCGGCGCGGGCAAATGCGGGACGACCACGCTCTACCACGCGCTCAACGAGCACCCGGAGATCTTCCTGCCGACCCCGAAGGAGCCCTCGTTCTTCTCGCGGCCCTTCCAGGTCGTCCCCGACCCGATCAGCTACTTCCGCCTGTTCGACGGCGCGCGCCCCGGGCAACGGGTCGGCGACGCGAGCCACGTCTACTTCTCCAACCCCGAGTCGGCCCCGGTCCTCGCCGCGCTGTTCCCGGCCGCGCAGTTCGTGCTGATCCTGCGCCGGCCCAGCCTCCGCGCCTGGTCGCTGTTCCAGCACATGCGCCGCTACGGCCACGAGCCGATCGCGGACTTCGCCGCGGCGCTCGCGGCCGAGGACGGGCGCTACGCCGATCAGGACTTCCCGCGCAGCTGCGGGCAGTACTTCTGGAACTTCCTCTACGTGCGCTCCTCCCGCTACGACGTCCAGTGGCGGCGCTACCTGCGCTTCTTCCCCCGGGAGCGCTTCTGTGTGCTCAGCCTGGCCGAGCTCGCGGACGGCCCGCAGTCGGCGCTGCGGCGCATCTTCCGCTTCCTCGGCGTCGACCCGTCGTTCACGCCGCGCTGCGCCCCGCACAACCGGCAGGTCTACCCCGACCTGGAGCCGGCCCTGCTGTCCGCGCTCGACGCGCGTCTCGCCTCGACCGTCCGCGCGACGCAGTCCCTCGCCGGACGGCCGCTGCGGCTGATGGAGCGCTGAGCGATGCGGCTGGCGATGGCGCTCGTCGTCCGGGACGAGCTCGACATTATCGAGGGGAACCTGCGCTACCACGCGGCCCACGGCGTCGACTGCTTCCGGGTGCTCGACAACGGCAGCGTCGACGGCACCCGCGAGCGGCTCGAGGAGCTGCGCGGCGAGCTCGACCTGCAGATCGTCGACGAGCCCGCCCGCACGCTCGACCAGGATCTGTGGATGACCGCGTTGGTGGCCGGGATCCGGGAGGAAGGCTGCGCCGACTGGGTGATCCTCAACGACGCCGATGAGCTCTGGGTGTGCGCGAGCGGCGACCTGAAGAGCGAGCTCGACCGCCCGGTGAGCCTGGTCGAGGTGCCGCGCCAGAATCTGCTCGCGCGGAGCGTCGACCTCGCACGACCCGACTACCGCTTCTTCCACAACCGGCTGCGGGTCGTCGCTCCGACCGGTGCCGCCGAGCCGGCCCCGGACCCGGACACGCCGCTGCGCGTCGAGCTCCTCTTGCGCGCGCTGCCTGGCAAGGTGATCGCGCGGGTCGAAGAGGTGCTGCGCATCGGGATGGGGAACCACGACGCGCAGTGCAGATCCGACGCGCGCACACGGGCCCGGGCGACGCTGATCTACCACTACCCGATGCGCAGCATCGCGCAGTTCCGGGCCAAGGTCGCCCACCAGGGCGATGCGCTGCGCCGGAATCCCCGCCACGACCGCACCACGGGCTGGCACATGCGCCGGCTGTACGCCCTGCTCGAACGCGGAGGGCTCGACGCCGAGCTCGCGCGCATGGTGCTCGGCGAGGCGCGGGCCCGCAGCCTCGAACAGTCCGGCGTGCTGCGCTGGGACTCGACGGTCGCGGACTGGTTCGACGCCGGCTAGAGGGCCAGGAGGCCTACGGTCCTCGCTCGATCGCGCGGAAGCCGAGGCCCCCCTCTCTGCACACCGCGCGCTGCAGGTAGCCGACGGTGCCGCGGTGGGGCACACGGGCCTGCGCGAAGTACTGCAGATGGCTCGGTGCGAGCAGGGCATCGATGGCGCGCCGGTCGGCCTCGCTGTGGAACTCGCAGAGCACGCTCACGATCGCGCCGAGCGCCCGCCCGAGGCGGCGCAGGATCGGCACCTCCTCGCCCTCGGTGTCGAGCTTGAGCAGGGCGATCTCGCCCAGGGCGCACAGCTCGGCGGCGTCCTCGACGGCGACCTCGACCTCCTCCGAGGAGGACAGACGGTTCGGGTGGAAGGAGTCGGTCATCCCCGAGGAACAGCCTCCGAGGCGCAAGGTCCGGCTTCCGGCCTCGGCGCTGAGCGCGACCGGTCGCACCTCGACACCGAGGGCTGCGGCGTTGCGGCGCAGCGCCGGCAGAGACCGGGGCGAGGGCTCGAAGGCGAGGATGCGCGCAGAAGGAAAGGCCGCTCGCGCGAACGTCGCGAAGGCGCCGACGTTCGCGCCGACATCGAGGACGAGCTTGTCGCGCCACTGCGCCGGCAGAGCGGGCAGCAGGTACTCCCGGCCCGCCAGGATCTCGTCGAGCAGCGCTGCCTCGTGGGCGCTGGTCGCCGCCGGCACCCAGAGGCCGCTGCCGAGCTTCCGCAGCCCGTCTTCTTCCGCCTCGAAGGCGGGAGGTACCGGGACGCGGAAGACCCCGACCGTGTCGCCCCACACCGCGCTGCCGTGGTGCTCCGTGCTCTCCCAGTCGGTGTGCGCCTCGACCAGCTCGACCCCGGCGAGCCTGGCCAGGGCGGCCATGCCGTCGGTGTAGAAGCGCCAGCAGTCGACCGGGTAGCGGTGCTCCGGGCCGCGGGAGGGCGCGATCAGGAACAGCATGCCGCCGGGCTTGACGATCCGGCACATCTCCTCGAACAGGCGCCAGAACTGCTCGACGTGCTCGAAGGTCGAGCCGGACACCGCGACATCGACCGCGTCGTCGGCGGTCGGCAGGTGGTAGGGGTCGCCGAGCACGACATCGACGTTCGGCCCGGCCGCGACGTCCATGCCGGTGTAGCTCCAGCCCTCGCGGGAGAAGAGCGGGCGGAAGCAGCCGTTGACGTCGAAGCTGCCGAGGTCGACGACGGTGAGCGAGGCATGTCCAGCCAGGTAGCGCTCGACCAGGGCGGCCATGTGGGCGTAGGAGCTCGGATGCACGCTAGGTCTCCTGGAGCCCGGCCAGAG
Organism: bacterium; assembly: GCA_030428695.1. The sequence continues at coordinate 3,298 of JAUIEM010000383.1, forward strand.
TCTGCCGGTGCCGGTCGGCCTCGGGCGGGAGCTTCCCGACCAGCACCGGGCGCTTGCGCGGCCGCTCCCAGGCGCGCCCCCGCAAGCGCTCGTATTGGGCCCGCCACGGCTTCGCGCGCCGGCGCAGCTCGTCGGGGGGGACGTTGGTCGCGATCCCGCCGTGCAGCTGGTGGAACGTCGCCTCGCCGAGCAGCACGATCAGCTCGCTGTCGGGCAGCTCGCAGGCCCGCCGGTAGGTGTCGAGGTTGGCGAAGCCGCCGCCGGCCAGGTCGAAGGCCTCGTCATAGCCGCCGAGCTCGTCCCACAGGGCGCGCGGCAGGAACAAGGCGTTGCTCTCCATGTTCGGGCCGAACCAGCCGCTCGAGTTGCTGCCCGCGAGCACGCCGATCTCGAACAGCCGGTAGCCCTGCGCGGGCCAGCCGATCTCCTCGAGCAACCCGTCCTCGACGGCCTGGTCGTAGCCGGCGAGCATCGTCTCGCCCTGGATGCCCGGGCCGAGCAGCCAGGACAGCGTGACGATCAGCGGCCGCGCCGCCAGGCTGGCCGCGCGTTGGGCCCAGGACAGCAGCCCGGGGGTCGCGAGCCGGGCGCCGTCGATCCAGACGCCGATCAGCGCGCCTTGTGCCCGGGCCAGACCGAAGTTGATCGCTGGCACCGGCGAGGGGCTCGCGTCGTCCAGGTGGAAGTAGCGGAAGTTCGCGGGCAGGCCGGCGACGACCTCCGCCGGCAGCGGCTGGCTCGAGCCGTTCTCGACGACGATGACCTCGTACGCGCCCGGGTCGATGTTGGTCTGGTATGGGGTCGCCAGGGAGCGCAGGGTCCGCGGCGCCTCCCGGACCATGTCGTGGACGACGACGATCACCGACAGCCGCGGCCGCGCGGGCAGCCGCCGCTGGAGGTCGTGGAAGGCGGCCCACAGCCGCGCGTGCCGCTCTTCGGCGGTGACGCGCAGCGCCTGCGCCCGCTCGCCGACGCGCAGCGCGTCGAGCAGCGCCCGCAGCCGTGGACAGCGGCCGAGCAGCTCACGCGGAGCGACGATCGCGTAGCCGAACAGGCTCGGGATCACGGTCAGCTCGTAGCGCTCGGGGTGCTCGGCGAGGAAGTCCTCGACCGCGGTCAGTACGCCGTTGCGGGGTCCGCCCTCGAAGCGGGCGTGCTCGAGATACGCGTTCATGCCCCGCCCGGGCAGGGGCGCCCCGCGTCCCGGCTGCAGGCCCCCGCGCCGGCTCGGATGGCGGAACGCCGCCGGCACGCTGCCCGCCGTGTAGTACAGGTCGCGCCGGCCGTAGGGCCAGCCGACATCGTGCAGCAGCAGCAGGCAGCGGCCGTGGCCGCGGGCGTGCAGGAGGCGCAGCTCGGACAGCACCGTGTACCAGTTGTGATCGCCGTCGATCAGCGCGGCGTCGAACGGCTCCAGGCCGGGGAGCACCTCGAGGCTGCGTGCACGCAGCAGGCGCAGACGCGGCCCGTGGGCGGCCTCGAGCTTCGCGAGTGGAGCGCCGGGGGCCGGATCGATCGCGGTCAGACTACCGCCGACCTCCGCGCAACGGTCGAGCAACAGCCGCGTCTGCGCGCCCTCGGCGACGCCGACCTCGAGCAGGGCGCGGGCGTCGATCGCGTCGAGCAGGGGGCGGGTCAGGACGTTCCAGAAGCGATGCACGTGCCGGCTCCAGAAGTGTTCGAGTCGGCCTTGGAAACTTACGTGCCCCGACAACTACCACATAGACCGGAAGGCCGCCATCGCGAGCGTTCGCCGTGGCCTCCGCGAGCTGTGCTACACTGCGTGAACACGACCTGCAGGACCCCCGCGATGCGCGCCGAGCTGCCCCCGATCGACGCCCTCGTCCCTGATGTCCCTGCGCTGCACATCGCACAGATCGAGCTCGAACCCGTCGCCGACGCTCCCGCGCATCCCATCGCATGAGTCTGCCCCGGCGGCGGGGGATCTGGTAGGATCGCGGCCGACCCGCACCCGGGAGCACAGAAGATGACCGATGCCCGCACCCGACTGATGAACAACCTCGGCCTGCTGATCCTGCGGCTCGGGGTCGGCGGCTACATGCTGACCCACGGCTGGGGGAAGCTGCAGCGCGTGCTCGCCGGCGAGCTCGACAAGTTCGCCGACCCTCTAGGACTCGGCCCCGAGCTCAGCCTGCTGTCGGCGGTCGGCGCCGAGTTCTTCGGCGCCCTGCTCGTGATGGTCGGCCTCGCGACGCGCCTGTCCGCGGGCGCGCTCGTCTTCACCATGGGGGTCGCGGCCTTCATCGTGCACGCGGCCGATCCCTGGACGATGGGGGACGGAGCGAGCAAGGAGCCGGCCCTGCTCTACCTGATCCCCTTCCTCGCCCTGGTCCTGACCGGTCCGGGCAAGCTCTCCCTCGACACCTACGTGCGCCGCGCCTGGCAGCGCCGCAAGGCCCGCGCCTGAGGCCTACGCCCCCGGGTTGTCCCGCACGCCGACGATCTGCAGCCAGGGCGGCTCCGGCCAGGGGTTCTCGAGGAGGCGCATGCCGAGCCGGCGCATCACTCCCTGCGAGGCGAGGTTCTCCCGGGTGGTGGTCGCGACGATGCGGCCGAGGCGCAGCACCTCGAAGCCGTAGCCGAGCAGCGCGCCCCCCGCCTCGGTCGCGTAGCCCCGCCCGCGGGCAGCGGGGGCCAGCGCATAGTACAGCCCGACCTCCGCAGTGACGGCGGCGGCGCGGTCCGCCTCGCCGGTGACCGCGAGCACGGCGTCGAGGTCGGCGGGGGTCAGGGGGCGGATCGGGACCCGCGGGGTGGTCAGCACGGGCATGTCCATCGGCGCTTCCTCCGCGGGGACAGTGGAGCACCATCCTACCCGGTCAACTGCCGGGAAGCCCGGGAGCTGCTACGATGGGGGAAACGACCGAGCGCAGCACCCCGGAAGGCTCCGTGGGCTCGATCTGGCAGACCACCTGCACGACGCTGAAGAAAGGCGCCGAGCCCGACTGGGACGAGGCCTACGCCCTGAGCGAGCTCGCCCAGGGACGGGTCTGAGCGCCGGTCTCCCCGGGGCGCGACGCCGGACCCCGCGCGTGGTAGGATCGTGGTGCGGAGGGACATCGTGCCGAGCACCGAGGAGCAGCTGCGGAACCTGGTCACCGGCCTCGGACGCGAGGACCGCGGCTTCTGGCTGTTCCTCGCGCGCTACGCCGACGCCGAAGGGCGGCTGCCGGCGCTGGCCCGGGTGTTCCCCGAGCGGGCGGCGCTGTTCGCGACCTGCCGGGAGGCCGCTCCGCGGGAGGCCGCGGCGGGCAATCCCCAGGACCACGACTTCTCCGTACGCTTCCGGACCCTGCTGCTCGCGCTCGACTGATCGTTCACCCGGTGAATCGAACGGGGTTCAGCGCCGCACGTACCAGTCGTCGAAGTCCGGCCGCTGCCAGGAGGTCTCGCCGGGATGGACCTCGGCGCCGTGGGCCGCGGAGAGCTCCCGGTGCGTTACCCGCCGGTAGCCGTGGACGGTCAGCAGGCTGTGGATCGCGCGCCGGGCCGGCGTGTGGTTGTGCTCGATGCTCCAGCGCCGCACGTCGTACGCCGAGAAGTCGAAGCCGCGCAGGATCTCGAGCTCCGAGCCCTCGGTGTCGAGGCTGACGTAGTCTATGGTCGCGGGAGCTTCGAAGGCGCGGAGCAGGTCGAGCAGGCTGATCGTCTCGACCTCGAGCCGGACGGCCGAACCCTGGCGGATCGCCGTCGCCCAGTCCGCGCCGAAACAGTCGACCAGGCCTCCGAGCTCCGGCACCGCGGGGCAGGGGTTGAAGCTGAGGCGCTGGCCGGAGGCGCGGAACACGCAGCGCGGGCTGGTCGCGCAGCGACGGCGCGCGACCAGGGCGCGGTAGAAGGCCGGGTTGGGCTCGGCGCAGATGCCGCGCCAGCCCGCCTCCTCGAGGGCGAGGGTGTTCGAGAACAGCACGCCGTCGCAGGCGCCGACCTCGACGAAGAAGCCTGGCTCCGGGCCGTGGTCGCCGAGCACCCAGCGGTCCTGCCCGAGTTGGGAGTAGAAACGCACCGACAACTCTCCAGTTCGCACACTGGGCGCGCAGATGATAAACCTGGAATGTACCTGCGGGAAAGAGAACCGTCGTCGTGGTGAAGAGAGGGTCCTATGAAACACGCCAAACGCCGCACCCAGCTCGAGAAACTGCTCGCGCATCTCGAACGGCGCACGGCCAAGGTCGAGAGCGACCTCCTGCGCCGTGACGGACCGGTCTCCGCCGACTTCGAAGAGCAGGCGGTCGCCGTCGAGAACGACGAGGTGCTCTCCTTCCTGCACGACGAGGGCCACCACCAGATCGACGCGATCCGCTCCGCCCTCGCCCGCATGGACGATGGGAGCTACGGGGTGTGCGTCGACTGCGGAGGGGATATCCAGACCGCGCGCATCAACGCGCTGCCCTACGCGACGACCTGCATCGCCTGCGCGACGAAACGCGAGCAGGCCGGGCGCTAGTCAGCGACTGACCTCCGCATAGGTCCTGTGCCGGAGGGGGACGTCGGTTCCTGGCCAACGGCGGGAGGGGGTGAACCCCTCCCCTGCATGTTCGTCCCACGACTGCTCGAGTTTCTTGTAGGGGCGGGGTTTACTCCCGCCCGCCGGTCGCGGAAGAACTTACTGACCTCCGCGTATGTTTTGTCCCGCGAGGGGAGGTCAGCTCACGAACTGCGAGGGGAGGGGGTGCACCCCTCCCCTACATGTTTGTCCCACGACTGCTCGAGTTTCTTGTAGGGGCGGGGTTTACCCGGTTTACCCCCGCCCGCCGGTCGCGGAAGAACCCACTGACCGCCGCATGAGTCCTGTGCCGGAGGGGGACGTCGGTTCCCGGCCAACAACGGGAGGGGGTGAACCCCTCCCCTACATGCTGTCAGACAGCTCTCGATGACCTTGTAGGGGCGGGGTTTGCCCCCGCCCGCCGGACGAGGAAGAACTTCTGCGGAGGGCAGTATGCGGCGATCAGCAAGGCGCTGGAAGCTCAGCGGAGCCGCGAAGCCTCGCGCTCGAGGGCGTCGACGAGGTCCGCGATCGCCGCCGCTTCGGCGTCCGTCCGCGCGTTCGCACCTACGTCGGCGGTGCTCGCGGCTCCGGAGCCCTTGGCGGCGAACTCGGTGCGCTGATCGCCGACGCGGATGAGCGCGCAGCTCAGGGCGACGCTGTAGGTCTTGTGGTCTCCGGCCCGGGTCGCCCGATACTCCATCACGATCGGACGCAGGAGGAAGCGACCCCCTCCGTCGCGGACGAAGACGGTGCTCGCATCGATCGCGTCGCTGAAGCGTTCGCTGAGTGACCGGCCGATCGCCGGCGCCTCCTGGACCGCGGGAGTCTCGAGCTTGACCGCGAAGGGACGGCACAGGACCCCGACGACGGCGACGGTGAGCTCGCCGTCGTCCGAGGGAGCCGACGTCGGCGCGCGGGTTCTCTGCTCGGGCTCGGGGGAGGGGGAGGAGTTGCCCGCGCGGGGCGGCGCGCTGGCCACCTGACAGCCGCACAGCGCCAGGGCGAGGCTGAGGAAGACGACGCGCGCGATCAGGCCCGGAGCCCACGGTCGAGCACCTCGTGTCCGCGCTGTGCCAGCCCTCCGCTCCGGGCTCGGGACCGGCAGCAAGGACTCCCGCGCCAAGGCCGGTGAGTCAGACGGCATCAGGCCTCCTCGCGGCACCCGCAGTCCGCGTCCGGCGACGGCGGACGCGCGCTACGACGCCGGACACTCCAGGTTCGGACCGTCCGGGAACCACTGGCCCGCACCGTAGTAGAACTTGTACTCGGCCCCGGCGGGGATCTTGTCCCGCGCGACATCGAGAACATAGCTCCCGCCCGTCGAGCGTTGCAAGCGCCAGTCGGGGTCATTGACCGCATCGGTCCAGCCGTTGAAGCTGCCGACCACGAACACCGGCTGCGCGAAGTCGAGCAAGGGGACCGTGCGCGGACGCAGGTAGAAGGTCCAGCCCGACGCCCCGGCGGTGACCCCAAAGGCCCCCTTGGCGGCCGCGGACGCCGCCGCCTTCGACGAGGACGACTCGCTGGCGGCCTTGCCCGCGCTCGAAGACTGTGCCGACGGGGCCTTCTTCGTCCCCGAAGCCTTTCCCGCGGCGGACTTCCTGGTTCCCGAGGGCTTCGCCTTCGCGCTCGAGGGCTTCGCCTTCGCGCTCGAGGGCTTCGCCTTCGCGCTCGAGGGCTTCGCCTTCGCGCTCGAGGGCTTCGCCTTCGCGCTCGAGGACTTCGCCGCGGCCTTCTGGGCCTCGGCGATGTTCCGGGCCTCGTCGCCCTTCCCCGCGGCGGCCTTCTTCGCTTCCTCGGCCTTCTTTGCCTCAGCGGCCTTCTTGGCTTCTTCGGCCTTCTTTGCCTCAGCGGCCTTCTTGGCTTCTTCGGCCTTCTTTGCCTCAGCGGCCTTCTTGGCTTCTTCGGCCTTCTT
>JAUIEM010000384.1 GCA_030428695.1 bacterium
ATCTGGTCGAGGACCAGGGTGACCAGCGCGATCGGAGCCCGCAGGGTGTGTGCGGCGCGCTCGACGATCGACTGCAGCTCGTTGTCATAGGAAGCGTCGAGAAGGCGAGGAGGCAACTCGCCCGGACCTGCCGGTTCGCCCATGCTGGTTTCCCCCTCCGGCCGCCGCCAGACCTGGGACGCTGCACCGCGCTCGCCCTGCGATCCTCACCTTCGATACGATAGCAACCGTCACCGGTCATTTCCAGGGAGCCGGTTGCAGCGAGGGCCCTCCGTCTCCGATAAGGCACGACTAGGGACGACGCCGCACCGAGGGCTCGGATCCTGGTGCCTGTGGTACGCGGACCTGCACTTCTTCGGCGTGAGGCGTGGAGCCCGCGTGCCGGGCTTGTCTCTCGGCAGCGCCTGACCAGGCGGGGAGGATGGCGATGACCTGGTGGGAAGCCCTGTTGCTCGGCTGGTTGCAAGGTCTGACCGAGTTCCTCCCTGTCAGCAGCAGCGGCCATCTCGAGCTGGGACGCGCGCTCCTCGGTCTCGACCTGGAGAGCGGGCTCCTGTTCAACGTCGTCGTCCACGCCGCGACGGCGCTCAGCACGCTGGTCGTCTTCCGCAAGCCGATCATGGAGCTGCTGCGCGGCCTGCCGAGCCGGACCTGGAACCGCGAGAAGAGCTACACCCTGAAGCTCGCGCTGTCGATGCTTCCGGTGCTCGTGGTCGGGCTGCTGTTCAAGGATGCGGTCGAGGGGCTCTTCTCGGGCCGGATCGTCCTCGTCGGCGCGATGCTCTGCGTCACCGCCACGCTCCTCTTGATCGCCCGCCACGCCACCGGCACCGGCGAGCCCGGCTACGGCGCGGCCCTGCTGATCGGCGTCGCGCAAGCGGTCGCCGTCCTGCCGGGGATCTCCCGCTCCGGAGCGACCATCGCCTGTGCGCTTCTGCTCGGCGTGCGGCGGGAAGAAGCCGCGCGCTTCGCGTTCCTGATGGCGCTCCCCCCGATCCTCGGGGCCGCCCTCCTCGAGCTCCTCGAGGCCGAGGTCGGAGGGGACCTCGCGCTGCCGCTCGTGCTCGGCTTCTGCGCCGCCTTCGTCGGCGGGGTGCTCGCCTGCCGCTGGATGGTCCGGCTGGTCGTGCGCCAGCGGCTCGGCTGGTTCGCGGGCTACTGCGCGATCGTCGGCGGGGCGGCGATGCTGTGGGGCAGCCTGCGGGCCTGAGGGGAGTCCCTTCGTTGGCCGCGAACCGACCCCCCTCCGGGACGGAGCCTATGCGGAGGTCAGTAAACCTTGACATCGCATACCGTACAGGGTTTGCTACGCGTCTTGCATTGTCGGAAGGGATTCCGCCCCGTCGCCGAGACGGGTGGAGGTAGGCATGGCCGGTCGTCGGCGAAGGCTGTTTTCGTGGTGCCTCGGGCTGCTGCTCGTGGTCGGGGTAGGGTGCGGCTCGAGCTCGAGCAGCGGGAGCGCGGCGACGACCGCCGGCGCGGCGGGGAACGCCGGCAGCGCGGGGAACGCTGGCAACGCGGGCAACACTGGCAACGCGGGCAACGCGGGCAACGCCGGCAACGTCGTCGTCCCGGCCCCGACGCCGACGCCCGCGCCCACCCCCACACCGCTGCCGGTCCCCGTGTCCGGCACCTGCATCTCGATGGACTACGCCGCCCTGACCGACTTCTACGCGCGGCCCCTGCCCGATGAGAGCCGCCGCCGGGCGAACGGCAAGATCGACATGGCCCACTTCCCCGGGGGCTTCAACCTGTTCGTGCAGGGCATGGTCGACGCGGTCAAGAACGACGCCTTCGGCTTCGGCTTGAGCTCGGGGATCTTCTTCCGCAGCGACGCCCCGCTCGCGACGGGCAACCTGCCGGGCTACGAAGAGAGCCTGCTGCCGGACGCGCCGGTCTTCCTGCTCGGCGTCGATCCGCAGAGCCCCGACTACCTGCAGCGCCTGCCGGTCGATGTCGCCTTCACCGCGGACGCCGGAGCCTACGGCGACGACAACCTGCTCTCCCTGGTCCCCCTGCAGGGCTGCCCCTTGCGGCCCGAGCGCCTGTACGCGGCGGTCGTCACGCGGGCCGTACGCGACACGCTGGGCGACTCTCTCGGCGTCCCGGTCGCGATGGCCGAGCTGGCGAACGGCGTGCAGCCGTCGGGCATGCCGGCGGCTGCCTTCGCCGAGCACCAGCTCGCCCTGGCCGGCATCGACGCAGCGGGCATCCCGCGCACCGACCTCGCCGGCGTGGCGGTGTTCCGCACCGATCGGCCGAGCCGCGACCTCGAGAACCTGACCGCCCACGTCCTCGGCCAGCCGCTGCCGCAGCCGCTCGCGACGCCCAGCCACGTCGAGGACCACGCCAACTACAGCGTCTACCACACGACGATCGAGATGCCGGTCTACCAGGGCGGCACGCCGCCCTTCCTCCTCGCCGGCGGCGCCTGGGCGCTCGACGCCGCTCGGCAACCGGTGCTGCAGCGGCACGAGACCGCGAACCTGTACTTCACCATCCCGCACCAGCCCATGCCCGCGGCGGGCTTCCCCGCCGTCGTCACCATCCGCACGGGCATGGGCGGCGACGTGCCCCTGGTCGACCGCGGCGTGCACCCGGTCGCGCACGGCAGCGCCGCGCCGGGCAGCGGCCCGGCCCAGGAGTTCGCGGCCGTCGGCTACATGGGCATCGCGATCGACGGTCCCCACGGCGGCCTGCGCAACATCACGGGCATGGATGAGCAGGTGTTGATCTTCAACTTCTCCAACCCGATCGCGATGCGCGACAACCTGCGCCAGTCCGCCCTCGAGCTCGCCCTGCTCGCCGAGATCCTCGGCACCGTGACCATCCCCGCGAGCCACCCGAACCTGTCGGTGCCTGGCGGCGGCCCGGTGCGGATCGACACCAGCACCCTGGCCCTGTTCGGCCACTCGATGGGGGCGACCATCGCGCCGCTGACCCTCGCGATGCAGCCGAAGTACGGCGCGGCGATCCTCAGCGGCGCGGGCGGGAGCTGGATCGAGAACGTCCTGCACAAGCAGAGCCCGCTGCCGATCAAGCCGATGGCCGAGCTGATCCTCGCCTACAACGGCCAGCGCCAGGTGCACCTGCACGACCCGGCGCTCAGCCTGCTGCAGTGGGCGGGGGAGGCGGCCGACCCGCCGCTCTACGCGCGGATGATCACCGACGAGCCGCTGGTCGGCGCGCCCCGCCACATCCTGATGCTGCAGGGCATCGTCGACACCTACATCATGCCGCCGATCGCGAACGCGACCAGCCTCTCCCTCGGGCTCGACCTCGCCGGCCCCGAGCTGGACCGGCACCATCCGAGCCTCGGCGCCTTCACCCCGCTCGGCGACCTGCTGCCCTTCAGCGGCCGCCAGCGCCTGCCCTTGCCGACCAGCGGCAACCGCCTCGGGCCCTGGGGCGTGCCCTACACCGCGGTCGTCGTGCAGCACCCCGAGGACGGCATCGAGGACGGCCACGAGACCGTCTTCCAGACCGAGCCGCCGAAGTTCCAGTACCGCTGCTTCCTCGCCGACTTCGCGGCGGGCAACGTCCCCAAGGTGCCGGCGGCGACGCAGTTCCCCAGCTGTCCCTGAGGAATACGCCGCCTGTCGGTCCATCCCTCCGGCGGGCGAGGCAGACCCCGCCCCTGCTTTGGGATGCTCTGGTGAGCCTCCGACCCCATCAGCCGTTGCTGTCTCGTGCTCCTGGCCGGGGCTCAGTCTCCCCCGCGGGCGAGCCCGATCGCCTCGTCGACCGTCTCGTCGGACAGCCCGAGGCGGACGGCGAGCTTGCGCAGGAAGTACTCCTCGACCTCGAGGAAGCGGCCGTCGGCGAGGGTGACGTTGAGGGCGACGGAGAACAGGCGCAGCGCCTGCTCTCCCCCCAGTGAGCCGACAGCGAGCGCGGCCTGCGCCGCCTCTTCCGACACGAGCAGCGCCTCGACCGCCGCCTCATCGTCGACCTTCAGCATGCGGGCGAGGGCGAGCACCTGCGCCCGCTCGGCGGGCACGAGGTCGCCGTCCGACCAGGCAGCGGCAGCGGCGGCAGCGATCAGCTTCGTCTGTTCGTCAGTCATGGACCCCTCGCGGTGGAAGGTGGAGGAAACGGCAAGGCATGCCTGCAGTATACGGCGAGGAGGTCGATCCGGGGAGGGCACGCGCGCTCGTCTTCGATCGCGCCGCGCTCCGCCCCCAACAAACGCAAGAAGGGCGGCCAGGCCGCCCCTCACGTCGACTCGCGCGGTCCGGATCAGCCGTCGTCGGGCGTCGCCAGACCGTTCTCCTCGCGCTCGGCGTCGAGATCGTCGATGAAGTCGTTGCTCTTGTCGACAGCGTCTCCCCGCTGCATCTCCCACTCGGACGGCCCACGCACGTAGCGCGCCCGGGTCTCGGAGACGACGAGGTAGGAGCTGACGATAAAGAAGATCGTCGCCAGGATCAGCATCGCCGACTCGGTCGGGTGGGTGCGGCGGATCTGCAGGGCATCGTCTGCGGCCATGACCGTTCTCCTTCTCGCTGGGCTTAGCGGGTCGTCGCGTTGTCGCCAACCGAAACCTGGCTGCCTTCCTTGGTGAACAGGACGCGGCAGTGCGAGATATCGGCGAGGGCCTCTTCGACGATCGCGCGGCCGACGAACTCCTGTCCGCGCCAGATCGTGAACTGGTAGCCGTTGCGCACACCGTCTTCCTGGCCGACGGACAGGGAGCAGACGGCCGGGTCGGTCTCGTTGCTGACGAAGACGACCTTGGCGTCGATCGGCGGCGCCGGCAGGTCGGCGATCAGCAGCGAGATGTCGTACTTCTCGCGCAGCAGGTCGAGCGTCCACTCGGCGGACGACAGGTTCTCCTGCAGCTCGGCGATCAGCATGTTGAGGTCGGCGTTCGACTCCTCGAACTGGGCCGTCCGGGCGACGAGCACGGCGAGCTGCTGCTCGGCGGTCTCTTTGTGGTTGTAGGCGACGTCGCGCTGCTCTTTCGCCTGCTCGAGGTTGGTCTCGAGGGTGCGGATCTCGGACTCCTTGTTGCCGAGCTCCTGGGAGATCGTCTGGTGCGACTCGAGCAGGATGCCGAACTCGGCCGAACGCTGGGCGCGCTCGAGCTCGGAGGCCTCGTAGGCCTCGCCGAGATCCTGCAGGGAAGCCTTCAGGCTGCGCAGAACCTCACGGTTGGCGCGGATCTCCTCGTCCCGGTTGTCGATCTGCTGACGCAGCGCGAGGATCTGCTCGGTGTCCTGCTTCGAGATCTCCTGCAGCTTCTTCTGCAGGTTCTCGTAGGCCATCCGGTAGTCACGCTGCTGCATGTACAGAGTGCTGTTGACGCCGAGCGTCACGCAGGAGGCGAGGAAGACAATGATCGTGAAAACTTTTCCCAGGGCGCTCATACTCACTCCCGTGACTTGGCGTAGGGGCAAAAGGCCGAGTTGCGACTTTCGCGTACCCCAGCATTCTGGCTTTTGGCTTCACACATCCGTCATATCTGTGTCACGCGATTGTCACGGCGACGGCGGAGGGACCAGGCGAACAACCCGACCGCGACGACGCAGACCACGTGCACGAAGACGTTGCCGTGGCGGGTGTAGAAGCTCTCCACCCGGGAGGTCATCACCGGCAGCACCAGTGTGCCCTCGACCCCGTAACGTTCGCCTGCGACATCGATGTCGGTGCGTCTTCCGGATGCGTCATAAAAGGAAGTACATCCAGTGTTGACCACCCGGGCGATCGCGCGCCTGCCCTCGATCGCCCGGAAGGCGGTCGCCTCGAGCATCATCTGCGGGTTGGTCGTGCCCTCGAACCAGGCGTCGTTCGACACGCTGACCATGAAGTCGGCGTCCGCCCGCCACAGCTTGGCCATGTCCTCCGGGAACACGGTGTCCCAGCAGATCGACGGCGCCATGCCCCAGGTCTCGCCCGTCGCCTTCGCCCGGATCGGCATCACGACCGCCCCCTCTCCCTCCCGGTAGTGCGTGAAGCCCGGCGGCACGAGGTTGCCGAGCAGCGAGAACATCCACGGCCAGGTGTCCTGGAAGGGCCGGTACTCGCTCATCGGCACCGGGCAGAGCTTGTCGTAGCGGCCGAGCAGCGCGCCGTCGGTGTCCATCAGGAAGGCGCTGTTGTGGGCGTCGTAGTCGACCCCGTTCTCGAGCTCGCGGAGGTCGAAGTACATCTCCCGCACCTCGCGGTACCAGTCCTCGCTGCCCGGCTCCGCGGTCAGGCGCGGGCCCTTGAACTCGAAGTGCATCTGTCCGTACAGGAAGGGGCAGTCGAGCAGCACCGCGTACTCGAGCGGGGTCTGACGGCTCATCAGGCCCCAGCCCGGGAAGGCGACCAGCGGCAGATGGTTGCTCGAGGGCATCGGCAGCAAGGTCTCGGGCCAGCACAGGAGGTCGACGGAGTCGTCGTCGGCCAGGGTGCGGGTCAGGTCCCCGTACATCTTCAACCGCTCCGAGGCGGTCCAGCCGCGCTCCTTGTCGAGGTCCTTGCGCTGCTGGCTGAGGTTCCCCTGGATCAGCGCCACCCGTGGCCCCTCGACCATCGGCACCTCCCCCGGCCCGAGCCGGTACCAGCCGAAGCCGGCCAGGAACACCCCGGCGGCGAGCGGCAGCGCCCAGCTCGCCGGCCGCAGCGCCGGAGCGAGCACCGCCAGGCCCCGCTTCCAGGCCCGGGTCAGGCACAGCTCGGCGAGGAAGCCGTTGACCGCGAGCACGAAAAAGGAGACGCCGTACACCGAGGTCAGCTCCGCCACCTGGATCAACCAGAGCTGCGAGGACTGGGTGTAGCCGAGCTGGCAGAGCGGGTACTTGATGAAGAGGAAGGCCGAGCGCCAGTACTCCTCCGCGACCCAGAACACCGCCGCGAGCAGGCTCAGCGGCAGGCGACTGCGGCGGAAGCCCCGGCGGATGCCGATGCCGAACAGGCAGGCGTAGGTGCCCTGGAGGAAGGCCGCGCCGCACAGCCCCTCGGGGGCGACGACCTCGATCCAGGTCGAGGTGAACAGGAGGTGCAGGTAGCCGAACACCCATGTCAGCACCAGCGCGCGCCGGGTGCGCTCGCGGATCAGGAAGTAGAGCCAGGGGACGAAGCAGACGTAGGCGAGGATGTTCAGGTCGAGGGGCGGAAAGGCCGCGTGCCCGAGGGCGACCCCGACGGCGATCAGCACCGGGCCGACCCAGAACGGGGTGCGCGAGGGACGGCGCAGGCCCTCGAGCCAGCAGAACACGACCAGGCTCGCCGCGCCGAGCAGGGGCAGCCCCCAGGCGAACAGGGGGAGCGCGCCGCCGAGCGCCTCGCGCAGCAGGAACAGGAGGCCGACGGGCTCGAGCCAGAGGTAGCTTCCGAAGATCAGGCAGGGGAACAGGAACAGGAGGGACAGGCGGTAGAGCCAGCGCTGCTTGCTGCTCAGCGCCGGCTCGGGAGGCGCGCTCGGCGGCGCTTCCTCCGCTTCCGCCTGCGCCTCCTTCGGCGTCTCGGAGCGGCGGCCCTTCTTGCGTCGCTTGCGGCCCATCTCAGCCTCCGTCACACAGCTCGGCGATGATGCCCGCGAGGTCGTAGCGCGGCGCGTAGCCGATCTCGGCGGCGATCCGCGACAGGTCGGGCACGCGCCGCACGATGTCCTCGAAGCCCGCCCCGTAGACCTGTTCGTAGGACACGTGCTCGATCGCCGCCGCCGGATCGACCGCGTCGCGCACCCGCTCGGCCAGGCGCTGGATGCTGACCTCCTCGGGGTTGCCGACGTTGAACACGCGTCCCGCGGCGCTCTCCCGGCCACACAGCCGGTCGAGCGCCTCGACGATATCGCGCACGTGGGCGAAGCAGCGGGTCTGGCTGCCGTCGCCGTAGACCGTCAGCGGGCCGCCGGCCCGGGCCTGGGCGATGAAGCGCGGCAGCACCATGCCGTAGCGGCCGGTCTGGCGCGGCCCGACCGTGTTGAACAGCCGCGCGATCACCCCCGGCAGGCGGCGCTCGGAGCAGTAGGCGAGGGTCAGGTACTCGTCGACGGCCTTCGAGCAGCCGTAGCACCAGCGGGCCCGCACGGTCGGGCCGAACACGAGGTCGTCGTCCTCGGCGAAGGGCACCCGGCTGCCCTTGCCGTAGACCTCCGAGGTCGAGGTGAGGAGGAAGGGGGTGCCGCGCCGCGCCGCCGCCTCGAGCACGACGACCGTGCCCTGGATGTTGGTCTCGAGGGTCTGGACGGGGCTCTCGACGATGCGCTGCACGCCGACCGCGGCGGCGAGGTGGAAGACCCGGTCGGCGCAGTCGACCTCGCGGGCGATCAGGTCCTCGTCGAGGGCGCTGCCGAGGCGGAAGCGGAAGGCCGGATGCGCGGCGATGCCCTCGAGGTTCCGGTAGCTGCCGGTCGACAGGTCATCGAGGGCGACGACGGCCTCGCCCTGTTCGAGCAGCCACTCGCACAGGTGGCTGCCGATGAAGCCCGCTCCGCCGGTGATCAGGTTCCTGCGCAAGGAGCTTCTCCGAGAAGGTCTGCGACGTGGGAAGCGAGCCGGGCTACTCGTAGAAGTCGGGGATCGGGAAGGCCGCGCACAGCTCCCGCACCTCGGCCCGCACGGCGTCGCGCACCCCGTCGTCGCCGAGCGCGCTCAGCACCCGGTCGATCAGCGCGGCGACCTGCTCCATCTCCGCCGCGCCCATGCCCCGCGAGCTCAGGGTCGGCGTGCCGAGGCGCAGGCCGGAGGTGACGCGGGCGGACTCGGGGTCGAAGGGGATCAGGTTCATGTTGACGATGATCCCCGCCTCGCCGAGAGCCGCCTCGCAGGCGTTGCCCTTGAGATCCTTGGGCCGCAGGTCGACGAGCATCAGGTGGTTGTCGGTGCCGCCGGAGACGATGCGGTAACCGCGCGCGTCGAGCGCCGCCGCCAGGGCCCGCGCGTTGTCGCGGATGCGCTCCTGGTAGGGCTTGAAGGCGGGCTGCAGCGCCTCGCCAAAGGCGACGGCCTTGGCCGCGATCACGTGCATCAGGGGACCGCCCTGCATGCCGGGGAAGACCGCCGACTTCAGCTTCTTCGCGTACTTCTTCTTCGCGAGGATCATCCCGCCCCGCGGCCCGCGCAGCGTCTTGTGCGTGGTCGTCGTCACGTAGTCGGCCCAGGGCACCGGGTCCGGGTGGATCTTCGCCGC
The DNA here is from genome assembly GCA_030428695.1 of bacterium. The sequence goes on from JAUIEM010000384.1 coordinate 9,121, forward strand.
GACGAGGCCCGCGATATGGGCCATGTCGACGAGCAGCCGCGCCCCGACCTCGTCGGCGATCGCGCGGAAGGGCTCGAAGTCTATCGCGCGGCTGTAGGCGCTGCCGCCGACCACGAGCAGCTTCGGCTGGACCCGCCGCGCGGCCTCGGCGATCTGCGCGGGGTCCATGCGCTCGGTCTCCGGATCGACCCCGTAGTGCTCGATGGTGTAGATGCGACCGGCGAGGTTGATCTTGTGCCCGTGGGACAGGTGCCCGCCGTGGTCGAGGGACATCGACAGGATCGTGTCGCCGTGCTGCAGATACGACAGGTACACCGCCGCGTTCGCCTGGGTGCCGCTGTGGGGCTGGACGTTGGCGTACTCGGCTCCGAACAGCTCCTTGGCGCGGTCGATCGCGAGCTGCTCGGCGGTGTCGACATGTTCGCAGCCGCCGTAGTAGCGCTTCCGGGGATAGCCTTCGGCGTACTTGTTGGTCAGGACCGAGCCCTGGGCCTCGAGCACGGCGCGCGACACGATGTTTTCGGACGCGATCAGCTCGATCTGATCGCGCTGCCGGCCGAG
>JAUIEM010000385.1 GCA_030428695.1 bacterium
CCGCGGCAGCGCGCCCTTGAACCACACCCGGCGGTGCGCGAGCAACAGCTCGTCCAGCGGCGCCTCGTCGAGCGCCCGGGCGTGCGGATCGAACAGCGCGAGGGAGCGCTCACAGCGGGTGAAGGAACGCTGCGCCTCGTGCAGGCTCTCGCCCATCGCCTCGCCGAGCAGGGCGAGCAGCTCCGGCCGCCGCTCCTTCTCGCGCGGCAGCCGCTCCATCCCGGCGAGGAAGCGCTCGCTCCAGGGCAGCTGCGGGTCGACCAGGGGCGGCGGCACGACCGGCTCGGCGGCCGCGGGCTCGACGCCGGCCGGTGTCGGCCCGGTGTCGTCCCCCGCGGCCTCGCGGGCGGCGCGCTCGGCGGCCTCGCGCTGGCGCTGCTTCCACCATTCCGGCACGTCGTCGTCGGCGCTCGCGGGCCCCTCCTCGGGCTCGTCGCGCGGCTCCCCGCGCGGGGGCGGCGCGAGCTCGCGGTCGGGCTCCTCCTCCGGCTCCGGCGGCCGCTGCATCGGGGTCCAGTCGACGGCTTCACCGGAGCCACGCGCGGCTTCGTCCGGCGTGCTCCCCCGCATCTTCCAGGCCATCGCCCCGGCGCCGCCGACGGCGAGCACCAGGGCGGCCAGCGCCAGCCAGGTCCCGGCCCCGCTGCCGCTCGAAACCGGGCGCCGGTTGCGTCGCCGCGCCGGGCTGCTGCCGGAGCCGGACAGGCGCGGAGCGGGCAGCGACGAGGCCACCACCGCGGCGGCCTCGACCGAGGTCAGCACCGAGCTGCCGTAGGACTCGCGCAGGTACTCGCTGCCGACCGGATCGTCCGGCGACGAGGCCTCCAGCCCGTCCTCGGCCTTGAGCTTGAAGCGGCTGCCGCAGCTGTGGATGTAGACCTCGCCCTCGCGGTCCTCGTCGTAGCGCAGGCGGCGGAAGCAGCCCGGGCAGTGCATCCGCGAGCACTCGTCCGCGGGTGGCTCCTCGAGCTCGAGCCTGTCGAGCATGCCGCTGAGATCCTCGCTCGGCAGACCGCCGGCCGTCGACACCGAGACGGTCCCGGCCACCAGCCGGAAGCGTTTGCCGCACTTGTGCTTGAAGCGCTTCCCCTGCTTCTTCGCCGGGAACTTCAGCTTCGCCTCGCAGCCCGGACAGCGCATGCGCAGGAGCGCCGCCGGGGCGTTCTCGACCCGGTCCTTCATCGACACCGGCTGGAGCAGTCCGCTGATGTCCTCGCTCGGCACGAAGGCCGGCCCCTCGGCGGAGGCCTTCGCGTCCGGATCGGCGCGCAGCTGGAAGCTCGCCCCGCACTTGTGGTGGAAGCGCTTGCCGGACTTCGCGCGCGGAAACTTCAGCTTCGCCTGGCAGCCGGGGCAGCGCATCCGTGCCATCGGGTCGGGCTCGGCGGGGACCGGCGGCAGCAGGCCGCTGACGTCCTCGCTCGGGACGTAGGCCGGCCCCTCGGTCGAGGCGCCGACGGAGGGGTCGGGGGCGAGCGGGAAGCGCTCCCCGCACTTGTGCTTGAAGCGCGCGCCGGCCCGGCGCGCCGGGAACTTCAGCCGCGCGTTGCAGCCCGGGCAGCGCATGCGCAGCATGCCCGGCGGGTTCTCGACCCGATCTCGGATACTCATACCTGTGCTCTCGATGTGTGTCGTGTGGCGGGCGCAGCGCGGCCGGACACCCGCCGATGGGTGTCGTTCAACGTCCTGCATGTCGCACGCGCCGGTTATGTTCCCCGGCGCGGCGTCTTCACGCAAGGTTTATGCTGACAATGGTCGGGAGCGCGCCCGGCCCCCGGCGCCCGGAGGCCGCTGCTCGAAAGGGGCCACGCGGTCGCGCCTCTCGCGCTACTCGCCCAACCGCCCGCGCAGGCCTTCCAGCAAGCGCAGCTCCGCCTCACCGATGCGCCGGCGCTGCCGCATCCAGGCTTCCTCCCACAACAGCTGCGCGGCCTCGGGACGGCCGCGTGCGTCTTCGACGGAGCCGGCGACGTCGAGGATCCCGACCAGCACCCGCTCGAAGTCGTCGCCCGGATACTCCGCGTGCACGGCGCGGATGCGCTCGAGGGCGGCGCGGCCGTTGCGCTCCGCGGCCTCGAGGTCCTTCTGTTCGAGGCAGGCGAGCGCGAGCTGGCCCTCGACCACCGCCAGCCAGCGACGGTCGCGGCCCTCGTTGCGGTCGGCGACCGCGAGCAGCTCGACCTTGACGCGGGCCTCCTCGAGGCGGAGGCGGGCGAGCTGGAGGCGTCCGGCGCTGCGCTCGACGAGCGCGCGCTCGAAGACGACCGTCGCCTCGGCGCGCAGAATCTCCGGCGTGGCCTCCTCGGGGCGCAGGGCGAGCACCGCGCCGAGCTCGTCGCTCCACACCATCGACTCGGCGTTCCAGCCGTGGCTCCGCGCGCAGACGAAGGCCCGCTGCACGGTGTTGATCAGATGGCGGAACGGCAGGGGCTGGGCGGGGTAGCCGTCGACCAGCCGCTCCTGGAGCCCGACGGCCTGGTCGAAGTGGATCTGGCTCTCGACGCGCTCGCCGTAGAAGGCGCAGATCTCCGCGAACTTGACGACACGGTCAGCGAAGGCGAGCTGGCGCTCCGCGACTTCCCAGTCCTCGAAGGGCAGGCCGTGGGCGAGGGCGAGGCCGTCCTCGAGCAGGACGCGGCAGGTCGGACGCTCGCTGTCCGCCATCAGCACCACCCGGGCGCCGAGGGCCTCGAGAAGGTAGAGGTCGGACTCGCGGGAGGGCTGGTTCTTCACCAGCAGATTCGCCCCGACCAACGCCTGGTAGGAGATGTCGCGGGCCTCCTGGGCGTAGGCCTCCCGCTCGGCCCCCTCCGCGCCCGCGACGAGCTCTTCGAGGAAGCGGCCGTAGGCGAGCAGGGTGCCGACGGCGAGCCTCCGGGCCTCCGGGCTGACGGTGGCGCTCTCCACCCCGCGCCGGGTCGACTCGACCGCGAGCTCGAACAGCCGGGCCGCCTCCGCGCTCTTGCCGCGCTGACGGGCCTCGCGGGCGAAGCGCAGCGCCATCTCGGCGACCTGGCCGAGCAGGTCGCTCGACGTGGTCAGCAGCCCCTCCCCGAGCAGGTGCAGCTCGTTCAGGGCCGCCTGGACCTCGCGGTGCTCTCCGACGAGGAAGGCCGCGAAAGCGCGCTGCACCAGCGCCTCGCCGAGCAGCACCGTGCCGTGCGGGACGCGTTCGGCGAGCACCCGGCACAGGGACAGCAACTCGCGGCTGGCCTCGACGGCGCGCGGGCCATCGGCCGCCTCGCGGCTCCGCTCGCAGAGCCCGACGAGAAGTTCGCCGAGGACGAGCTGGACCTCGACCGCGTCGTCGTCCAGCAACGCGCCTCGCACGAGCGCACAGGCCCGCTCCGCATCCTCGAGCACGAGCGGCGAGCTGCCGCCACGCACCTCGGCCCGCGCGGCCAGCAGACGAGCCCCGGCGACGCGCAGGCTGACCGAGACGGTGTCCTGCTCCCAGGCCATCTCCCACAGCCGCACGACCGGGTCGAGACCCTTGGCCCCCTGCGACACCGCGTCGACGCGAAGGACCGCGAGCAGCCGGGCGATGACCGCGGCGCTCGGCTGCGTTCCTCGTGCCAGCCCCCGCTCGATGGTGTCGCGCGCGAGCGCGACCCGCCCCGCGTCGAGGGCCGCCGCCGCGGCGCTGGAGGCGGCCCGGGCCAGGCCGAGCGCGTGGGCGTGGTCGCCCGGATCGCGCGCGAACAGACGCTCGGCGAGCTCGAACACCGCGAAGTGCACACCGACGCGTTCGTCCGCCGTGCCGACCTCGTCGAGCAGCGCGGCGAGCTGGGTGCCCACCGGCAGGAGCAGCCGCAGGCCGGAGAGCTCGTGGCCCAGAGGCTCGTAGGCCGCCTGGGCGGAGCGGTAGAGCGTGACGGCCGCGGCGGTGTCCCCGGCGCGCTCGAGCAGGGCGCCGCGCACCGCCAGGGCGCGCAGCCCGACGCGCCCGGCGAGCTCGCCGGGGCCGAGCGCCCCGAGCAGCTCGCGGGCGCCTTCGATGTCGCCCCGCGCGAGCCGCTGCTCCGCGAAACCGACCAGCAGCTCGGGCCGCTCGACCGGCGCCCCGCTCTGCTCGAGCTTCGCGAGCGCGTCGAGCGCGGCGGCCTCGGCCTCCTCGGCGCGTGCGAGATCTTCCGCCCCGTAGAGCTCGGCCAGCGCCGCCTGGCAGGTCAGCCACAGCCGCAGCTCCTCGCCCTCCCGCGTCGCGTCCCCGGCGAGCGCCGCCGCGGCCCCGGTCAGCGCCTCGCGTGCCGCATCGCGCTCGCCGAGCCGGAGATGCAGGGCGCCGATGTTCAGCTCGGCCCGGGCGATGCCGGGGGCGAAGTCGTGCTCCCGCGTCACCGCGAGCAGCTCGCGCCATTGGCGCAGGGACAAGCGCAGGATGTCCTCGCGGATCGTGCGCGCCTCGCGCGTACCGACCGACACCAGCAGCCGGTCGCCGCTGCTGACCAGGCTCTCGAGGGCGCCGGCGATCTGGCTCTCGCGGCGCCCGCTGCGTTCCTGCTCGGCCGCCAGGCGCGCCCGCTCGGTGTCGAGCGCGATGCTGAAGGCCACCGCCGCGACCAGGCCGACGGCGAGGCCGACGATCAGGCCGATGCTCGCGCGGCGCAGACGCCGGCGGTTCCGCTCCGCCTGCCGGGCGGCGCGCTCGCGGTTGTCGCGGGCCTCCCGCAGGACCTCGCACAGCTCGCGCCGCTCGGCGCTCGGCTCGACCTGCGCGAGCTGACCCTCCGCGAGCCCGAAGTCTCCCGCACGCAGGGCAACCCGGGCGCAAGCCAGGCGGGCGCGTGCCTCGCCGCCGAGGGCCTCGGCGTTGCCCGGCCACAGATGGCGTGCCTGGCCGAAGCTCGCGACCGCTTCGGCGAAGCTCTCGTACAGCGAGCCGCGGTCGCCGTCGGACAGCTCTTTGCTCTCGCAGGCGCGCAGGCGCTCGCGGCCGAGCCGGGTCAGGCGCAGGCTCTCGCGATGGCGCTGGAAGGCGCGCAACGCGTCGGCGAGCTCACCGACCCGCGCGAAACGCTCGCGCGGATCGGGGGCGAGGGCCTTGCGGCAGATGCTCGCGAGCTCTTCCGGAAGCGCGTCCGGGAGCTCGGGCCGCGTGCCCCGCGCGGCGCGCGCGATCACCTCGAGGAAGCGCAGCCCGGAGTGCGGCGGGTGGCCGGTCAGGATCTCGTACAGGATCGCCCCGAGCAGGTAGATGTCGGTGTGCGGTCCGAGGTCGGTCCCGCGCCCCTCGGCGAGCTCGGGGGGCATGTAGGCCGGGGTTCCGCAGGGCCGGGTGATCGTCTCGCGGGAGCGGATGGAGGCGTCGGCCTCGAAGCCGACCGCGAGCCCCCAGTCCATCACCAGGACCTCGCCGAAGGGCCCGAGCATCACGTTGGCGGGCTTGAGGTCGTTGTGGATGATGCCGCGGGAGTGGGCGAAGGCGACGGCATTACAGACCTGGTGGAGGATGCCGAGCTGCAGGTCGAGATCCTCCCGCCGCTCGCGCAGCTGCTCCTTCCACGACCGCCCGCCGACCAGCTTCATCGCGTAGAAGGGCGCGCCCGCGGCGGAGCTCCCGAGCTCGTAGATCGGCACGATGTTCGGATGATCGAGGCGCCCGGTCACCAGCGCCTCGGCGACGAAGGCCGGCGCGCCGTCGGCGGACAGCGTGCTCGCCTGCGCCCCGCCCCCGCGCAGGGTCTTGACCGCCACCTCGCGGTCGAGGCTGCGTTGCCGCGCCCGGTAGACCGTCCCCATCCCGCCCCGGGCGAGCTCCTCGAGCAGCTCGAACGGCTCCTCCCCCTCCGTCGGCGCGCGCACGACCGGCGTCTGGCCCCAGTCCACGGGCTTGTAGGTCACCAGCGTCGAGAGCTGCTCGAGGTCGACCTCGCCGAGGGTCTCCACCCAGCGGGCGCGAAGCTCCGATGATTCCATGACACCTCCGGACCCTGGCCGCGATCCCCCCAGGATAACGTGCCGCGTCGGGGATTGCGCGGCGCGGTCAAGCCGACGCTGCCTTCCCGGCGCCGGGCCCGACGCCGGGAAGGCTCGAGCAAGGACGCGAGGCGCAGCGCCTCGGGCACGCCCGGCGCTGCGCGGCGAGCTCGGCGCCGCGGTCCCCTGGTCGTGCTCCTGAAATCCCAGGACTTCCTCCATCTCCGGCGCCCTCGCGCCCCCCGGCGATTTCCCCACCAGCCGCCTGGTGCGGCGTTCGACCGCAGCTCCCGCGACTGGCACGGGCGATGCTCCGCTTCCCTCGTCACACCTTCACGGAGGAACCACCCCATGTCCCAGCCCACGCTCAGCCCCTTCCGCCGCATCGCCTCGCTCGCCTACGGGCTCGCGGTCTACGCGGTCTTCCAGGGCGTCTTCATCTACCTGATCGGGTTCATCGTCGGCCTGCCCTTCCTGCCGAAGACCATCGACACCGGCGCTCCCACGCCGCTCGCCGAAGGGCTGGCGATCAACCTCGGGCTGATCCTGCTCTGGGGCGTCGCCCACAGCACGATGGCCCGGCCCTGGTTCAAGCGCCGCTGGACGAAGCTGATCCCCGCCGAGGTCGAGCGGGCGACCTTCGTGCTGCAGACCTGCCTCTTGTTCGCGCTGATGTTCTGGCAGTGGCGGCCGCTGCCCGACCTGGTCTGGAAGCTCGAGCTGCCCGCCCTGCGCTACGCGGCCTGGGGCCTGTGCGCCGCTGGCTGGCTGCTGATGCTCGTCGCGACCTTCCAGATCCACCACTTCGAGCTGTTCGGCCTCGCCCAGGTCTGGCACAGCTTCCGCAAGAGCCGGATGCTGCGGGGCGCCTTCCGCCAGCCGCTCCTGTACCGCCTGGTGCGCCACCCGATCATGACCGGGGCGCTGCTCGGGATCTGGGTCACCCCGACGATGAGCGTCGGCCACCTCGCCTTCGCCCTCGCCTTCACGGTCTACGTGCTGATCGGCACCCGGCTCGAGGAGAAGGATCTGGTCGAGCGCTTCGGCGACGGCTACCGGAAGTACCAGCGCACCACGCCCGCCTTCTTCCCCCGCCCACTCGCCCCTCGCGCTCAGCCCTCGCCGGAGCCCGCCGCCTCGGCGGCTTGAGCCGAGCACCCGCGGTCCTCGAGCAGGGCGCAGATCTCCTTGAGCTTGAAGCTCTTCGCGAGGCCTCCCAGCTGCTCGACCAGCGCCGGGAAGCCTCCCGGCAACGCGGCGATCGCCGCGATCGCCTTGCGCACGCCGCGGACATGACCGCGGCGTGCGCAGTCGTACAGCTCCTGCAGATGGGCGTCGGGCGGCGGGGCCGACCCCTCCGTCGCGGGCGCCGGCGCCGGGTCGTCGTGGGGAGCGTAGTCCCACTCGAGCTCGAGCAGCGCGCCGATGGTCATCAGCAGCTCCTCGGAGCGCACCGGCTTCGGCACGAAGGCGTCGGCCCCGACCGCCACACAGCGCTTGCGGTCGCGCTCGAACACGCTGGCCGACAGGGCGACGATGCGCATGCCCGCGGCCTCCGGCAAGGCCCGCAGGCGGCGGATGCACTCGAAGCCGTCCAGCTCGGGCATCACCAGGTCCATCAGCACCAGGTCGGGGCCGAGGGCGATCGCCCGCTCGAGCCCCTCGACGCCGTTGACCGCGGTGTGCACCTCGAAGCCGAGGGGCTCGAGCAGGCCGACGAGCACCGCGCGGTTCTCGGCCCGATCCTCGACGATCAACACGCGACGGCGCGCGCCACGGTAGCCCTGGACCGGCCGCTGCAGCTTCGGCAGCCGCGCGGTCACCGTGCCCCGCACCGGGGGCAGCTCGATCTCGAACCAGAAGCGGCTGCCGCTGCCGAGCTCGCTGTGCACCTCGAGCGTGCCGCCCATGATGCGGACGAGGTTCTCGCAGATCGCGAGGCCGAGGCCCGTGCCCTCGCGCTCGCCGGGCTGCGGGGAGACCTGCCAGAAGGAGCTGAAGATGCGCTCGAGGTGCTCGCCCGCGATGCCGATGCCGCTGTCCTCGACCACGAAGCGGATGCGCGTGCCCGGAGCCGGCTCGACCCGCAGCAGCACGCGCCCCTCCTCGGTGAATTTGATCGCGTTGCTCAGGAGGTTCATCAACACCTGACGCAGCTTGGTCGGATCGCCCCGCACCACCGCGGGCAGGAGCTCGGGCGCGCGGTGCTCGAAGCGCAGGCCGCGCGCCTCCGCCCTGCCCCCGAACAGGTCGACCAGGCCGGCGAGCAGCTCTTCCAGCGAAAACTCGCAGGTCTCCAGCTCGACCTTGCCGACCTCGATGCGCGACAGGTCGAGCAGGTCCTTGATCAGCGTCAGGAGGTGCTCGCCGCTGCGCTGGATGACGTCCAGGCCCTCGCGCTGACGCTCGCTCGTCACCTGCCGCTTGAGGATCTGCGCGTAGCCGAGCAGCGCGTTGAGCGGGGTGCGCAGCTCGTGGCTCATGTTGGCGAGGAACTGGCTCTTCGCGTGGTTGGCCGCCTCCGCCTGCTCCTTCGCCTTCGACAGCTCGAGGGTGCGCTCGGCGACCAGCGACTCGAGGTCCTCGACCAGCCGCGCGTTCTCGATCGCCGGGGCGGTCTGCGAGGCGATCGTGGTCAGCAGGCTGAGGTCGGCGGCGGCGTACTGGTTCGCCGGGTCCTCGGAGCTGAGCAGGAGCAGGCCGAGCGCTCGCCCCTGGTAGGAGATCGGCGCCCAGAGCATCGACTCCGCCCCGGGGATCGCGGCGAGCGCGGGAATCCGCGAGCGGGCGTTGCAGATGTCCGCCTTCCCATCCTCCAGGCTCAGCGCGGCGATCGCCCGGGTCAACGGGCCGACCACCCGCTCCCCGCGCTTGACCGCGACACAGCGCAGGCTCCCGTCCGGCTCGCACAAGAGCGCCTCCCCGTCGGAGCAGGCGATCAGCCGGCAGGCCTCCTCGAGCGCGACCTCGAGCACCCGGCTGCGCTTCCGCTCGGCCGTCAGGCGGGCCGAGAGCTTGTGCAAGAGCGTGATCTCCCGATAGGCGTCGAGCACCTCGCCCGCCATCGCCTTCCGCCGCGCCTCCTCGCGCAGGGTCTGCCGCAGCAACCCCGCGACCGGCCCGGGCGTCGGCGGACCGACCAGCCAGCCGACCGGCATGCCGTCATGCTCGACGGCGTGCCGGGGGCCTTCAGCCTCGGCGCCGGCGCTCTGGAACAGCACGCGCTCGCGCTCGTCGAGCAGGGTGAAGGGAGTGGCGAGCGCCTCGGCGAGCGCCTCGAGCAGCGGAGGCAGCTCGGGGTCGCGCAGGATCCGGCTCAGCTTGATGCGGGACACGGTTTCTCCTGGGGGTTGCAGTCTGGTCCTGATCGGAAGCTCCGACCTCCGCGCGCCCGACGGGTGGGGCTAGAGAGGCTGCCTCACGAGTCCAGTCAGGTACGCCTTTCTCCCGCTTCGCGGGAGGGGGTAAACCCCCCCCTACATTCGGATAGGATCATCAGCCCGAAACGAGGCATCGCTCGTAGGTCGCACGTCCTCGCTTGTCTGCCGTATGTGGTCGAAACTCGATGCAGGGGCGGGGTTTACCCCCGCCCGCCGCACGCGTTGGGGACGTGCGTCATCGGGTTCCGTGAGACAGCCTCGTAGACCCCGCCCCTATCCCGCACCCGTCGCCAGAGGCCCGCTCCGCGCCTCTGCTCCTCTGCGCCTCTGCGTTGCATTCCCCTCTTCCGCAGCGCCGGGTAGCACGG
>JAUIEM010000681.1 GCA_030428695.1 bacterium
GATCGCGCAGGTCGCCCTGCACCAGGGGAGGCGGCTGTTCGCCTTCACCCGCGAGGGCGACGAGCGTACCCAACGCTTCGCCGAGGACCTCGGCGTCGAGTGGGCGGGCGGCTCCGATCAGATGCCCCCGGAGCCGCTCGACGCGGCGATCATCTTCGCCCCGGTCGGCGGCCTCGTCCCGACGGCGCTGCGCGCGGTCGGTCCCGGCGGCCGGGTCGTCTGCGCCGGCATCCACATGTCGGAGATCCCGAGCTTCCCCTACGAGATCCTCTGGGAGGAGCGGCAGCTGCGTTCGGTCGCGAACCTGACCCGGACCGACGGTGAGGAGTTCCTTCCGCTCGCCGCCGAGGCCGGGGTCAGCCCCGAGGTCACCAGCTACCCGCTCGCCGAGGCGAACCGGGCGCTCGAGGACCTGCGCAGCGGCGCGCTCGAGGGCTCGGCGGTGCTGAGGGTCGCCGCGGGCTAGTTGTCCTGACCGGAGACGTCGTGAACGCGGCTGATCGGCGGCCGGTCTCCGATTGAGCTGTGGGGTCTGCGCTCGTTGTAGTAGCGCAGCCAGTGTGGCAGGGCCTTCGAGCGATCAGCCGAGCAGCCGTAGGTGAGCCCGTAGGCCCACTCCCGAGACATCGTCTGCTGAAAGCGCTCGACCTTGCCGTTGGTCTGCGGCCGATAGGCCTGGGTCCTGAGGTGGCGGATGCCTCGGGCCTCCAGCAGCTTCGCCAGCGCGGTGCTCTTCGTGTAGGCGAAGGCGTTGTCTGTCATCAGCCGCTTGACCTCGATCCCGCGCGAGCCGAAGAAGGCCAGCGCCCGCTCGAGGAAGCCGAGGACCGTCTCGGCGCGCTCGTTGGGATGCAGCTCGACGTAGGCCAGGCGCGAGTGATCGTCGACGATCGAGTGCGCGAACTCATAGCCCGCCTCGCGCCGCCGACCCGTCCGCGAACGGTCGCCGGTGACCGCGTGGCCGGGGGAGTCGAAGTGCGCGTAGCGCTTGGTGTCCATGTGCAGCAGATCACCCGGGCAAGGCCACTCGTAGCGGACGACGCGCTCGCGGGTCGGTCGCGGCGGCCGTGAGATTCCGTGCCGGGCAAGCGTCCGATGGACCGTCGAGTGCGGCCGCCCAACGACCCCTGCGATCAGCCGCGGTCCCCAGCCGGTGTGGCGGCGGACCTCGCAGATCCTCCGCTGGAGCGCGGGCGCGAGCTCCTTGGGCGAGCGGTGTGGTCGCGAGCAGCGGTCGTGCAGGCAGCGCAAGCTCGCGCGCTCGGCTGCGCTCGCCTCGCGCCAGCGGCGCCACCATTTGTTGGCGGTAGCGGGTGAGACGCCGAGGGCAGCCGCGGCCTGTCGCTGGCTGGCGCCGGCCTCGATCAGCTCGCATAGCTTGCGACGACCAGCGAGTCCGAGCTTCGCCTTAGGGTGGGTGTTCATCCGGGTCCTCCTTCGGGACTGGTGAGCTTTGACACCCACGAGCCTCGGGTCGGGCCCGGATGGACTTTCGGCCCGAGCCCCGGTTCCGCGGAACCGGGGCTCGACCGTCACCTCAGCTGTTCACGATGTCCCTGGGCAGGACAGCTAGACTCGCGAGCCGATGGTGGGATTCCCGTCGATCGAGCAAGCGAGGAGAGCGCTCGGCGTCGCGCCGGCCCCCGCATCCCTCGCCGCGCTCGCGCGCGAGGCCCAGATCGCGGTTCGTCCCTACACGGCCTTCTTCGCGAAGGCGACCCTGCCGGTCGGCCGTGGCTGAGCGCGCGGAGCTGCGCGGGCGCTCGCTCGCGAGCCTCGGCGGCGACGT
>JAUIEM010000386.1 GCA_030428695.1 bacterium
GCCAAGAAGGCCGCCGACGACGCCAAGGCCGAGGCCGACAAGGCGGCTGCTGACGCGAAGAAGGAGTCCGAGGACGCGGCGAAGAAGGCCCAGGACGACGCCAAGGCCCAGGCGGACAAGGCCGCGGACGACGCGAAGAAGGCCGCCGACGACGCCCAGAAGGCCGCCAAGGAACAGGCGGACAAGGCCGCGGACGATGCCAAGAAGGCCGCCGACGACGCCCAGAAGGCCGCCAAGGAACAGGCGGACAAGGCCGCCGCAGACGCGAAAAAGGCCCAGGACGACGCCAAGGCTGCCGCGGACAAGGCCGCTGCCGACGCGGCGGCTGCCGCGGCCGGCGGTGCAGGTGGAGCAGCCGGGGCCGCGGCAGGGGCGACCGCTGGAGCCGCTGCGGGTGCGACCGCAGGTGCCGGCGGGGCTGCCGCGACCGAGGACGCCGCGAAGGAGCAGGCGGACAAGGCCGCCGCAGACGCGAAAAAGGCCGCCGACGACTCCCAGAAGGCCGCCAAGGAGCAGGCGGACAAGGCCGCCGCAGACGCGAAAAAGGCCGCCGACGACGCCCAGAAGGCCGCCAAGGAAGAAGCGGACAAGGCCGCCGCAGACGCGAAAAAGGCCGCCGACGACGCCCAGAAGGCCGCCAAGGAAGAAGCGGACAAGGCCGCCGCAGACGCGAAGAAGGCCGCCGACGACGCTCAGAAGGCCGCCAAGGAAGAAGCGGACAAGGCCGCCGCAGACGCGAAGAAGGCCCAGGACGACGCCGCGAAGGCGGCCGAAGGCGGGCAGGACGGGGCCTGCGAAGAGACGAAGGCCGAGGACGAAGAGTCCGACGAAGACGACGACGCCAAGTCCGAAGCGGACGACGAGGACGAGGACACCAAGGCCGAGGATGAGGACGGCGAAGACGGCGAAGACGGCGAAGACGGCGAAGACGGCGAAGACGGGTCCGACGGCTCCGACGGTGGAACGAGCGACGCCGCCGTGATCGCCGGTGCCGCCGCGGGTGCTGCGGGTGCACTCGGGGGCGCGCTCGCCGCGGCCCTCGGTGGCGGTGGCGGCGGCGCGGCAGCGGCAGCCGAGGCCGCGGGCGGCGCCGCTGAGGCTGCGGCCGGAGCCGCCGGTGGAGCCGCCGACGCTGTGGCCGACGCCGGCGCAGGCGCCGGTGGCGGTGGCGGGGCCGGTGGCGGTGGTGCCGGCGACGGCGCGGCCGCGAAGGGTGAAGGCACCAGCGACGCTGGAGACAAGCAGCCCGCGACCGAGAGCAAGGGCGGCGGCGAAGACGGTGGAAGCAAGTCCGCCGCGGCCGCGGAGGAAGACGGTGAGGCCGGTGGCGACGAAGGCGGCGAGGAGCCGAAGGAAGAGGACGTCCTCGGCGGCAACGAAGAGGATCGCAAGAAGACGTTGGACCTGCTCGGCAAGCTGCCCGATTCGAAGCTCAAAGAGGCCGGCATGTCCGACGAGGACATCGCCAAGGTGCGCAAGAACCCGAGCCTGTGGAGCAAGTTCCTGCGCTCGGTCAGTCGCCTGCTCGGTATCGGCGGACGTCGCCGCAAGCGTCGCAAGCTGACCTCGCGTCCCAGCGCCGGTCGTGAGGTCGACGACACCCTCGATCGGGCCGACGAGGACTTCGATGAAGAGCTCGCGGCCGACCCTGGCGAGGAGCAGTCGATGCTCGACGCCATGGATGGCGATGATGATCTGGACTTCGACGACGACCAGTCCGAGCTCGACGCGATCCCGTCCTGAGGCGGCCTCCGGGCCCGGACATCTGGTTGCGCTCCACGCACGCCGTCGGCGCCGCCCGGGCCTGCCTGTGGAAGGGGCGCGAGGCGGCCTCGGGGGTGGCGAATCAAGTCGTTGTCCTACAGGGGGTTGTGTGGTTGCTCGCGGCGTTCCGCGCGGCGCCTGCGTCAATCGCTTGACAAGAAGCCGAAGGGCTTCGCATCCTTAACTCGAGGAGTACTCTTCGTCGCCGGGGGTACGTAGGGAGGCGTCTTGGTCAGCCTGCAACAGCTCGTTCCCGACTTCCAGGTCACCTGCGACGGCAAGAAGATCCCGGGGAACGCCCATCATTCGATCCTGTCCGTCACTGTCGACCAGGCGCTGGACATGGCGGACATGTTCCAGATCAAGCTCTACAACGAGAAGTTCTTGTGGAGCGACTCGACGCTCTTCGCCGACGGGGTGAAGGTCAAGATCGACCTCGGCTACCAGGGGGACCTGCGCACGATCGCGGAGGGGGACGTGACGACCCTGCAGTGCGCCTTCCCCCGGCGCGGCACGTCGACGCTCACCGTCCTCGGCCTCGACAAGTACCACCGCCTGCGCCGCACCCGCAAGAGCCGCTCCTTCCTCAACGTCAAGGACAGCGACGTCGCGCGCCAGATCGCCAACGAGTACGGCCTGGGGGCCGCGATCGACGACACCGGTGTCGTCCATCCCTACCTGTTCCAGAACAACCAGTCCGACCTCGACTTCCTGCTCGAGCGAGCGACGCAGACCGACCACGTCGTCACGATCCGCGAAGGCGTGCTCCACTATCAGAAGCCGCGCTTGAGCAAGGAGAAGGTGGTCCGGCTGAAGTGGGGCGAGAACCTCAAGCAGTTCCGCCCCGCCATCTCGATGGCCCGCCAGTACACCGATGTCGAGGTGCGCGCCTGGGATACGCGGGAGAAGCGCGAGATCATCGGCCGCGCCCGGGTCGCCGACCTGCAGTCGGCGATGGGCGGTCTGACGACCGGCCCGCAGTTCATCGAGAAGGCGGTCGGCAACACGCAGGAGGTCGTCGTCGACATCCCCGTCGCGTCCCAGGCCGAGGCCGACGCGATCGCGCGCGGGCGGCTCAACGCCAGCGCCCGGGAGTTCGTGTGCGGAGCGGGGATGTGCTCGGGCGACACGCGGATCCGTCCCGGTGAGATCGTCGAGCTCGAAGGCTGCGGCAAGATCTTCAGCGGTCGCTACCTGATCACCTCCTGCCAGCACATCGCCACGCGCCAGGGCTACACCACCGCCTTCAGCGTCCGCCGCACCGCCTTCGGCCAGGAAGTCGAGCCGCCCAAAGCGCCGGCGGCGGCCGCGCCGCGTCGGCAGGCGATCGGCGCCCTCGAGCAGCTCGAAGAGCAGCCGAAGAAGGTGCTGACGAACGCGCGCTGGTCCAGCGAGCGCGCGCGGGAGAAACAGGTCGTCAAGATGCTGGTCGAGGCCTACGGCTTCGAAGAGGGCGAGGCGGCCTCGTTCAAGGTCTACCACCGGGGCCCGGGAGGAAAGACCCGGTTCATGGTGGAAAAAAGCGGGCGGGTGGCCAGCGACGCCGCCAGTCAGCAGTTTTCCTACACCTGGCAGGAAGGCCTCGAGCTGCAGCCGGCCGATTTTTTCTTCAAAGTACGCATTGGCGCCTTGGAAGAGAATTCGAATTTTCTTAGAGTGCGGAACAAGTCCAAACTGGATTTCTCTTTGGCGAACACGGACATCCCGCTGGCCGGCGCGCTGTTCGTTGCCGAGCTTCCGGATGGCACCACCGTACGGGGCCGGCTCGACGAAGCCGGGAAGGCCGAGCTGCCGGAGCTCTCTCCGGGCAAGTTCAACGTCACCTTCCCAGAATTCGAAGAGATCCAGGAGAAGAGCTGATCCTTCGATTCCACCAGAGCTTGGAATGAGGCAGAGATGGCGAAGCTTGTGATCAAATCGGGTTCTCGCGCAGGGGAATCCGTCGACCTCGACGAAGGCAAACTCCTCATCGGACGTTCCGTGCGCGCCAAGCTGCGGCTGAGCGACGACGGCATCGCGCGCAACCACGCGGACGTCAGCTTCGATGGCGGGTCCTACTACATCGAGGACCGCGGTTCCGACGACGGGACACACGTCGGCGGCAGCGCGATCTCTGGCAAGACGAAGCTGGATGACGGTGCGGAGATCAAGGTCGGCAGCGTCACGCTCGTGTTCGAGGGTGGCGGTGGAGCCGCCGCGGGGGCGACCGCCGAGGCCGCGCCCGCCGCCGCCGCCGCCGCCGCCGAAGAGGACAGCGGCAGCAGTCGTCGCAGCCGCCGGCGCCGCAGCCGCCGGGGTGGTGACGAGGAAGAGAAGGCGGAAGAGACGCCGGCCGAAGAGGAGAAGCCGAAGTCCCGCCGCCGCCGTAGTCGCCGTCGCCGCGCCGATGCCGACGCCGAGGAGGAGAAGCCGGCCGAGGAAGAGGACACCGGTGGCCGCCGGGGTCGCCGCAGCCGGCGACGAGGCGCGGACGACAGCGGAGGCGGAGGAGGCGCGGAGACCAAGCTCCTCAACGACCGCATCGAAGAGCTGAAGAAGGAGATCGCCCAGAAGGACGGCGAGCTCGAAGACCTGCGCCGTGAGCGCCTGCAGCTCAAGAAAGCGGAACGCCAGTCCAAGAAGGTTCCCGGCCTCCAGGAAGAGGTCGAGACCCTCAACGCGAAGCTGCGCGAACAGATCGACATGAACGACACGCTCGACGCCGAGCGTCTCGAGCTCCAGGAGCGGGTCACCAACTACGAATCGACGATGTCCTCCAAGCAGGAGGGCATGGACGCCCTGATCCAGGAGAAGGACGCGCAGGTCGAGCGCATCCGCGTGCAGAAGGACAAGGAGATCGGGCGGCTCAAGGAGCGCATCCACGACTACGAAGAGACCCTCGTCAAGCTGCGCCGGGACATCGAGCAGTTCAAGAGCGACGCCGAGTACAACGAGGACCAGTACAACACGGTCGTGCTCAAGAACGAAGAGATCAAAGAGAAGCTCGAGATCCTCCAGTACCAGCTCGAAGAGACGGACGCCAAGCGCGCGGAGATCGTGCGCGAGAAGATCTCGGACATCCAGAACGAGAACGAAGACCTGAAGGACAAGTCCAGCGAGCTGCAGAGCCTCGTCGAAGCCTACGAAGAAAAGATCGACGAGATGGACGAGCGCATCGAAGAGCTCGAGGCCGAGAACGAAGAGATCGAGACGATGCTCTCCGAGAAGGACGCCGAGCTCAAGAAGATCGAGGGCGAGGACGAGAGCATGTCGAAGACGCTCAAGAAGCAGATCGCCCAGCTACGCAACGAGAACGAGGCGCAGGCCAAGGAAGTCGAAGAGCTGCGGCAGGAAGTCCACAAGCTGGAGATGATCCGGAAAGATCTGGAAATCAAGAACGAAGAGCTGGTGAAGCAGAGCTAACGGAGCCAGGCAATGCAAATCGTCGTCCAACACATCACGGGCAGCAAGCAGGGTACGCAGGAGACCTTCAACAAGCAGACCCTGTCGATCGGCCGCGACCCATCGAACGACCTGAGCTTCGACCCCTCGGTCGATCTCGACGTCTCGAGCCGTCACGCGCAGATCAACAACATCCCCGGCCAGGGCTTCCAGCTCGTCGACCTGGGCAGCACCAACGGCACCTTCGTCAACGGCCAGAAGGTCAATGGCGCGGTCGCGCTCGCCAACGGCTCGCTCGTCGAGTTCGGCAAGAACGGCGTCAAGATCCAGGTCCGCTTCCAGGAAGGCATGGGCCAGATGCCGATGATGCAGCCCGGCATGATGCAGCCCGGCATGCATCCGGGCATGATGCCCCCCGGCATGCCGCAGCACGCCGGCATGGTGGCGGGCGCCCCGCCGATGCAGGGGCCACCCCAGAAGGGCGCCCGGACGAAGATGTTCGAGGCGGCGATCGACAAGTCGCAGAAGGACGCGAAGAAGACCAAGCGGCTCCTGTGCTGCTCGGTCATCGGCTTCGTGCTCGTCGGCATGATCGGCATCGGCGTCTTCATCTGGATCCAGATGGAGGAAGCGGCGACGCGCGCCTGGCACGCCAAGGACAACGCGCTCAACAGCAAAGACCTCGCCGACGCGACCAAGCTCTACGAGGGCTTCCCCGAAGCCAAGAAGATGTACGACAAGGCCGAGGAGTACAACGACGACGGCCAGGCCGCGTACGACAACTGGGAGTACGACGTCGCCGAGGAGAACTGGGCCAAGGCCGAGAAGCTCTACGGCCAGGCCGACGCCGAGGCGAAGACCCAGGATCTGCTCGTCAAGCAGGAAGAGCGAGCGCGGCGTGACCGCGAAGCGCTCGAACAGCAGAAGGAAGAGACCGAGGCGCGCTTCGCCAACGCCCACCAGGACCTGCTCGCTCGCATCGAGACCCTGCGCGACGCCGGCGGTGACGAGGACGAGCAGCGCGAGCTCGAGGAAGAGCTCGCTGCCCTCGAGGCCGACCGGAATGAGCAGAAAGAGGAGTTCGAAGAGCGCGAGGCGGAGATCGAGAACCGCGAAGAGCGTGCCAGGAACCTGGTAAAGAACCGGCAGTGGATCGTCTGCGTCGTGACCTCCCAGGCCATCGTCAAGCAAGGGGGGCGCAAGGTGGCGACGCTGACCGACGAGAAGGTCGGCTCCGGCGTGTTCGTCAGCGATGGGGGTGACGGCAAGTACATCCTGACGGCCAAATCCCTCGTCGAGCCGCACCTGTTCGACGCGCAGGCCGCCGGCAAGATGCAGTACTACCTCGGGCTGGAGGGCAACTACGAAGCGGTCGTCGACATCAAGATCAGCTGCTTCGTCCCCGACGCCGCAGACGAGGGGGAGAGCAGCACGTGGATGACGCTGTTCGAGACCGCCAACAGCTCGATCACCGTCCACAAGCTCGGCCACGTCGATGACTCCGAGTACAAGGAGCCGCAGACCGTCAGCATCAACGTCGACGCGAACCAGCGGCGGGTCGAGGGCGTCCGTGTCCTGAAGGACAACGAGAACAACTGGGCGCTCCTGGCGATCAACATGGACCGCGCCTTTCCCGACAGCGAGGAGGGGCGGGCCAAGCTGCGCAAGATCTACCAGAAGAACGTCGCCATCAGCTACCAGCAGCTCGCCTCCCGCAAGCCTGACGAGTTCGAGCCGGTGACCTTGATGGGGATTACCGCGGACAATCGGATTGTGCCCTTCGACGAGAAGGTCCAGAGCCTCTCCCCGATCTCCCTCGACGAGCGTTTCGACCCCTTCTTCGTCGGCGCTCCGCTGTTCGATTCCTCGAGCCGGGTCCTCGGCATCATCGTCCGCGAAGATGCCGCCGGTCAGATGTCCGGCATCGCCGCGTCAAAAATCAAGATCAACTGAGGTCTTCCAAACCCTGACACGAGGAGAACGGCATGCGCCCGTTTCTGCCCCTGCTCGTCGCGGCCGCCTTTTTGAGCGGCTGCAACGGCACCACGGACAACGGCCCCGGACCGACGCCGCCTGACAAGACGATGCGGAAGGTCGAGGGCGGGACGTACAAGATCGGGACCGCCAACAAGGCTCGCACGGTCAGCACGTTCTGGATCGACAAGAACGAGGTGACCAACGAGCAGTACCACGCCTTCCTGCAGACCGAGGCCGGGCGTGGGCTGACTCCGCCCCAGCACTGGAAGGGCAACGCGCCGCCCGAGGCGATCCGTGACCGTCCCGTGCACTACGTCTCCTACGAGGACGCGGTCAAGTTCGCGACCCATCACAAGAAGCAGATCCCGACCGCCGACCAGTGGGAAGCGGCCGCGCGCGGCAAGGACGCCCTGTGGTACCCGTGGGGCAACTCCCCGGACGACGCTGGCACCAAGGCCCAGATCGGCTTCTACTTCGACAGCGACGACGGCACCGCCCCGGTCGGCTACTACTCCCCCGCCGGCGACTCGCACGCCGGCTGCCGCGACATGCTCGGCAACGTCTTCGAGTGGACGAAGAGCACCAAGGACGGCAACAAGGTCGTCAAGGGCGGCTCCTACCTGACCCCGGAGAGCCTCGGCGACGTCAACCTCGGCTACGACGGCACCGCCGACGGCAGCTCGGGACACGAGGGCATCGGTTTCCGCTGCGTGTGGACGCCCTGATCTCTCGCGTGTTGCTTGACCTGGGACGGCGCCTTCTGGGCGCCGTTTTGTCATCCATGCCGCTTCGAGGACAGCCTTCCCCGCCCGTGGAGGGATCCGTGGGCAGCGGACTCCATTTTTTCCTTGAGGCTTCTCCGAAGCCTGCTACCATGCCTCCCGGTTTTGCATCCGTAGCTCAGTTGGTAGAGCAGCTGACTCTTAATCAGCGGGTCCCAGGTTCGAGTCCTGGCGGATGTATCGACGAACATAGCGGCGGCTCTACCGCCCAATCAGCGGAAAAGGGCGGTGTCCACCGTCTTTTTCTGTTTCTGGCCCACCCAAGGAGGTCTGTCGTGCAGGACAAAGCCCAGGAAAGCTGGCTCTCGGGCTGGACCATCGCCGTCATCCTCGTGCTGCTGCTCGTCGTCCTCGCGCTGATGCTGCGCGGCGACGTCGAGGCGCTCAAGACCGGTCTAGAGCGGGGCTCCGCCGAGTCGCTGATCGAGAGCCTCGAGCGCAACAAGCTCTACGACGACGGCGTCCTCGCGGCGCAGCTGGCTTCGGTCGGCGAGCTTCCGAAAGATGCGCGCGTCGCCAGCGCGGGCGACCTGGCCTCGACCGCCCAGAACCTCCGCGCGGCGCTGACCGAAGCGGGCAAGCGCACCGACGCGGCGCTCGCCGAGATCGAGCAGGTCGTCGGCCGGCAGGAGATCTTCCACGAAGAGCTGACCGGCGTCGACATCTCCCTCGCCGCGCTACACGACTCGCTCGACGTCGTCGAGACAGCGGTCGAGACCGTCCATGAACAGGCCGCGGCCGCCGTCACGGCGCTCGGAGCCCAGGCCACCGAGCTGTCCGAGCTCAAGGCCGCCCAGCAGGGCATCGAAGGGACCATCAGCACCCTGAGCACCGCCCAGACCGAGACCGCGCGGGCGATGGGGACCCGCCTCGGCGGGGTCGAGGATGACGTCGAGGCGCTGGTCGAGACCGTCGAGGCGGCCGCGACCGCCCGTGAGGGCCTCGCCCAGCGCGCCGCCGACGCCGAAGAGCAGGCCCGGCGCGCCTCCGAGCAGGCCGACGCGGTCGAGGCGGAGGTCGCCGGACTCGCGGGCGCGATCGCGGCCGAGAAGACCGCTCGCGAAGACGCGGTCACCGACCTCTCCGAGGCGCACACCACCCTCGGTCAGCGTGTCGCGAACGCCGAGAACGGCCAGCGCGCGCTCGGCGAGCGCCAGGACAGCCAGGGCGAGACTCTCGATGCGCAGGCCGCCCAGATCGCTGCCCTGCTCGGGCGCCTCGAAGCCCTCGAGGGCAAGGTCGCTGAAGCGCTTCCCGAAGGCATGCCGAGTCTGGCCTGGCGTGGACCTTTCGACGGCAGCGCGATCGCCCTCGGCCAGCTCGGCGCCGGTACGGAGCTCCAGGTCAGCGTCACCGTCGAGCCGAGCGCGGCCGGATCCCTGCGCCTCGTCGTCGCGAGCGAGACCCCGAGCAGCACCGAGCTGCTCAGCTTCGAGGGCGAGTCCGCGAGCAACAGCGTGACCGTCCCCTACGCCGCGGGCGCCCTGTCCCTCGAAGGGTCCGGCAGCGGCTACGTCACGATCCGCGTCTCCCTGGTTGCCGCCGACGACGACTTCTGACTAGAAGCTTCTGCGGTCGTCGCACGCACGGGCTTGTGCTGGATCTCTGTCCCGCACAGGCCCTGCCTGCATCCGGGGGCGGGACAACCTCCGCCAGGACGTCCAGTTTCCGAGGTCCTCACCGATCGGCATGCGACACACCCGCGGCGCTTCCCTGGCGGGGGGACGCGAGCTTGTGCTACCCTGCAC
>JAUIEM010000387.1 GCA_030428695.1 bacterium
GATGCCCGCCCGGAACGATCGCGTAGCCGACCTTGCCGGCGATCGTCGACTGCGGGATGAAGCTGATCGCCTTGTCGCTCTGCGAGTAGCCCGCGCTCATCCGGCCGGTCGGCGGCCACGAATAGATCATGGCGACCTTGCCCTGCAGCCAGGCGACCCACAACGACACCGCGTCGAGCTCCTGGTTGCCGGGGATCGAGGCTGCATTCGCGGCCTTCATGTTCTCCAGCGTCCTGACGCCGGCATCGGAGGCAAGCTGCGCCTTCATGTTCTCGTCGAAGAAGCAGTTCGCGCCGTTGAGGTGCGACTGGTCCATCTGCCAGCGGTTGTTGAACTCCTGGTTGACCGACGACAGCCCCGAGCGGGTGCGCATCGCGCGCTGCTCGAGGTTGTAGCGCGTGGTCTCCAGCCAGGCCTGCTTGCCTTCGAGGACGACCCCCTCGCGGGCGAGGAAGGCCGTGTACTCGGTCAGGATGCCGAACTCCTGCGACAGGGCGACGATCTCGTCGACCAGCTCGGTCAGGCGCGGGTCGGTGGCCTGCGGACGCTGACCGTAGGGCCCGGTCTCGGCGCCCATCGAGCGCACCGCGTCGATCAGCACGGCGATCTTGCGGCTCGCCCACAGCCGCGGCACGAAGGCGTTGCGCGTGGTCGCCCGGGAGAGGTCGAAGGTGAACTGGAAGACCCGCTGGTGGCCGAGGAAGTTGCCGCTGATCGTGAAATCGAGCGGCTCCTCGTCGAGGTACTTGCCGATCACGACCAGCTGGTCGCCGTCGAACAGGTCCGGCAGGGCCTGCGGCAGCAGCTCGCGCACCCGCCCGGCGCCGCTGGCGGCCGCGGCCACCTTCAACGCGGGGGCGGCGAGCACCGGCCCGGCCAGGCGCCGGAAGACGCTCGCCACCTTGACCTCGACGTCCTCGTTCGGCAGCACGTAGCAGGAGCTCGCCCGGGTCTCGCTCGCGAGCTTCTCGAGCAGCGGGGTGTTGACGTCGACGCCGACGCCGAAGGTGTAGATGCGCCGCTCGTGGGGATTGCCGATGCGGGCGAGCTCGCGGATCTCGACCTCGGAGGTCGTGCCGATGGTCGGCAGCCCGTCGGTCAGGAACAGCAGGATGGGCAGGTTGCCCTCGACCGGCTCGCTGCGCAGGCCCTCGGTCAGGGCCCCGTAAATGTTGGTGCCGCCGCGGGCGCGGACGCTGTCGAGGTAGGCGCGGGCCGCGGCGACGGTCTCGGGGCTCTTCTGCAGCGAGCGCTCGGCGAAGCTGTCGACCGCGTCGTTGTAGACGATGATGTTGAAGCTCTCGCCGTCCTCGAGGGCGGCGAGGATCTGCTTCGCCGCCTCGCGCACCTGCTCGATCTTCTCGCCGTTCATGCTGCCCGAGCGGTCGAGCACCAGGGTGACGTCGCGCTTGATGCTGCCCTCCATCGCCTCGGGCACGGCGGGCAGCCCGGCGAGCAGGAGGAAGTAGCCGCCGCCGACCCGCGGGTCGGGGTAGGCGAGCAGGCTGGCCGAGACGCCCTGGCTCTCGAACAGGTAGGAGAGCTGGAAGGGCCCGGGCTGCTCGGCGAAGATCTCCGCGCCGACCTGGACCTCGAAGCCGTTCGCCCCGACCCGCGCGCTCTCGACCTGGTGGCTCGGCGAGTACACGGTCGAGATCGGCCGCGCCCCCTTGAGCCGCAGGCGCAGGCTCCAGGGGATGCTGTAGGCGACCGACTCCGAGCGCGGCAGGCTGTAGTCGACCCGGTCGCCGTCGGCCGTCAGCAGCGTCTCGTAGGTCACCTGCAGGTGCTGGGTGCCGCCCGCCGCGACCGGGAACACGCAGGAGCGGATCAGGTTGTAGCCGACGAACTCGAGCAGCGCCGGGTCGCGCAGCTTGCTGACGATCGCGTTGTAGATCGCCGTCGCCTCCTCGCGGGCGAGCAGCTCCGCCGTCGCCTCGCTGGCGGCGCCCTCGAAGGCGAAGCCGCGGACGACGGCGCCGCGCGGCACCGGCAGGACCAGCTCGGCCTCCTGCTGGACGGAGGCGGGGTTCCGGAGGTGGATGTCGATCGTCGTCGTCGCGAGCTGGTCGACGATCGCGACATCGACCGCGACGCCGGTGATCTCGACCGCCTGCGGGCTGCGGCCCCAGGGCGAGGCGGTCGGGATCACGACGTTCGAGGCCAGGGCGCGCTGGCGCTCGTGATGCTGCGCGCAGACGCAGGCCGAGAGGAGGCTGAGCAGGAAGAGGAAACGCGGCATCGCAGGGCTCCTTTGTGCGGACGGTACGGGCCGGAGGCGCTCCGGTCCACCTCCAGCCTAGCCGTTGGCCCTCCGCGGCGGTGTAAACCGTCTGTAACGGGGGTGGATGCCGGTCCCGCTTCCAACGCCGTCGCCTGCCCGTCCGTATCACCTGTCCCACAACCTGACGGAGCGAACGATGCGCAAGCTGCTTCCCCTCCTCCTTCTCTGTGCCCCCCTCGCGGCCCAGTTCGGCACCCAGGAGGACTACCTCAACCTCGGCGTGATCGGCATCGGCGCCGAGCTCGGCGCCGACGGCTTCCTCCATGTCCGCAAGCTGTACCCGGACGGCGCCGCGGCGGCGGCCGACGTGCGCGTCGGCGACAAGATCGTCGCGGTCGGCGGCCGGGCGATCGGCGACCGCGAGCAGGTCGAGACGGTGATCGGGGCGATCGAGAAGGCCGAGCAGAAGGGCAAGGAGGTCGAGCTCGGCATCGAGCGCGGCGGCGCGACCCTCGAGCTCGAGATCGCGACCGAGAAGCTCGGCAAGCACGGGCGCAAGTGTCCGGAGAAGTGCGACAAGTGCAGCGCGGTCATCGAGCGCGGCCTCGCCTTCCTCGCCGCGGCCCAGGACAGCGATGGCTGCTTCCCGACCGAGCTCGGCGGCAAGACCGGCAAGGTCGTCGTCACCTCGCTCGGCGGCCTCGCCTTTCTCGCCGCGGGCGTCAAGCCGAAGCCGGGCAACCCCCTCGACCGGGCGCTGCAGTACGTGATGCGGAACTGCAACGTCGAGGAGCGGTCGCCCTTTGGCGACATGGGCGGCATGGGCGGCGGCGGCAACTGGAATCAGACGAACTGGGAGCTCGGCTACGGCCTGATGTTCCTCAGCGAGATGGCGCGCCGCACCGGCAGCGCCGAGATCGCCGCCAAGTGCCAGGAGATCGTCACCCAGATCGAGCGCAACCAGGAGGCGAGCGGCGGCTGGGCCCACGGCCCCGGCGGCCCCAACGCCCTCGGCTACCTCGAGCTCGAGATCGTGATGAACTACCTGCTGCTCGGCCTCGGGGGCGCCAAGCGCCTCGGGCTGGAGGTCGACGACGGGCGCATCCTGCGCTCGCTGGCCTGGATCGAGGCGACCTCGAGCGGCGACGGCGGCATCGGCTACAGCGACCGCCAGGGCCAGAAGGGCTACGGGGAAGCGGGCCGCACCGCCGGCGCGATCCTCGCCTTCGCGGCGGTCGGCGGCGCGGAGCTGCCGTTCTTCGAGCGCATGGTCAACTTCTACACGCGGACGATGGACACGCTGCAGAGCGGCCACGTCTCCCCCGCGATGCACCTGCTCGCCGGGGCGATGGCCTCGCGGCTGCTCGGCAAGCGCGCCTGGTCTGCCTTCATGGACCAGTACCGGCTCCACATCATGGGCCAGCGGCTGCCCGACGGCTCCTTCGCCTCGACCCCGACCGAAGAGTCGACGATGATGCGCAACAACACCGACATCTCGGTCGGCTCCTGCTGGCTGACGGCGACCTACGTGCTGATCCTCAGCCTGCCGAACGACAAGCTGCCGAGCCTGCTCGGCGGGGACGACGTCGACCCGGTGCAGCTGCGCGACCCGACCGGGGACTGAGCTGAGCGGGCTCAGTTGAAGGGATAGGCCTCGAGGTGGGCGCCCGTCGCGCGGTCGTAGACCAGGAACCAGACGATGTCCGAGCCCGGCCACACCACGTCGGGATGGGCGAACACCCGCACCCGGCCGAGGTCGTGGCCCTGCGGGTCGTCGTCGGCGTCGAGGATCTCCTCGAACGCGCCCGCGTCGACGGCAGCGCGCGCCGCCGCCAGGCTCGCGCCCCCGGAGCTGGCCGCATCGCCGCCGTGCTGCCCGTACCAGTCCGCCAGCGCGGCGCGCAGGTCGGCGGCCAGACGGGCGCCGTCGGGGACGGTCGGTGTGGCGCCGGCGACGCGGAAGGGCAGCTCGGCCGCGAAGGGGGCGCCGTGCAGCTCGACCCGCAGGATGTACTCGCCGGCCGTGAGCCCGGGCACGCGGATGCGCTCGCGGAAGGCGAGCGGCTGGCCGGGGCGCAGGTCCACGACCGCCGCGGCGGAGCTGAAGGTCTGCGTGGCGGCCCAGCTCCACAGCGTCTGCCCGGGAGCGCTCGCCGCGGCCACCCGCAGCTCGTAGCGCTGGCCGCTAGCGAAGTGGAGCGGGAAGGGGGCGGCGAGCGTCTCGACGGAGAGCTCGACGGCCATCTCCACCGCCCCTTGCGCGTCCGGGCTGTACTCCAGGCGGTCGCTGCGCAGGGCCAGGCGCACGCCGGCGGCCTCGGGGTAGCGCGTGCCGCCGACCTCGGCGTCGACGAGCCGGTAGTCGGTGAGGCCGTCAGGGTCGGCCATCGTGTAGGCGACCACCCCGACCCCCGGCGCCAGGGTCAGCGAGCGCAGGCCGGCGGCGGAGGAGGTCGCGAAGGCGTAGACCCGGCAGGACGTGAAGCGTCCGGCGGGCGTGTCGACGACCGCGTCGGCGTCCTCGAGCCGGAAGCTCGCGGAGCGCAGGGCGGGGTGGTAGGCGGAGAAGCTGGTGTCCAGCCCGAGCGGGCTCGCGGTCGAGAGCACCGGCGCGTAGTGACCCTGCCACTGGACGAGATCGCTGCCCTGCAGCGCGAACCAGCGGGCCTGGCCGTCGCTGAACGGCGAGCCGTCGAGCTTGAACCACGAACCGTAGAGGGTGTCGACGACCGCGACCGCGTGCTCACCGCTCTGGCCGCGCCCGTCGTCCCAGCTGTAGGTCCAGCGGTCGTCGGCGTGCAGCGGGAAGACCTCGTGCATCGGGAGCTGGGCGGAAAGGCTCGCGGCGCACAGGCCGAGAAGGAGGAGCGGACGCGCCATGTTCGTGTCACCTCGGGTCGGAGTGCCCCTCCTGCAGCAAGAACCGCGCCACGCGGAAGGGGCGCGCAAGGCGCTTTTCCGTCCCTCCCATCGGTTTCGTCGGTGACCGTGCGTGTCGCACTCGTTCCAATGCGTGAGGGTTGCGATCCGGGCTCCGCAGTCCGGCTTGCCGCGTGGCGTCCCTTCCCGTATAGGAGGGGTCACCCGTGGCCGAGGACCTCCATGCCGCGCCTGACGCTGCCCTTCGTGCATCTCAACCTGCGCCGCAACCCGTTCGGCGAGCTCGGCCTGGCCGAGCGCGCTGCCCTCGCCCAGGTCGACGTGCGGCCCTGGCTGCCGCGCCTGGCCCGGCCCGGCTTCGCGCTGCACATCCGCGGCGAGCCGGGGCGGGGGAAGACGACCCACCTGCTCGCCTTCCGCCGCGCGCTGCCCGAGGTCCCCTACATCCACATAGGCTACGGCCCGCCGCCGCCGATTCCGACGGCGCCGCTGCTCCTGCTCGACGAGACCCAGCGGCTGCCCCTGAAGCTGCGGCGGCGCGTCTTCCGGCCCTCCTGCTCGCTGGTGCTCGGCACCCACACCGACCACGTCCGCGCCCTCGAGCGGGCGGGCTTCACGGTCGCCTGCCTCGAGCTGGGGGAGCGCAGCCCCGCGGAGCTGCGGGTCATGTTCGAGGCCCGCATCGAGGCGGCGCGGCGGGCCCCGGGGCCGCTGCCGCGCTTGACGGAACAGACCCTGCGGCGGTTGATCGCGCGCCACGTCGACGACATCCGCGGGATGGAATCGAGCCTGTACGACGCCTTCCAAGCCCTCGAGGAGATCGGCGATGTCGAAGTGTGACCTGGTGGTCGAGTGCGAGCAGGACAGCTACCGGCCCGGGGAGATCATCCGCGGCGCGGTGCACGTCACCGTCAACGCGGAGTGCACCTGCAACGGCCTGCCGCTCAAGCTGGTCTGGCGCACCCATGGGCGCGGCAACCGCAACAACGGCATCGTCACGACCCAGGACCTGTACCAGGGCACCTGGTTCCCCGGCGACACCCACAGCTACCCCTTCGAGCTCGAGGCGCCGCACGGGCCCTACACCTACCGGGGACACAACCTCAACGTCGACTGGTACCTCGAGGCCTCCGCGGACATCCCCTGGGCCTTCGACCCGACCGCGAGCAAGGACATCCTGCTCGAGCCGGGCGACACCCCTCCCGAGACGCCGCCGGGCGAGTGCGGTCCGGTCCCGGAGCTCAGCGAGGCGACGGCGGGGGCGGCGATCGGGGCGATCATCGCGGGGGTGGTGCTGGTGACGGGCATCGGCATGGTCGCCGCCGGGTTGCTGATCGACAGCGCCGACCTCTGGCCGCTGAGCATCTTCGGCGGCTTCGCCTGCGTCTTCGGCCTGCTCGTCGGCTTCATCGCGATCCGCAACAGCCTGGCCCAGCGCAAGCTCGGTCCGGTTTCCTTCGCGGTCGCGCCGCTCGACCTGCGGCGGGGGGACAGCGTGTCGGCGACGCTGCACTTCTCGCCGCAGGCGGACGTGATGCTGAACAGCATCAAGCTGCGGCTGCGCGCGGACGAGGTCGTCGTCAGCGGCAGCGGGACGAAGAAAAAGACCTACACCCACACGGTCTTCGACCAGGAGCAGATCCTGCTCGAGCACGAGCACAAGTTCCCGGGGGATGAGGTCGCCCTCGAGGGCAGCTTCGAGATTCCCTTCGACGCCCCCCTGAGCTTCTTCGCGACCAGCAACAAGCTGCGCTGGAAGGTCTCGGCCGCGATCGACATCCCCCGCTGGCCGGACTGGAGCACCTGGAACGCCCTGCGGGTGCGGCCGTAGGTGACGCGGTAGCCGGTCAGGCCGGCGAGACCTCCGGCAGTCCGAAGGTCTCCCGCAGCAGCGCGGCGATGGCGGGCGCCCCGATCCCGCGCAGGGTGAGCTGGCCCTGCGCGTGGTCGACGACCAGCCGGGTCGAGCCGTTGAACAGCAGCTGGTCGAGCAGGCTGCCGGGGGCGACGGAGGCCGCGCGCAGGTCCGCGACCTGCACCTGCTCCGGCAGGTGCCGGCTGAGGTCGGGCTGGAAACGCAGACCGTCCGGCAGGAGCAGCAGGGTGCCGAAGGTGGTCTGCCGCTGGCAGCGGAACAGGGCCCGCCCCTCGGCCTCGTCTGCGCCCGCGCGTGCGTGCAGGCGGTCGAAGGTCACCTGGCGCAGGTCCCCGATCGAGGTCGCGGCGGAGACGATGAAGAACAGCGGCGGGCCCGCGCCGACCAGGGCCGCCAGCTTCAGCGACAGCGGGGCGAGCCAGAGGATCAGCGCGGTCAGGACCACCGCGGCGATCACCAGGTTGCAGCCGGACTCCAGGCGCGCGGCGGCGTTGAACCAGAACGCGGTCAGGAGGACCACCCCGCCCGCCGCGCTCGAGGCGGCCAGTGAGCACCAACCCGGCAGAAAGCCCCACGAAGACAGGGCGACGACCTGGGCCAGCGCCAGCGCGAAGGCCGCGACGAAGAGCCCGCACCGCCAGAGATCGCGGAGACTGGGACGGTAGGCGGGGTGCAGGTCCATAGGCGTGTGGCGGGGTCGGGAAAAGGCGTCAGAATCGAACGCGCCTGTCGTTCTCAGTCCCGTCGCTCCCCGAGCTCCTTCTCCAGCTCTTCGAGGCGGGCCTGCAGGGCGTCTGCGCGGGCTTGTTCCTGGTCTGCGCGGGCTTGTTCCTGGTCTGCGCGGGCTTGTTCCTGGTCTGCGCGGGTCTGCAGGGCGTCCGCGCGGGCTTGTTCGGCCTCCGCCCGCTCCGGGCTGGTCGGCAGCAGCCGACCATCCGGATGGAGGAACCGCAGGAGCGGCCCGTCGATCAGCCCCCAACGGGTGTGGCGGACCCCGAGCTTCAGCCCCAGGGGAGGGCAGTCGACAACGCCCTCGGCATCCTCGTGGAGGCGGCGGTAGGCGCCGGAACCGTTGTGGAGCTCGAACGCCTCCAGCATCTGCGTATCCGGGTCGTAGATGACGTAGCACGGGACATGCAGCTTGCGGGCGTAGATCACCATCTTCTCGCCCCGGTCGATCGCCCGGGTGCTGTCGGAGGTGATCTCGATCACGAGGTCGGGCGTGCGTCCGTCTTCCTCCCACACCACCCAGCTCTTGCGTATCCGCCGGACCGTGTCGAGGACGACGAACACGTCCGGGCCCCGGAAGTCGTTGCTCTTGATCTGCTTGCTCGAGAAGTAGAGGAACTGGTTGCCGCCGACGTAGACGTCATCGCGCGCGGCGAAGTGGAGCCGGAGGATCTCGATCAGCATCAGCATCTGGTCCCGGTGGATTTCGGTCTCCATCGGCTCCCCGTCGCTGCAAGGCAGCTCGTTCTCTCCCGGCAAGGCGGGAATGGCTGCCGCTGTCGTCTCGCGCGCGCTCATGCGGTTCCCTCCTGTGCCAGTATAGCGGACGCATCCGAGGAGCGCCGGGCGCTTCGCGGGGGTCCGGGGGAACGACGGAGAGCTTGCCGCAGCCAGCCAGTCCGTCTCGCTTCAGACCAGGAGTGGTGATGGACTCCGCGAGGAACAAGAAATCCCAGGGGCCGTAGTCCCTGGGATTTGCCTGGATCACAGTCTCGTGTCAGTCAAGAAAGATGGGGTCTTATCAATGGGCAGAGCGGAGCGTAGTAGTGAGTGGATCACTCGGGGTGGTTGGAGCCACCAACGCCGTCCACCACAACAACAAATCCGCCAAATGTAATAAACAAGGCCGAGCTGTCGCGGATGCACCGAATGTTTTGAAAGTGCGATTCGCACACAGGACGCCGAAGCCACCTTCGCATCTGACACAGTATACTATACTCAACAGCTAGCCACTTTCCCCAGCCGAGAAATATGTAGTCTTCAACATGACGCGGAGTATCTGGCAGCTGTGAGTCCATCAGCTCCTCCATCGATTGAAGAAAGGCCACCTCGGTCTCCAGGATGCTGTCTATGCACTTGTCGATTTCAGTCTCTTGGCATGCGCTGCACGCCTCGACAGCAGACGTCAGATATTGCTGGTACAACACGGCCGGGCTAACCCCGATCTTGGACCTGTACTCCGATAGGACTAGGCCACCTTTTCCGTTGACCCTTCTGTCCACATCAAACTGAAATCCTTCCCCATAGAGCACGTGCTGAGCCCAATAAGAGTCAGGGGCAAGGAGTGGGTACTGCTCACTCCAGACCACGGCAGGAAAATCCCCAATGCGTGAAATCCAAGACCTCCATGACGAGAGTGCCTCACGTATCGTGCGAAAAGTCAGGACGTCAGGTTGGCTGAGGCCCACTTCTTTATATACACCCGCAATGATTGCCTCACTATTCATTTTTGGTCCTCGCCGAGATCTAGACTCCTACCTTCATCTACCACGTTCAAGTCGAAGGACGTGATCGGCCTCCCGAAGGACCGTTGTGCTCACATCTCCGACAAGGTACTCCGGGCTGGTCGGCAGCAGCCGACCATCCGGATGGAGGAACCGCAGGAGCGGCCCGTCGATCAGCCCCCAACGGGTGTGGCGGACCCCGAGCTTCAGCCCCAG
>JAUIEM010000388.1 GCA_030428695.1 bacterium
CAGGGCGGCGATCTCGTCGATGATGAAGGCGTGGTCCTGCACCCGCGACGAGACGTAGGTGAAGATCCGCTGCATCGCCCGGTCGAAGGAGCCGGTGACGATCAGCGATCCGACGCACAGTTCCTCGCTCACGTTGCCCTCCCCTCGGCTGACCATGGCGAGATTCTGCGGCCCCGCCCCGGCCAACGCAAACGGAATCCGCGGGCCGCCTGGTATCATGCGAGGCATACCCAGCCGGAGCCGAACCATGTCCCTCCCGACGACGATGCGCGCCCTCGTCCTGCCCCGCCACGCCCTCGACCTGCACGAGGCGATCGCCGGCCTGCGGGTCGAGGAGCGGCCGCTGCCGGTGCCCGCGCGGGGTCAGGTGCTGATCCGGATGACGGCGGCCCCCTGCAACCCGAGCGACCTCCTGTTCCTGCAGGACCAGTACGGGGTGAAGAAGACCCTGCCGACGGTGCCGGGCTGGGAGGGCGCGGGGGAGATCGTCGCCAGCGGCGGCGGCATCCTCCCCTGGTTCCTCAAGGGCAAGCGCGTCGCCTGCGCCGGCCAGGCCGACCGGGACGGCACCTGGGCGGAGTACTTCGTCACCGACGCGATGCACTGCCTGCCGCTGATCAAGGGCATGGACGCGGTGCAGGGCTCGATGCTGATCGTCAACCCCTTCACCGCCGCCGCCCTGCTCGACGAGGCCCGCAGCCTCGGCTCGAAGGCGGTCGTGCACCTGGCCGCGGCGAGCGCGCTCGGGCGGATGATGGTCCCGCTCGCGCGGGACATGGGCCTGCCGCTGATCAACGTCGTGCGGCGCCCGGCCCAGGTCGAGCTGCTGCGGGGGCTCGGCGCGGAGCACGTCCTCAACTCTTCCGACGACGACCACCTCGAGCAGCTGAGCGCCCTGTGCCAGCAGCTCGGCGCGACCGTCGCCTGCGACCCGGTCGCCGGCGCCCGCACCGGGCAGGTCCTCGACGCCCTCGGCCAGGGCGGCACGGTGCTGGTCTACGGCGCCCTGTCCGGCCAGCCCTGCGCCGGCATCGACCCGATCGGGCTGATCTTCCGGGCCTGGACGGTGCGCGGCTTCTGGTTGAGCGAGTGGGTCGAGAAGAACAACATGCTGCGCATCATCAACCGCGGCAACGCCCTGCAGAAGCAGTTCGTGGCGGGGAACCTGCGGACCGCCGTCCGCACCGAGGTCGGCTTCGACGACTTCGCGCGGGAGCTCGACCGCTACGTCGACGACATGACCGGCGGCAAGGTCGTGCTGCGCCCGGGTCAGTAACCGGCGGCGACGTCGACCCGCCCGGGCGGCTCCTCCCCTCGGGCCAGACAGCCGAGGACCGCCTGCAGCACCTCGCGGCGCGCCTCCTCGACGTGCTGGCCGTGGCCGCCCCGGTGCGGGCTGAGCACGACGTTGGACAGCTGGTCGAAGGGGAAGCGCGAGGGCCGCGTGCCGACCCGCCCCGGCTCGTCCTCCGGGTACTGGAACCAGACGTCGAGGCCGGCCCGCAGCCGCCCGGAGGCGAGCGCTTCGTACAGCGCCTCCTCGTCGCACAGGTCTCCTCGCCCGACGTTGACCAGCACCGCGCCGTCGGGCAGCAGCGCGAGCCGCCGTGCGTCGAGCAGGCCGCGGGTCTCCGGCGTCGAAGGCAGCGCGCCGAGTACGCAGGTCGCGCGGGGCAGCAGCCGGTCGAGGTCGGCGAGGGTCAGCGGGCCGCGCCGGGTCAGCGTGTCGACCTGCATGCCGAGCGCCGTCAGCAGCGTCCGGAGGCGCCCGCCGATCGCGCCGCCCCCGAGCAGCAGCGCGCGGCCGCCGGCCAGGCGCAGCGAGGGGTCGGGAGCGTAGCGCATGCGCCAGTCGAAGCGCCGCAGGGCGCGGTCGGCGCGGAGCAGCGAGCGGGCAGCGGCGAGCAGCAGGGCGAGGGCGAGCTCGGCGACCGCCGCGGCGTTGTGGTGCAGGGCGTAGACCGGCAGCGCGGGGAAGCGCTCGAGCAGCAGCGTGCGCGTCTTCTGCGGCAGGCCGGCGTAGGGGATGACCAGGGCCCGCTCGCAGAGCTCCAGGGCTTCCGGGGAGGGGCGGCCGCCGACGAGCACCTCGACCGGGCCCGGGGGGAGCTTCCCGACGCTGACCTCCCAGCCCGGGGCGCCGCGCAGGGGGACGGTGGGCTCGCTGAGCTGGTGGATCCTCATCGCGCCCTACCTCCGATTCCGCGCGCGGCGGCGCCTGGCCTTCCCCGGATCCTCATCCTCCCTCCTCGAGCAGGGTCTTGCGGAAGGTGCTCCTCGCCGCCGTCTTCGGCCGCTTCGCACAGGACGCTCGTTCCTCGCGACCCGTGCTGCGCTGTGGGGCTCGCACCTTTCCGTGGCGGCGGCCGTCCTCCCCCGGATCCTCATCCTCCCTCCTCGAGCAGGGTCTTGCGGAAGGTGCGAGCCGCGGCGCTGGCGGTGCGGTCCTTGCGGGTCACGACGGCGAGCTTGCGGCGGATGCGCCCGGAGCCACACCACAGGCCGTGCTCCCCCTCGCGCAGGGCGTAGCGGCTGACGAAGGCGGCGCCGATGCCCTCGGCGACCATGCGCTTGATCGACTCGATGCTGCGCAGCTCCATCACCGCCTGCACCTCGATGCCCGCCGCCTCGATGTGCGACTCGAGCAGCAGCCGCACCGCCGAGCCCGCCTCGAACAGGATCAGCGGCTGGCCGGCGAGCTCCTTCCAGCGGAAGGTCTTGCGCGTGCGCAGCGCGTGGCCGGGCGGCAGGATCAGCTGCAGCTCGTCCTCCTTCCAGGGCTCGACCCGCAGCCGCGAGAGGATGCGCTGGTCGTGGCCGGTGACCGGCAGGGTGACGATGCCGATGTCGAGCTCGCCCGCGAAGACCGCCGCGACCACCGCCGAGCTGCCCTGCTCGCGAACGAACAGCTGGATGCCCGGGAAGCGTTGGTGGAAGCGGCCGAGCAGCCGGGGCATCAGGTAGGTCGTCGCGGTCGCCCCGCCCCCGATCGCGAGCCGCCCGTGCTCGAGGCCGGCGAGGGCGTCGACCGCGCGGCGGCCGGAGGCGAGGCGCTCGAGGGCTTCTTCGACGTAGCGGCGGAAGGTGCGTCCGGCCTCGGTCAGGACCATCCCGCGCGGGGTGCGGTCGAACAGCATCTGCCCGAGCGAGGCCTCGAGCCCCGCGAGCTGGGCGCTGACTGCCGGCTGGGTCAGGTGCACCGCCTCCGCCGCGCGCGTCAGGTTGCCCTCGCGGGCGATGAGCAGGAAGGTCGAGTACGGGGCGAGGTCATGCACGGGAGACGAGGTCCGAATGAGGGCAGGTGTGTTTCATGGTACACCGGAGGACAGACCGTGACATCCGAGGTGCGACGATGCCCTGTGTCGACGACGCGTGGCGGGCCCTACGCCTGGTGGGCCGGGGAGCCGTAGTCGGCGCGCGTGCGTAGTCCTCCCCGGGGAGCGAAGCCCCTGTATCCGCGGGCGGAGTCGCTGCTGCTGCGGACGCGGCGCCGGTGATGGTATGGTGCCTCGACTGGAGGATACCCGATGCCCCATCCCGATGATGCCTGGGCGGAGCTGCGCGCCTTCGCCTCCTGCCGCCCCAGCCGGCTCGCCTTCCGCGCCCTCGCCAGCCTGCTCGACACCTGGCCCGGCGACGACTTCCCACGGGCCTTCGCCTGTGCGGAGGAGCTGCTGGAGAGCTGGCCCGACGAGGAACGCGCCGCACCCTGGGCCTGGGCGCAGGCCCTGGTGCAGGGACGCGAGGTGCCGAGCTGGCCCCTGGCGCGCACGGTCGCGCTCCGCTCCCGGCACCTGACCAAGGGCGCGGTCGGTCTCGCCCGGCTCGCCGCGCAGGCCGAGGTCGGGCAGCTGACGGAGCTGACGCCGACCGGACGCGGGGACCTGGTCTACCTGTATCACCGGCCCGAGCGCTTCCCCGCGTTGCGGCGCCTGACCGCGGTCGACGCGATCGGCCAGCTCGACCTCGCCGCGCTCGCCGACAAGCCCTTCTGGGGGCAGCTCGAGCGCTTCGGGATCCAGCCCCTCGACGACGATCTGCTCCACTTCGGGGCCTCGCGGGTGGTGCCTCGGGTGACGGAGGACAACCGGCTGCGTTCCGTCCGCCTGCGCGCCGAGGACCTGATCGCCGTGTGGGAGCGGGGGCCACTGCCCAGGCAGCGGCGCGCCGAGGTGTTCATCCGCTCGGTCGAGGAAGCCGAAGCGCTCGCGGCGCGGCCCGAGCTGGCGGGGCTCGGGGAGCTCGGCCTCGCCTTCCGCTGCGGCTTCAACGGCACGACGCCGGGGGAGCCCTTCGTCGGCAACGTCATCGAGGACGACGAGAGGGCGGCGCGGGCCTTCTTCGCGCGGGCGCGCCTCGATGCTCTCGAGGAGCTCTCCCTGGTCGGCTACACCCAAGGCTACTGGGGCCGCGGAGGGCTCGGCCCCGCGGGGTTGGAGGCGTTGCTGGCGTCGGGCGTGCCGGCCCGGCTGAAGAGCCTCGAGCTCGCCCACCTGCCCCTGGGCGACGCCGGGGTGGCGGCCCTCGCGCCGCACCTGCCCGCCGGCCTCGAGCGGCTCGCGCTGCGGGATGTGTACTGCAAGGGAGACGGCGCCCGGGCGCTCGCTGATTCCGCCTGTCTGGCCGGGCTGCGTCGGCTCGACCTGTCCGGCAACCGCATCGACGCCGAGGCCTGCGCCGCGCTCGCCGCGGTGGACATGCCACAGCTCGAGGAGCTCGACCTCAGCGGTCCCTCCATCCAGCCCTACTACTTCGACCTCGGCCACCAGCCCTTGCTCGACGCTGGCGTGGCGGCCTGGATGGAGCGTCCGCGCCCGCGCCTGCAGACGCTGCGCCTGGCCAACGTGTTCCTCGGCGACGCGGGCGCTGCGGCCGTCTTCGGTGCCCGCCTGCCCGCGCTGCACAGCCTCGACCTGTCCCACGCCCAGCTCAGCGCGGAAGGGGTCGCGCGCTTCCTCGGCAGCGCGCTGTGGGATTCCCTCGAGACGCTCGAGCTCCACGAGTGCCGGCTCGACGACGCGGCGCTGGAGGCGCTGGTCCGGCAGGAGTCCGCGCCGCAGCTGCGGCGGCTCGGGCTGGCCCACAACGCGATCGGGCCGGCGGGCGCCCAGGCCCTCGCCGGCTGGCCGGTGCTCGCCGGGCTGTGGTCCCTCGACCTGCACGACAACGCGATCGGCGACGCGGGGCTGGTCGCTCTCGCCCGCTCGCCGCACCCGGTGCGGCTGCTCGAGCTCGACCTCGAGCAGGACTGCTGGAACCGCCGCCGCTTCGACTTCGCGGACGCGACGGCCGAGGCGCTGGCGGAGCCGGTCGCCTTGCGCCGCCTCGAGGGCTTGTTCACGGGCTGCATCGACGCGTACCACGGGGCGGCGTATTCCCCTGGCTTCTCCAAGGACGCGCTGCGCCGGCTGCTGCGGGCCGAGGCCTTCCGCCCCACCGTTCGCGCGGCCTGCGCGAGCTGGACGGAGATCGACGAGTACGTCCGCACCGGGCCCTGGGATCCCGCGGCCGAGCGCTCCGACTCCGACTTCCGCGCCGAGCCGCGCGCGCTGTCGACCGCGGAGAGCAGGCCCTGCGGGGGCGAGGTACGGCAGCCGAGCGGGCGTCCGGCCTGGGCGCAGGTGACGGAGCTGCCCGGCCTCGCGACCCTCGACGACGCCCCTCTCGCCCCGGACGTGCTGCACGGCATCGAGCACCGCCGGCCGGTGCCGACCGGCATGCACGCGCACCTGCAGCTCGACCACCAGGACCCCCGGCAACCGCTGCCCCCACCGGCGGGGAAGTACCTCGCCGACGCGCTCGACGCCTTCCTGCGCGCGGAGGAGCGGGGAAGCTGTGAGGTCGGCGGCAGCTCGAGCGTCCTGCTCGATGACGGGACGACAGAGTGCACCGCGTCGACCTTCTACCTCACCCTGACCGAGCCCGTGAGCCCGGCTGTCGAGGGCATCCGCGAGGCGCTCTGGTGGGGCCGGGCGCCGGCGAGCAGCGCGCTGGAGAAGTACGATGATTCCTTCGATGACGAAGACGACGGGGATGAAGAGGAAGCGGACGAGCTCGCCCTCCGCCTCGACGCCGCGCCTCCTGCCGGGTCGCGCTGGCTGCAGCTCGCCCGGCTCGAGGTCGCGCACTGGGGCCCGGAAGAGCGGCGCAGCTTCCGGCTCGATCGCGTCCCGTTCCCGCAGCCGCTCCGGGAACGGCTCGCCGAGCTCCTCGCGCCGGGCCGGCCCGACGGCGAGCAGATCGCGATCGAACCGAAGGAAGGCGGAGCGCTGCGCATCTACCGCAGGGGGCTCGCCGCCGATCCCGCCTTCGACACGCTCCTGGTCGAGATCGCCGAGGCGGGGCCCGGCGTCGCGGCCTTCGTCTTCCGCCTGATGCGCGCAGGGAACCTGCTGCTGCTGCCCGCCGGCATCACCGCGAGCGCGGCGCTCGCCGAGGACTTCGACGCGGCCTGGCCGGTGCTGACCGTGGTCGAGGACGCCGCCGCGCTCGGGGAGATCCTCGACGCCGGCCCCCGCGCCTGGTGGGAGCGCGGGAAACACGCGTCATAGATTCCCTCTATCGCCCAAATCCAAACTATCGATATTCTCTATTCGTTTGGCGCGGTTACACTCCCTGGTGTCCTGAGAGAACACGAACGGAGCCCGGCCCGGGCTCACGACCCAGGAGGTCCCCCATGCCTGACTACAACGCCTCGGCCTCGCTCGAGACCAAAGCCGGCGTCGTCCGCTACGCCCGCCTCGACGCCTTGAAGGACAAAGGCTTCGACCTCGACAAGCTGCCCTACTCGATCCGGGTGCTGCTCGAGTCCTGCCTGCGCAACGTCGACGGCAACGTCGTCACCGACGCCCACGTCGAGGCCCTCGCCAACTACGACGCGAAGAACGTCGGCGAGCAGGAGATCGCCTTCAAGCCCGGCCGCGTGGTGCTGCAGGACTTCACCGGCGTGCCCGCCATCGTCGACTTCGCCGCGCTGCGCAGCGCGATGCAGCGGATGGGCGGCGATGTCGCCAAGGTCAACCCGCTGATCCGCGCCGACCTGGTGATCGACCACTCGGTGCAGGTCGACCAGTACGGCTCCAAGGCAGCGATGGAGCTCAACACCCAGCTCGAGTTCGAGCGCAACCAGGAGCGCTACGAGTTCCTGAAGTGGGGCCAGCAGGCCTTCGACAACTTCAGCGTCGTGCCGCCGGAGACCGGCATCGTCCACCAGGTCAACCTCGAGTACCTCGCCGGCTGCGTGCTGACCGAGGTGCGTGACGGCGAGACCTGGGCGCTTCCCGACTCCCTGGTCGGCACGGACAGCCACACGACGATGATCAACGGCCTCGGCGTGGTCGGCTGGGGCGTCGGCGGCATCGAGGCCGAGGCCTGCATGCTCGGCCAGCCGATCTACATGCTGATCCCCGAGGTCGTCGGCTTCCGCCTGACCGGCCGCCTGCCCGAAGGCGCCACCGCGACCGACGTCGTGCTGACCGTCACCGAGATGCTGCGCAAGCACGGCTGCGTCGGCAAGTTCGTCGAGTTCTACGGCCCCGGCCTGGCGGAGTTCACCCTCGCCGACCGCGCGACGATCGCGAACATGGCCCCCGAGTACGGCGCGACGATGGGCTTCTTCCCCGTCGACGAGAAGACCATCGAGT
Organism: bacterium; assembly: GCA_030428695.1. The sequence continues at coordinate 7,644 of JAUIEM010000388.1, forward strand.
ACCTGCGCCTCAGCGGCCGCAGCGAAGAGCAGATCGACCTGGTCGAGAAGTACTGCAAGGCCCAGGGCCTGTGGCGCGACGACAGCCGCGAGATCCCGTACAGCTCGAACCTCGAGCTCGACCTCGGCAGCGTCGAGCCCTCCCTGGCCGGCCCGAAGCGGCCCCAGGACCGCATCGGTCTCAACGCGATGCAGCCGAAGTGGCGCGAGACCCTGAAGAGCTTCGGCGGCGCGCCGGAGCACCCCGGCGTCGAGACCGACTACAAGGGCCACCGCTTCCAGCTCAAGCACGGCGCGGTCGTCATCGCGGCGATCACCAGCTGCACGAACACCTCGAACCCCGACGTGATGCTCGCCGCCGGCCTGGTCGCGCAGAAGGCGGTCGCCCGCGGCCTCAAGGCCAAGCCCTGGGTGAAGACCTCGCTGGCTCCCGGCTCCCGGGTCGTCAGCGACTACCTCGACAAGGCCGGCCTGTCCGGCGCCCTCGAAGAAGCGGGCTTCTTCACCGTCGGCTACGGCTGCACGACCTGTATCGGCAACAGCGGCCCCCTGAGCAAGCCGATCGTCGACAGCATCCAGTCCGGCGACCTGGTCGTGACCAGCGTCCTGAGCGGCAACCGCAACTTCGAGGGCCGGGTCAGCCCGCACACCCGCGGGAACTACCTCGCCAGCCCGCCGCTGGTCGTCGCCTACGCCCTCGCCGGCACCGTCGACATCGACCTGCAGAACGACGTGATCGGCCAGGACCGCGAGGGCAACGACGTGTTCCTCCGCGACATCTGGCCGACCAACGCCGAGGTCGAAGAGGCGCGCCGGGCGAGCGTGACCCGCGAGCAGTTCCAGACCCGCTACTCCGACGTCTTCAGCGGCCCGGAGAGCTGGCGCAGCCTGGCGGCACCGACCGGCGAGGTGTTCAGCTGGACCGACGAGAGCACCTACATCCAGGAGCCGCCCTTCTTCGTCGACATGCCGGTCGAGGCTCCGCCGATCCAGCCGATCGAGGGCGCGCGCTGCCTGGTGCGCTGCGGCGACAGCACGACCACCGACCACATCAGCCCGGCCGGCTCGATCGCCGAGGACGGCCCCGCCGGCGACTTCCTCAAGGCCAGCGGCGTGGCGAAGAAGGACTTCAACAGCTTCGGCAGCCGGCGCGGCAACGACCGCGTGATGACCCGCGGCACCTTCGCGAACATCCGCCTGCGGAACCAGCTCGCGCCGGGCACCGAGGGCGGCTTCACGACCTACATGGGTCCCGCGGAGACGCCGGACGGCCCCTTCCCCGGCCTGACCTACGACAGCGCAGAGGACCCGCAGCCCGGCGAAGTCTGCGCGATCTTCGACGCGAGCGTCAAGTACCAGAAGCACCGGATCCCGCTGGTCGTCCTCGCCGGCAAGGACTACGGCATGGGCAGCAGCCGCGACTGGGCCGCCAAGGGCACCTGGCTGCTCGGCGTGCGCGCGGTGCTCGCGATCAGCTACGAGCGCATCCACCGCAGCAACCTGATCGGCATGGGCGTGCTGCCGCTGCAGTTCAAGCCCGGCGAGACTCCCGACAGCCTCGGCCTGAGCGGGAAGGAGCGCTTCACCGTCCACGTCGACGACAGCCTCGAGCCGCTGCAGGACGTCAAGGTGACCGTGACGGGTGAGGACGGAAGCTCCCGCGAGCTGACCCTGACCTGCCGCATCGACACCCCGGTCGAGGTCGACTACTTCCGCAACGGCGGGATCCTGCACACGGTCCTGCGCCGGCTCGCGAAGGGGTAGGCCGGGCTGTGCGGTGAGGTTTCCTTCCGCTCGGGGTGAAATCTCGGATTGGCGCGTCCGAGGCGAGCACAGTAACGCACCTCGGTCCCCGGGGAACGAGGTGAATGTTGGCTTGTTGATGCCCCCCTGTGAGTCCCCCGGTGGGGGACCACCGTGTCGCGTGCAACACTGTCGGAGGTTGGGCGACCATCGCCCTGATT
>JAUIEM010000389.1 GCA_030428695.1 bacterium
TGTCAACTGCTTCCGAGCAGCGCTTCGATCTTTTGCGCATCGGGCTCGGTGATCAGCCCCCGCTCGGTGATGATGCCGTGGATCAGGCTGGCCGGCGTCACGTCGAAGGCGGGATTCCAGACCGCGACCTGGTCGGGCGCCGTCGGGGTTCCCCGGACCCCCCGAACCTCGGAGCCGTCGCGCTCCTCGATCGGGATCCCCGCACCGTCCTCGAGGCTGAGGTCGAAGGTCGAGCTCGGCGCGGCGATGTAGAACGGGATCCCGAAGTGGCGCGCCATCACCGCGAGCCCCAGGGTGCCGATCTTGTTCGCGGTGTCGCCGTTCTTCGCGATCCGGTCCGCTCCGACGATCACGCAGCCGACCTTCCCGGACGCCATCACGCTCGCCGCCATCGTGTCGCAGACCAGGGTGACGGGAATCCCGCGCTCCCCCAGCTCCCAGGCCGTCAGCCGGGCACCCTGCAGGAGCGGTCGGGTCTCGCAGGCGTAGGCCGCGAAGCGCACCCCCTCGCGCTGCGCCCGGTGCATCACCCCGAGGGCAGTGCCGATGCCGCCCGTCGCCAGGGCGCCGGCGTGGCAGTGGGTCAGCACGGCGCCCTTCTCGGGCACCAGCGACCAGCCGTGGGCACCGATCGCCTCGCACAGCTCCTTGTCCTCGGCGTGGAAGGCCCGCGCCTCGGCGAGCAGCGCGTCGAGCAGCTCGTCGCGCGGGAGCTCGAGCAGCCCGCCGGCCTTCGCCTTCATCCGCTCGAGGGCGGTGAACAGGTTGCGGGCCGTCGGCCGCGAGGCCGCGAGCGCGGCCAGGGTGTGCTCCAGCGCCGCGTCCGCGCCCCGGGCTTCGTGGTGCTCGCGCACGCCGACGACGACGCCGTAGGCGGCCGCGACGCCGATGGCCGGGGCGCCGCGCACGGTCAGGGTCGCGATCGCCTCGACGACCGCGTCGAGGGTCTCGCAGGCCAGCCGCTCCCAGACCTGCGGCAGCTTGCGCTGGTCGACCAGGCGCAGCGTGCCGTCGCGGCCGCCGTCCCAGACGACGGCCTCGAGCCGGTCTTCCATCAGCCGTCCCCCTTGCGCAGCTCGGCGATCCGCGCCTGGACCCGCGCGTTCTTGTCGCCGACGCTCGCGCCGAGGGCCTGCTTGTAGCCGACGACCCGCTCCCGGATCGCCGGGTCCTTCAGGGCCAGGATCTGGGCCGCGAAGATCGCCGCGTTCTTGGCGCCGGCCGGGCCGATCGCCATCGTCGCGACCGGCACGCCGGTCGGCATCTGGACGGTGGCGTACAGGGCGTCGATGCCGCTGAGGTGCGAGCCGGGCAGGGGCACACCGATCACGGGCAGGGTGGTGACCGCCGCGACGGTGCCGGCGAGGGCCGCGGCCATGCCGGCGGCGCAGATGATGATCTCGAGGCCGCGCTCCTCGGCCTTCGCGGAGTAGTCGTGGACCTCGACCGGGCTGCGATGGGCGGACAGGACGGTCATCTCCCAGGGGATGCCGAAGTCTTCCAGCATGCCGATCGCGCCCTTGCAGGCGTCGAAGTCGGAGTCGGATCCCATCAGGATGCCGATACGGGGGGTGCTCATCAGTCTATCTCCTCAGCTTAAGGGGCGGTGACGAAGGCGACGATCTTCCAATAGCGGCCGAAGCGGACGAAGGAGTAACGCAGGCGCGTGCCGTTGAGCACGACCAGGAGGTAGGTGAGCTTGTCGCTCTCGTACTCCCACTCCTCGAGGTCGAAGCGCGCGCGCTCGAAGTCCTTGCGGTAGTACTCGGAGACCGCCGCGACGCCGTTGGTCTCGATCTCCGCGCGCAGCTGGAAGGCCGGGTTTCCGCCGTACACTCCGCGCAGCACGTCGACATCCCCGAGCTCCCAGGCCTGCTTGAAGGTCTGCCAGGTCGCCTCGGGGCTGCGCAGGGACGGGTAGACCGCCGGCGCGCTCTGGCAGCCGCAGAGGAGCAAGAGAACGACGAACACCGCGCGCCCCATCTCAGCCGAACAGACGCTGCAGGAGCTCGCGGTAGACCGCCGCCGTGCGCTGCACGACGTCCTCGGGCAGGGCGGGGGGCGGTCCTTCACGGTCCCAATCGGTGCCGAGCAGGTGGTTGCGGACGAGCTGCTTGTCGAGGGGCTGCGGCGAGGCGCCGGGGTTCCAGTCGGCCTTCGCCCAGAAACGCGAAGAGTCGGGGGTGAAGACCTCGTCGACCAGCAGCAGCTCGCCGTCGACCCAGCCCCACTCGAACTTGGTGTCGGCGAGCAGCAGGCCGCGGCTCTCGGCGTAGGCGTGTCCGGCGCTGTACAGCGCGAGCGACTTGTCCTCGAGCTGCGTCGCGAGCTCGACCCCGATGCGGTCCTTGAGCTGGGCGCGCGACAGGGGCTCGTCGTGGCCGGTCTTCGCCTTGGTCGTCGGCGTGAAGCGCGGCGGCTCGAGGCGCGCGGCCTCCTCGATGCCCTCGGGCAGGGGCTCGAAGCCGAGGGTCCCGGCGCGCTTGTACTCCTTCCAGCCCGAGCCGGTGATGTACCCGCGCACGACGCATTCGATCGGTACGACCTCGGCCTTCTTCGCCAGCACCGCGCGGCCCTCGAGCTCGGGGTGGTCGACGGGCAGGGGCTCGTCGATCAGATGGTGCGCGACGTCGAGCATCTTCATCCAGCGGCAGGAGATCTCGGTCAGGATCTTCCCCTTGCCGGGGATCCCGGGGCTGAGCACGTGGTCGAAGGCGCTGACGCGGTCGGTCGCGACGATCAGCAGCCGGTCGTCGGCGACCTCGTAGATGTCGCGCACCTTGCCGCGGTGCAGCAGCTTGAGCTCGGGAACTTCGGAGCGGGTCAGGGCTGTTTCCATCGGAGGCTCCTCGTGGGATCTCAGCTCGGGCGGCCGAGCTCGTTGGCGCAACAGATCGCCGCGGCCAGCGCGTCCGCGGCGTCGTGGGGTTGGGGGGCGGCGTCGAGGGCGAGGATGACCTTGACCATCGCCTGCACCTGCTCCTTCGACGCGCCGCCGTAGCCGGAGACCGCGAGCTTGATCTGGCGCGGCGTGTACTCGTAGACCGGGATGTCCCGCTGGGCGGCGGCGAGCAACGCGACCGCCCGCCCCTCGCCGATCTTCTGGGCGCTCTTCGCGTTGACGCCGTAGAAGATGTTCTCGATGGAGAGGACGTCGGGCTGGTGCTCGTCGAGGGCCGCGCACAGCCCCTCGTACAGGGTCAGCAGGCGCCGCGGGAAGGGCCGGGAGGGGTCGGTGCGCACGGTGCCGTGGGCGATGTGGGCGAGCTTGCGCCCCTGGGCCCGGACGACCCCGAAGCCGCAGCAGCGCGTGCCGGGATCGACGCCGAGGATCGCCAGCGTGCCGCGCCCCGCCCGCCCCGGCAGCTTCCGCGGCCCGAGCTGGGCGCGCAGCTCGGCGGCGGTCAGTCGGTTCGCGTTGGTCTTCAGGCGCAGGCGGGCGATGGCTCAGCTCCTCTTCCGGCGCTTCCGGCGCTCCTCCGGCGGCGGCTCACCGCCCTTCTCCTCGAAGAAGCTGCGGCGCTCGCGGAACGCGATCTTGAGCGGGATCTCCGGGAAGTCGAGCCGCTCCTGCAGCTGGTGGACCAGGAAGCGCCGGTAGCCCTTGTCGAAGGCCTTCGGCTTGTTGACGAAGCACAGGAAGGTCGGCGGATGCACGCCGATCTGGGTGCCGTAATAGATGCGCGGGATGAACGCCTTCGCCCGCGGCCGCTGCACGTCCCGTGCGGCCTTGAGCGCCTCGTTGACCTTCCAGGTCGGCGCCCGGGTGCCGGCCTGGCGGAACAGGGCGCGGGCCGTCGCGATCGCCGGCAGCAGGCGCTCGCCGGTCAGGGCGGTCGTGCAGACCAGGGGCGCGTGGCGCATGCCCGCGAGGGTCTTGCCGAGGTAGTCGGAGAAGTCCTCGGGGGTCATCTTGCCCTCGACGAGGTCCCACTTGTTCGCGACCAGCACGCAGGGCTTGTAGCTCTCGACGATCAGGCCGGCGATGCGCCGCTCGAGCTCGCCGACCGGCCGCGTCGCGTCGAGCAGCAACAGCGCGACATCGCAGCGCCGCAGCGACTGCTCGGTGCGCACCTGGCTGTAGAACTCGATGCTGTCCTTGAGCTGCCGGCTCTTCTGCATCCCCGCCGTGTCGACCAGGATCAGCGGCTCGCCGTCGATCTCGACCCGCACGTCGACCGCGTCGCGGGTCGTGCCGGGGACGTCGCTGACGATCACCCGCTCGGCCTTCGACAGCGCGTTGACGAAGGTCGACTTGCCGACGTTGCGGCGGCCGACCACCGCGACCCGCATCGGCACGTTCTCCTCGACCTCGCCCTCCTCCTGCGCGGGCAGGGCGGCGACGACCTCGTCGAGCAGGTCGCTGCGGCCGAAGCCCTGCAGGGCCGAGACCGGCTGCGGCTCGCCGAGGCCGAGGGCCTGGAACTCGTGGATGCCCGCCTCCTGGTGGAAGTTGTCGACCTTGTTGACCGCGAGGATCAGCGGCTTGCCGGTCCTGCGCAGGCGCCGGCCGATGTCCTGGTCGAGCACCGTCAACCCGTCTTTGACCGAGACGACGAAGACGATCAGGTCGGCGCGCTCGATGCCGGTCGAGATCTGCAGCTCGATCAGCTCGTCGAGGTCCTGGCAGTCGACGATGCCGATGCCGCCGGTGTCGATCACCTCGAAGGCGCGCCCTTCGTGCTCGACCTCGGTCGAGATGCGGTCGCGGGTCACGCCGGGCGTCGGCTCGACGATGCTGATGCGCTCGCGGGCGATCGTGTTGAACAGCGTCGACTTGCCGACGTTCGGCCGGCCGACGATGGCGACGACGGGCAGAGTACGGGTGTTGCGTTGCGAGACCGTGGTCACGGGAGCTCCGGGGGGGGCACGTGCGCGAGCATGATACCGCGACCGGGAGGACGCCTCAAGCTTGCGAGCGGCGTCGGGGCACGGGATAATCTGCAGGCAGGCGAGAGGAGAGGGCCGATGGCGGACGAAGAGTCGACTTTGAAGCGCAAGCGCATCGGCGAGATCCTGCGGGCGGCGGGCTTCATCACCGACGAGCAGCTCGCCCACGCCCTCGACATCCAGCGCGACACCGGCGCCCGCCTCGGGACGCTGCTCGTCAAGCTGCGGGCGATCACCGAGGCGGTCCTGCACAGCGTCCTCGAGCAGCAGCTCGGCGTGCCCTGCGTCGACCTCGCGCGCGAGCCGGTCGATCCGAAGCTGACGATGACGATCAGCCGCGACGGCATCCTGCGCTTCGAGATGCTGCCGCTGCGCATCGAAGAAGGAAAGCTGGTCCTCGCCCTGATCGACCCCTTCAACGACGCCGCGATCGCCGAGGCCCGGCGGCTGCTCAAGGTCGACGAGGTCGAGCTGCGGCTGCTCGACGACCGCGCCTTCGCCGACTTCGCCTCGACCCACGCCGGCGACCTGCCCCTGTTGCAGAAGCTGATCACCGATCCCGCGGCGACGAAGACCCGGCTGACCGCCGTCCGCGAGGAGTACACCGCGCCGGGAGGGCTGTCCGGCGAGCGGCTGAGCCAGGTCAAAGAGGCGGCGGGGGGCCGCGCGGCCGGCGCCCTCCTGCACCACATCCTCGAAGAGGCGCTCAAACGCAAGGCCAGCGACGTCCACATCGACGCCTGCCCGACCTACAGCCGCGTCCGCTTCCGCATCGACGGCGTGCTCCAGACCGTGCTGACGCCGCCCGCCCGCCTGCACGCTCCGCTGGTCGGCGCCCTCAAGGAGCTCGCCGGCCTCGAGATCGCCGTACAGCAGTTCCAGGAGGCGCACCTGCGGCTGACGATCGGGAAGCGCCGGGCGCGGATGCAGGTGAGCTCGATCCTCAGCGGCAGCGGCGAGAAGTGCACCCTGCGCTTCGAGCGCGTGCGGCGTGCGCGGGACTTCGCCTCGCTGCCGTTCAGTGAGCTGCAGCGTGGCGAGCTGCGGACGGCCTGTGAGAGCCTGCGGGGGCTGATCCTGGTCGTCGGCCCCGACCGCAGCGGGAAGAGCACGACCGCGCGCAGCCTGCTCGCCCACCTCGCCGGTCCGCAGCTGAACGTCCTGAGCCTCGAGACCGAGCTCCTCGGCGAGGTGCCGGGGGTCGCGCAGATCCCGCTCAGCAGCTTCCCCGGCGGCAGCGACGACGAGACCCGCTACGCGGAGGCGGTGCGCGGCGTGCTCCAGCAAGACCCGGACGTGCTCTTCATCGACGAGCTCAAAGACCGTGAGGTCACCGCCCTGGCCCTCGAGGCCGCCGCCCGCGGCCAGCTGATCGTCAGCACGATGAACACCTTCGACGCGGCCTCGGCCCTGTTCGACCTGGTCGGGCTCGGCGCCGACCCCCGGCGCGTCGCGAACGCCGTGCAGGTCGTCGTGGCGCAGCGCATGGTGCGCAAGGTGTGCAAGAAGTGCCGCATCGAGATGCCCGCCAACCCCGCGCTGCTCGCCTTCTTCGAGCTGCGGGCCGAGGACGTCGAGGACGCCGAGCTGGTCACCGGTCAGGGCTGCGCCCGCTGCCGCAAGATCGGCTACCACGGGCTGGTGCCGATCTTCGAGGTGCTGCCCGTCCGCCGCCGCCTGCGTCGGGCGATCACCGCCGGGGCCCGCGACGACGAGCTGCTCGAGACGGCCCGCGAGCACTGCGGCTTCAAGTCGATGCGCGAAGACGGCCTGAGCAAGGCCCTGCGCGGTCTGATCAGTCTAGAGGAGCTACGCCGGGTGGCCGGCGGGCTCTGAGCTTTCCGTAGATTCATTCGAGGGAATCGCATGACGCGCGTCCTGTTCCTCTGCACCGGCAACTCCTGCCGCTCCCAGATGGCCGAAGGCTGGGCCCGGCAACTGCACGGCGATCGGCTCGAGGCCTGCTCTGCCGGCGTCGAGACCCACGGCCTGAACCCCGACGCCGTCCGGGTGATGGCCGAGGCCGGCGTCGACATCAGCGCGCAGCGCTCGAAGCACGTCGACACCCTGCGGGCGCAGCCCTTCGACCTGGTGGTGACGGTCTGCTCCGCCGCGGACGAGACCTGCCCGAGCTTCCCCGGCGCGACCCGCAAGCTGCACGCCGGCTTCGATGACCCGCCGCGCCTCGCGAAGGGAGCAGCCAGCGAGGAGGAGCGGCTCGCTCCCTACCGGCGGGTGCGCGACGAGATCCGGGCCTGGGTCGAGGGGCTGCCCGCGCGGCTCGGGTGGGACTGAGCCTTCGGCTCCGGCGCCTGAAGAGAAGAACTCAACGCAGAGGCGCGGAGGCGCGGAGGCGCGGAGAAGAGCCCTGCGCTCAACGCCGAAGCGAAGACCACCGCACGACAGGGCGTGTCGAGCGCGAGCATCCCGCTGCGACACTCTGCGACGCGCTGCGACAGCCGCGGACAGCGCGAGGCACAGCGCGACAGGGTGCGACGCCGCTGCGACAGACGGGAGGCTAGGCTTGAGGGAAGCTCCCGCGCCGGAGGTTCCCCATGCGCCTGCCCATCGTCCTGTTCTGTCTCGTCCCGCTCCTCGCCCAGGAGGACGACCCCGCCTTCCGCGCCGCCTGGGAGAGCGCACGCAGCGCCCTGGCCCGGGGGGAGCACGCGCTCGCCGAGCCGATCCTCCGCGAGCTGTGCGTCGCGCGGCCCGAGCGCGTGCCGCTGCGCTTCGAGCTCGGCCGCTGCCAGGTCGCCCTCGGCGCGGACGAGGCGGCGATCGCGACCTTCCGCGCGCTTCTCGAGGACCACCCCGAGCACGGCGCGAGCGCCTGCCAGCTCGCGCTGCTGGTCGTCGCCTCGGAGCCGGACGCGGCGCGCGCGCTGCTCCTGCGCGCCGCCCGCAACGGCTACGACGTGCTCGGCCTGCTCGAGCATCCTGCCCTCGCCGCCCTGCGGGACGACATCGACTACGTGCTCGAGGTGATCGCCGCGCCGCAGTCCTGGGAGCCGCCGAGCGACCTGGTCGTCGACCCCTTCCACCCGCTGCTGGTTTCCGCCTTCGCTCCGCCGGTCGTGGTCGAGCCGGAGCCCGCCCCCGCACCGGCCCCCGAGCCCACCCGCGGCGAGGGGGAGCTGCTGGCCGCGGTCGAGGCGCTGCTCGACGCGTTGGAGGACGCCCTCGCCGCCCGCGGGGAGGACGAGGTGCTGTCCGTCTTCGCCGATCTCGAGGCGCTGCTCGGCGGGCTGTCGAGCGAGGATCCCGCCCTGCAGCCGCGGGTCCAGACCGCGCTCGGCCGCTACAACCGCCTCGCCTCCGCGGTGTACGGCGTCCGCCTCGCCCGCTTCGAGCGGCTCGCGGCCGCCGGTCTCGCGGCGCTGCACGAGGCGATCGAGGCCCTGGACTTCCCCGCGTGCGCGCGCCGCTGGCGGGAGCTCGACGCCCACCTGCGCGGCGCGGACGACGACCTCCTGCACGCGGCGGAGCCCTGGCGGGAGAAGGCTCTCGCCGCCCGCTCCCTGAGCCTGCAGCTCGAAGAGGCGAGCGGGCTCGCGCTGAGCCTGACCGGCATCGTCTTCGGCGACGACGAGGACGCCCCGGTCGCCGAGGCGATCGTCAACGGCAGCATCGCCCGGGCCGGCGACACCGTCTTTGCCCACGACGGCACCGCGCTCGCGGGGCTGCGGGTGCTCGCCGTCGAGCGCCACGGCGTGCTGTTCGCCTTCAGGGACGTCACCTTCCGGCAGTTCCTCGGCGTCGACGACTTCCGGAGCTTCGCCTACGAGCTGCCGTAGGGGCGGAGGAGCCGGCCCGCTTCCCGCCTGCCGTCCCTGGTTCCCCACTCGATTTGAGAAACCCCGTTGCATCGAGGGGGATTCCATCGCATATGGTTAGATATTCGAACATTCAAGCTCATCAAAAGTTTTGGCTGTTGATAGTCTGCATATGTGAGGACTCGTGCGATGAACGGATGGACACGCCACGCCTGGACCGTGGCCTGGGGCCTGGCCCTCTTGCTCGCCGGTTGTGGAGGAGGCTCGGGATCGGGCTCCGGATCGACGGCGACGACCGCTGAAGGCAGCGTCGACAAGGGCGCGGTCGGGGGCGCGATCCTCGAGATCTACGCGATCGACACCACCGACGGCAGCCTCGACCTGCTCGAGAGCACCACGACCAGCGGCGACGGGAGCTGGTCGATCGACTTCAGCGACCCCAGTGAGGCGGGGCCCTTCCTCGTCCTCGCCCGCGGCGGCAGCTTCGTCGACGAGGCGAGCGGCGGCGCCCAGGCGCTCGCGCTCATCAGTCCGCCCACCAACCTCAGCGACGCCCGCTCGCAGACCCTCGAGGCGATCATCGCCAGCGGCGTCTCGGGCACCATCGTCGTGAACCTGAACCCGCTGACCACCTGGGCGGCGCGCCGCCTGGCCGAGCAGCTGGACAGCGACCCGACGGCCCTGTCCGAGACCAATGTCCTCGACGTCCACGAAGCGATCGCCCTCGAGTGCGGCCTCGGCAGCAACGTCGACGTCCGCACCCTGACGCCCCTCGATCGCGGCTTTTGGAGCGCGAAGGCGAACGCGGAGAGCGCGGCGCGGGCGCTGGACCCGGCCGCTACGCCCGTTACGCGTAACTCTCGCACAAATCCCGCTAAAATAAGAGCTTCCGCGCCCAATGCC
>JAUIEM010000390.1 GCA_030428695.1 bacterium
TGAACGAGCCGGTCAAGATCGGCGGCAAAGAGGCCAAGCTCGGCGAGTGGCTGAAGGAAAAGAACGTCGGCGCCATCGAGATCCCCGACCTCAAGATCACCGTCCGCAAGGAAGACCAGCTCTTCAGCGACAAGAGCGCCGCGATCGTGATCAAGGACGCCCTGGTCCAGGCCGTCCTCGAGGTCGCCGGCATCGAGAAGAACAAGAAGGACGACGACAAGGCCGACTGGTACCTCGAGTTCAACGGCAAGGTCCAGGTCACCGAGCGCAAGTCCGCCCTGAAGATCGACGCGAAGAAGAAGGAGTGCATCCTCGACCAGGCGATGAACGTCAACGTCGACTTCCAGGGCTTCGAGAAGGTGCGGATCAAGTTCGAGCCGGCCGGCATCTTCACCGTCGACAAGGCCGACATCGACAAGCCCGGCCCCGTGCAGATCAAGGCGGTCAAGCCCGGCACGACGAAGATGACCGCCGAGGGCATCTTCGCGGGCGCCGTCGACAAGCAGGAGTCCGTCGACCTCAACGTCAAGCAGCTCGTCCTCAAGATCGAGGGCTTCGGCTACCAATAACCCTCCTCGGATAGACGCCGCTTGACAACACGGGCGGCGTCGCCAACCATGTCTGCCTGAACTCCCGCAAGGCGGATTTCCGTGACTGAGTCGAGTGACGTCCCCACGCTGATCGCGGTCTTCATCGACCACAGCATCCGCTACGGGTACACCAATCCCGAGGCGATCTCCGACATCTTCGAGACCTGCAAGGCGATCGACAAGAAGGTCGACTGGCGCATCTTCGCCCAGCTCGCCGACATGCGGCCGCAGCACGTCGCGCAGGTGCAGAAGGCGATCTCGAAGGAGTTCTCGGTCTGCCGCAAGTGCGACGGGCTGCGCCGCCGCAAGGCCCCCGGCGTGCGGATGAAGACCCCCTGTCCGGTGTGTCACCCCGAGCATCAGGGGGAGCAGTCCGCCGAGGGCTGACCTCAGGCCGCGAGGCGGCGCGCCGCCTCGACCACCCTCCAGTCCATCCAGCGCCAGTCCGGGTCGCCGGCCGGGCCCCGGCCGAGGAAGCCGAGATGGCCTCCGCCGCGGGTCATCACGACGGTCGTGCAGGCGCTCATCGGGCAGCGGTGGAAGGGCTCGGCCGGGATGATCGGGTCGTCGTCGGCGGCGATGATCACGGTCGTCCGGGCGATCCGATGCAGCAGGTGGGCCGCGCTGTTCTCGCGGTAGTAGTCCGCGGCGCAGGCGTAGCCGAGGAAGGGCGCGGTGATCGTCTCGTCGAAGTCGTTGAGGGTGCGCGGCGCGACCCCGCCGAGGGGCAGCTCCGCCGCGCGGGGGATCAGCCCCTTGAGCGCGTTGAACTGGTCCAACAGCACGCGGACCAGGAAGCGGTCGTAGAAGCGCCGGTGCGGCTGGCCGATCAGCCCCGCGCTGGCGGCGAGGTCGATCGGTGGACAGAAGACCAGCGTCAGCGCGAGGTTCCGCGGCAGGTCGGGACCGCGCTCGCCGAGCATGCGCAGGCAGATCGCCCCGCCGAGGGAGAAGCCGCCCAGCAGCACCTTCGAGCCCGGGCACATGCGCTCGATCTGCTCGAGAGCGAACACGACGTCCTCGCTCCGGCCGGCGTGGTAGGGCTCCTGGCAGAGGAAGCGGGCGGAGCCGGCGCAGCGCAGGTCGGCGCGGAAGCAGCGCACGCCGTCCCGGGCGAGCTTGCGGCTGATGCGCTCGAGGTACGAGCTGCTCGCGTCGCCGCCGAGCCCGTGGATCAACAGCGCGACCGCGTCGCCCTTGCGCCAGGAGGCCGGGCACTCGTCGTGGAGCACGATCGCGTCGCCGTCCGGCAGGTCGAGGCGGTGACCGATGGTGTCGAGGATCACGGGCAGCGACATCACGCCCGCCAGGGTCTGGGCGTGGCCGCTGCGCAGGAGCGGATGGGGACGGAAGAAGGTCGTCGGTCGCCAGCGTCGCATGTCCGCACCGGGGCGCGTGGGGAGCGGCCAGTGTAGGCATCGGAGGGAGCAAAGCAAGTAGGATGTATGAAAAGCGGCGCTGGGGATCGCGAGGTGCGGCAGCCGCCCCGCCGTTGTGGTAGGTTTGGGCCCTGATCTCGTGCCTGTGGCTCACTTTCGGGAGTATCCGATGTCCCATCCCGCCCTGGAACGCCACCGCGCGCTCGTCGCCGCCTGGTTCCCGCAGAAGAACGGCGCCGACGGCCTCGCGGACGACCTCCTCGACAGCTGCGAGAGCCGGCTCGGCCGCGCCCTGCCGCCGGTGCTGCGCGCCTGGTGGAGCGAGCTCGGGCGGCGCCCGGAGGTGACCGGGCACGCGGCCAGCGACGTGGGCCCGGTGCCTCCCTGGGAGCTCGAGGCCGACAAACGCATCGTGATCTACCGCGAGCACCAGGGCCTCGTGTCCTGGGCGATCCGCGCGCGCGACCTCGACGCCGACGATCCCCCCGTGCAGGTCGACGCCTTCGAGGGCTTCGTCGCCGAGCACCCGAGCTACGCCGGCACCTGGCGCCGTCAGCACCGGCGGCTCAGCGACTTCCTCCTCAGCGTCCTGATCCACCTGCGCTGTAGCGCCGGAGACGCGACCGGTACGGTCCTGGTCCGCTGCGCCGAGGACGTCGATGCGAAGGCCGTCTCCCGCGGCCTCGGACGCCCGGCCGTCGAACCGTGGAACTGGCTCGCCTTCGAGACCCGCTTCTACGCGCGGGAGGAAGTCCTGGCCAGCTACGATACCGGCGCCGGCGAGCTTCGGATCGCCGCGCGCGGGCCGGCCGCCCTCGCGGAGCTCGAGGCGGCGCTGCCGGGGGTCGTGTGGGAAGAGGTCGAGCCGGAGCCCGCGGCCCCCGACGACCCCGAGCAGGTCGCGCGCAAGGTGCAGAAGCGCGCCCAGGAGCGTGAGGACAGACTCGCCAACCTGCCGGACCTGAAGGCCCTGGGCGTCTCGACACGCGGCCTGGACAAGGGGGAGATCCTGGCGATCCGATTCCTGCTCAGCCCCGACCCCGTCGGCTTCCGCCGTGGGTTCATGACGCTCCGCGACTGCGAGCGGCTGCCCCCGCAAGCGGTCGAGCGGCTCGCCGAGCTCGCCGCGGGGGACGACGCGGAGCTGGCCTACGACGCGCTCGCCGTGCTCGCGGATCTTCCCCGTCCCCAGCTCGAGGCCGTCGACGGCCAGCTCGCCGCCGCGGCCCGGAGCCCGGTCGGGAAGGTGCGCCAGCTCGCCGTCCGGGGCCTGGGCCGCCTCGCAACGGGCGCCTCCCGCGCCGCCTTGATCCGCGCGCTGCTCGAGGACGACGCCCGCATGGTGCGCGGCGAGGCGGCCCGGTCCTTGACGGGCGTCGACGACGCCGACGCGACGGCGGCCCTCGAGAAGGCTGCGGCACACGACCCGGAAGGCTACGTGCGCGTGATGGCGCGCGAGGCGCTCGACGCGGGCTGAGCACGGTTCCGTTGGTCCGAGCGGGCCGCTCCGGTATAGTGCCCCCCATCTCGCACTGGAGACCCCTCGATGTCCTCCCCGCTCCCCCTTGGTGTGCTCGGCCGGCTCGGCCGCGACGCCGTCACCAACGACGTGCCCCTCACCGCCCTCGGACGCGCCCCGCATGGGGTGCTGTGTGGGGACGCGAAGGGCCGGCTGTGGCTGTGGACGGTCGACGCCGGCTTCGCTGTGCGGATGCTCGAAGGCGACGGCGCCCCGCTGGTCGCGGTCGCCTCGCTCGACTGGCGCGCGCTCTCCATCGACGCCCAGGGGCGCCTGGCGCAGTGGCACCTCGAGCAGGGGAAGATCCTGCGCCGCGTCGAGGTCGACGCCGGGACGCGGCCGCTGCTCGCCACCGACCGCGAGGGAGCGCACATCGCGCGGGCCGCCAGCGACGGCCCGATCGTCGAGCACGCGAGCAAGGACCTCCGTGAGCTGCGCCGCTTCGGGGAAGGGGCGAGCGCGCTGTGCTGGACGGACGACGGCGAGCTGCTCGCCGCGCACGGCGAGGTGCTCTGTGGCTACCGCGACGG
Organism: bacterium; assembly: GCA_030428695.1. The sequence continues at coordinate 4,019 of JAUIEM010000390.1, forward strand.
CGCCGTGTTCCACCGGACGGTCCTGCCCGCTCCGATCACCAGCCTCGGCGTCAAGGACTTCGGGCGGATGCTCGTCGCCGGGCTCGCGGACGGCTCCGTCGCGGTGCTGCGACCGCCGACGAAGACCAAGCGGCCGCCGAAGAAGCCCAAGGCCTGCAAGACGGTCGACCACTACCCCGGCGAGCACGGCGCGCTGCTCGCGGTCGGCTTCCTCTCCGTCGACGCCAAGGACGTCGTCAGCCTCAGCGCCGACGGCACCTACCGCTGCATCCGCCGCCGCGACGGGAAGACGACGAACACCGCCCGCTGCCCGCGCACGCCCGCGCTCGCCCACTTCGGCGGCGCCCTCGCCCTGGCCGTCGACGCGGGCGTCCCCTACGACCTCGACGGGCCCTTCCGGACCTGGGCAGAGGCCGGCGAGCCCCTGGCCTGCGACCCGGAGTCCGAGCGCTGGGCGGCGACGGGCCATGCCAACGCGGCGCTGCTCTGCGCGCCGGACGGGACGGCGCTCGCCTCCTCGCCGCCGCGCTGGCCGGGCCAGGTGCGCGACCTGGTGTGGCGGGACGGCGCGGTGCTCCAGCTGCTCAGCGAGAGCCCGGACGGCCTGCTCGAGATCACCCCGCAGGACGTCGAGCCCTTCGAACACGACGCGGACAGCCTCCGGCTGACCCAGGAGGTGCTCGACAAGCTGAGCGGCATGGACGCCCTCGACCGGGACACCGCCCGCAGCCGCGGCCACCGGCTCGTGCTCTGGCGCTGGGAGCCCGCCGCTGAGGGGCCCGGCACGCGGCTGTTCGACCTGGCCCTCGACACGGCCCTGGAGGCCGCCTGCTTCGAGGGCAACGAGGCCGCCTGGTACGCCTGCGGACGGCGGCTCGCGCGGGTCGGTCTGGAGGGCGAGGAGAGCGTCGCGTTCGAAGCCGGGGAGCCGGTCGCCGCGTTGCAGGCCGCGCCCGGTGGGCGCTTCGTCGCGGCCCTGACCGGAGAGGACGGCAGCCTCGCGCTGTTCCGCGCCGACGGCCGCCTCGTCGACCTGCCCGAGACCATCGCGGTGAGCGGTCCGCTGCGCTTCTCCCCCGACGGCAGGCAGCTCCTGGCCTGTGGCGAGGATGGGGGGCGCCTCGTGTTGTGCGGCACGGGGGATGTCGTGCGCCTGCCGCTCGGCCCCGGTCCCGCCGACTTCGCCGCCTGGGCCCCCGACGGGCGGTCGCTGTGGGTGGCGGGAGCGGGGCTCCTGCGGCGCCTCGCCCTGCCGGCGCGGCGCGTCGTCGAGGCGCTGCCCTACCGCCTCGACGAGCGCAACGCCAGCTGGAGCGGAGCGCTCGCTCTGGGGCAGGGGCGGGCCACCCTGGTCTCCGAGGACGAGAGCTGGATGTTCGACCTCGGGGCCGCGCGCCGGCTGCCCGCCCCGTTCGGCGGCGATGCCCCGGCGGACGCCGCAGCCTTCCCGGTCGTGGCCGCCGACCCCCTCGCGGCGGAGCAGCGCACGCTGGCGGACTTCCTCGCGAGCGGTGCGAAGAGCCTGCCCGCGACGGTCGAGCGCAGCCCGGCCCTGCTCGCCGCTGCCGCCCTGCGTCTGCTCGCGAGCCGCTGGTGCCCGTGGGGGGCGCGCTTCGCCGTTGCGGAGAGTGGACGCCTCGAGAAGCTGCTGCGATCCCTGGCCAAGCTCCCGCTGGTGCCGGAGGGCGCGGCCGCGGAGGCGCTCGCGGCCTGCTACGCGCTCAACCCCAACCGGTTCACCGAGACGGCGGACAAGGACGCCCTCGGCGGTCTGCTGCGGAAGCCGCTCGCCCAGGCCCTGCGCGCCGCGGGAGGCGGGGCCCTGGAGGTGTGGCTGCAGGGCCGCATCGCGCCGGCGAAGACCCGGCCGCGCAAGCCGGCGAAGAAGAAGCCGAAGGCCGCCCCGCCGCCGGGTCTGGAGCAGGCGCTGGAGCGGGTCGCCGCCTTGCTCTGCGACGACTACGTCAGGTCGTGGGTCGACCCCGCGGCGGTCGTTCCCCGGCTGCCGCGGGACGAGCCGCAGTCGCTGGTGGTGCGCTCGCTCGACGGGGTCGAGCTCGGCACGGTCCGGCGCCTGACCCTGGATGTCCTGTACAGCAGCTCCGGCGGCTACGCCCCGCGACACCTGGCGCGCGGGCCCGCGCCGAGCCTCGACCTCACGCCGCTGGCCGGCGCCCCGGCCCTCGAGGAGCTCGTCGTGCACAGCCGGCACGCCCGGCTCCACGGTGTGGCCGCGCTGGCAGAGCTGCCGGCGCTGCGCATCCTCGACCTCAGCCACAGCCAGGTCGAGGATCCCGCGGACTTCGTCGCCCACTGTCCCCGCGGCATCGCCGCCCTCAGCCTGCCCGAAGGGCTCGGCGCCAAGCATCTCAAGAAGCTCTTTCCGGCGCTCGCGGCGCTGCGCTTCCTGCGGCCGAACAAGCTGTCCGCCAGGGCCCTGCTCAGCCTCGCCCCGCTGGCCGGACTCGAGGGCCTCGACCTGACCGCCGCCGAGGGCAACCGGCGCGCGACGCTTCCGCCGCTGCCTGCGCTGCGGGTGTTGGCGACCAAGGTCGGCAAGCGCACCCAGGACCTCGCCGACACGGTCGCGAACACGCCCCGCCTCGAGAGGCTGGACCTCGAGCGCGCGAGCCTCGACGACCTGTCCTTCGTGCGCGGCTGGCGAGACCTCAAGGCCCTCAACCTCGGCGCGACCGAGAAGCTCAAGGACCTTTCCCCGCTCGCGGCCCTGCAGGCTCTCGAGCGCCTCGACCTGTCGATGAGCTACTACACCCGCGATCTCTCGCCGCTCGCCGCGTGCGCGAGCCTGCGGGAGGTCTCGCTGCGCGGCAGCGGCGCCTGGCACCTCGAGGCGCTCGCCGCGTGTCCGCGGCTCGAGCGGATCCTGACCGGGACGAAGGAGCTGAAGATCCGCAAAGGCAAGGGCGTGTGCCTCCCGATGTTCTGAGCCGGGCATGGCCGCCCCGCCGCCGGACAGAACGTCTCCCGGGCTTCCGAACCGACGGGTAGGCAGCGCCCCCTCGACTTCCTACGATGCCTCCGACACCGAAGAGGAGGCCCCATGAGCACCGACCCCCGGACCATCCTGCGCGAACGCTTCGGCTTCGACGACTTCCGCCCCGGCCAGGAGCGCGCGATCGAGACGCTGCTGGCGGGGCGCTCGGCGGCCGCCGTGTTCCCGACCGGCAGCGGGAAGTCGCTGTGCTACCAGCTGCCCGCCCTCTGCTTCGCCGGGGTGACGCTGGTCGTCTCGCCGCTGATCGCGCTGATGAAGAACCAGATCGACCAGCTCCACGCGCGCGGCATCGACGCCCGCCGGCTCGACAGCAGCCTGACCCTCGAGGAGACCCGCGAGACGATGGAGGCGGTCCGCAGCGAACGGCTCAAGCTCCTCTACGTCGCCCCCGAGCGCTTCAACAATGAGCGCTTCCGCCAGGCGATGCTCGGCGTGCGCATCGCGCTGTTCGCGGTCGACGAGGCCCACTGCATCTCCGAGTGGGGGCACAACTTCCGCCCCGACTACCTCAAGCTGGCCCGCTTCGCCGCGCGCTGCAAGGCCGAGCGCCGGCTCGCGCTGACCGCGACCGCGAGCCCGCGGGTCCTCGAGGACGTCTGCCGCGAGCTCGGCATCGCCGCCGAGGACGCCGTGCGCACCGGCTTCTACCGGCCGAACCTGACCGTGCAGGTCACGCCGGTGACGGCGCAGGAGCGGCCGGGGGCGTTGCTGCGGAAGCTCCAGGAGCGGCCGCGGGGCGCGACCATCGTCTACGTCACCCTGCAGCGCACGGCGGTCGATGTCGCGAAGCGGCTCGCGGACGCGGGGCTGCCGGCGCGGCCCTACCACGCGGGGCTGAAGTCCGAGCAGCGGGCCGAGACCCAGGACTGGTTCCTCGGCGGCACCGACCACATCGTCGTCGCGACCATCGCCTTCGGGATGGGCATCGACAAGCCGGACATCCGCTACGTCTACCACTTCAACCTGCCGAAGAGCCTCGAGAGCCTGTCCCAGGAGATCGGCCGGGCCGGCCGCGACGGGCAGCCGGCGACCTGCGAGCTGCTCGCCTGCGCCGACGACCTCGCGCCGCTCGAGAACTTCGCCCACGGCGACGCTCCCGACCGCTTCTCGGTCGCCGCCCTGTGCGATGAGATCTTCGCCGGCGAGACCGTGCTCGACCTGTCCTTCTACGAGCTCGCCCGCGAGGCGGACATGCGCATCCTGGTCGTGCGGACGCTGCTGACCTACCTCGAGCTCGACGGCTGGCTCGAGGCCGGCACGCCCCGCTACGCCTCGTACAGGTTCAAGGCGCAGAAGAGCTCGGCGGAGATCCTCGGCAGCTTCGAGGGCGAGCGCCGCGCCTTCCTGCGGGCGATCTTCCAGTGCGCCCGCAAGGGCCGCATCTGGCTCAGCCTCGACGCCGACGAGGCGGCCCGCGCCACCGGCCAGCCCCGGGAGCGCATCGTCACCGCCCTCGACTGGCTCGCCGAGCAGGGCTGGCTCGAGCTCAAGGCCGAGAAGGTGCGCCACCGCTACCGGGTGCTGCGGCGGCCCGCGGACGAGGCCGAGCGCGAGGCCCTGATCGAGGAGCTGTGCCGCCGCGCGCGGCTGCGGGAACAGGGCGAGCTCGACCGGCTCGCGGGCGTCGTGCGGCTGCTCGAGGCGGACGCCTGCCAGGTCTCCATGCTCGGGGAACACTTCGGCGAGCCCCTGCCGGAGCCCTGCGGCCACTGCGGCCACTGCCTGTCCGGTCCGGTCCGGCTCGCGCCGCGGCGGGTGCCGTCCCAGGACGAGCAGACCTGGCGCGAGGTCCTCGCCCTGCTCGCCGACGACCCGCAGCTGCGCCGGCCGCGCTCTGTCGCCCGCTTCCTGTGCGGGATCCGCTCTCCGGCCGTGGCGCGCGCCCGCCTCGCGCGCCACAAGCTGTTCGGTGCCTTCCGCAGCGTGCCCTTCGGGGACCTGCTGGCCGGAGCGCAGGAGCGGCTCGGCTGAGGCTCGACGCTCGGTTCCCACACGAAGGGGCCACAGCCAGCCTGTCCTGCAATGATCGCCCCCTCGACCGCAGGGACCTGTTCGACCTTGAGGAAGCTCCCGATCGTTCTTGCTGTCGTCGAGAGCGCAAACGGAGGCGCGATCGGACGGTTCCGGGGCGAGGAGCGCGAGCTCGTCCGAGCCGACCGGCGCCTCAGCCCCGCGCGTGTCACGCGCGACCGACGTGCGTCACATCCGGGACGCAATCGGCGTCGCGATCGGCCTCTCCGACGCAGCAATCCCGCTCTGCGACCCGGCACACGACTTGCCGCACGAACATGGATGCGACGAACCGTCAAGTACGAGGATCTTCCATGCCACCAAGCTCTCCGCAGGCCACCGTCATCCCCGCCCTTCCTCCGGGCCCTCGCTCCGGCCCGCGTGCCCTCGACCTCCTGCCGAGCTGGCGCTGGGCTGGGCTGCTCCTGACGATCCTCGG
>JAUIEM010000391.1 GCA_030428695.1 bacterium
AGACACGTCCGACTTTCTCCTCGACCAGCTGATAGGCGTTCTCGAGGGCGTCGCGGTCGGGGATGCGGCCCTTCTTCTCGATGCGCTCGTGGACCGTCGGCCCCTCGACGTATTCCATCGCGAAGTAGTAGCAGCCGTTCGACTCGCCGACGTCGATCCCCGCGATGATGTTCTCGTGGTTGAGCTTCGCGACCGTCCGCGCCTCGTTGATGAAGCGCTTGATGAAGGTGTGGTCGCGGGCGTAGCGGGGCGCGAGGATCTTCAGCGCGACGATGCGGTCGAGGCTCTTCTGTCGCGCGCGGTAGACCGCTCCCATCCCGCCCTTGCCGAGAAGCTCGAGGATCTCGTAGCCGCCGATCTCGGTGCGGCCTTCCATCTTCTTCTGGATCTTGAGGATGCGGTCGACCTGGCCGGCGCTGAGCACGCCCTTCTCGACCAGGATCTCGCCGAGCTTCTTCGGCACGACCCCGAGCGAGCTCAGCTTCTCCTGGATCTGCAGGGCGGCGAGCAGCTGCTGCTTGTCGACCAGCTTCTCGCGGAGGGCGATCTGACCGAACGCGGACGGAGGCGCGTCGAGCAGCGATTCGTCAAGCATCGGTGCCTCCGCAGGGCCTCTGGCCGGCGCAGGGGCTGACACCGGGGATTCGGGCGGTCAACTAACTGTTCCCGGCAGTCACTTTGGCGGGGATGTTCTCGGCTTCGAACAGCAGCCGGGCCTCTTCCGCCCTGCTCTTCTCGACCCTGTCCAGGACAGGGATGACGGCCTGCTTGCACATCTCGAGGGCCTGCGGCTGCGAGATGCCGAGAAGACGGGCGATGATGCCGGCCGCGACGTCGCGCTTCGCCGCCGCATCCACGCCGGAGACGACGAGGCCGTAGCCCTTCTCGGGGGCTCTCGAGCGCCGCATCAGGGCGAGCGCCTCGGCCGGGTCGAGGGGGGCGGGCTCGGCCATCTCCTCGGTGAACAGGGAGACGTCGCCGAACGGCGAAGACATCGGGTCGGGTGCCGACGAGGCATCGCGACGGAACACGATCTCCCCGGGGCTCAATTCACCACTCTCGTCCATGGAAACCTGCGGAAGCGCTGCAGCCTGCTTACCCGAGGTCGGCGATGCGGAAGGACCACCGCCGGAGTCCTCACCCCATAAAGGGGGCGGTGCTGGCATGCCTCCTTCTGATCCCCAGTCCGGAGGGTTGTCACCCCAGGGTGGCGGCGGGGGCTGCTCGCTCTCCCCGCTCGAGTCCGGTGGTTTCCAATCGCCACCCCAGTCACCGGGGGGCGGAGGCGGAGCAGCGCCGGCGTCGGCGCCCCAATCGGGCGGAGCGGGCGGCGCCGCACCCGGCGGGCTCTCGCCCCACGGCGCAGAGCCTCCCCAGCCGTCATCCCCGCCGCTCGGCGGGCTGGCGCCCCAGGCATCTCCACCCGGGGGCGGCGCGGGCGCATCACCCCAGTCCTGCGTCGGCAGCGGCGCGGTCCCCCCCGGCCCCTCCGACTCCCATGCGGGTGCCCCGGCGCCGCCGGCCTCCCACGGCGCCGGCGCGCCCCAGTCACCGGGCGGAGGCTCGGCCGGCGCGTCGCCCCACGGCGGTGCATCGGCGCCGGCTCCGGGCGGCGGCGGGGGAGCGCCCCAGTCGTCCTGTCCCGAGGGCGGCGGCGCGCCCCAGTCACCCGCGCCCGCGTCACCGCCGGGCGGCGGAGGCGGAGCCCACTCCGAGCCGCTGTCGGGCGCGGCGCCCCAGGGCGGAGCGTCATCCCCATCGGGTGCGGGCGGCGCGCCCCAGGCGGGCGCCTCCCCAGCGGTGTCGCCAGCCGGCGGCGGCGCCCCCCAGGCGGGCGCTTCCCCGGCGGTGTCGCCTGCGCCCCAGGCGGGCGCTTCCCCTGCGGTGTCGCCGGCGCCCCAGGCGGGCGCTTCCCCGGCGGTGTCGCCGGCGCCCCAGGCGGGCGCTTCCCCTGCGACGTCGCCAGCGGGCGGCGGAGCGCCCCAGGGCGGGGCATCGTCTTCGCCGGGAGCCGGCGGGGTCGTGCCCCAGCCGCCGCCGTCGGCGGGTGTGCCCCAGCCGGTCACGTCACCGCCGGGCGAGGTCTCTCCCCAGCCGGGCACCGCCTCGTCGCCCCAACCCGCCATGGCGGGCGCCTCTCCCTCGCTCGCGGGCGGGGCCGCGGGGGCGTCGCCCCAGCTCGGAGCATCGCTGGCCGGAGGAGCGGGCGGGGGGCCGGGCGACTCGCCTTCGATGTTGCCCCAGGAGGGGGGCCCGGCGCTGCTCCAGTCCTGGTACGGCGTGAACTCGCCGTTGCTCTCAGCGGCGGGAGCGTCGTCCTGCTGCTCGTCGGCTTGCCCCCACGCCGGAGGCGAGGCGGGCCAGCCCTCACCCTCGGGGGGCTGGGGGCTCGCCTCCTGGGACCAGGGAGCGCTCTCGGGGACGGGCTCCGGGGCCGGAGGCATCGCGGGTGCGGAGCCCGTGCCCTGGTCTCCCTGCCAGCCCTCGTTCCCCCACTGGGAGCCGATGTTCGGCGGCTCGGGCCAGGCGCCGGCCGCAGCCGGTGGCGCCGCGGGGGGAGGAGCCGCGGGCACGGCCGGCGACGAGGGCGGAGCGGCGGGAGCGACCGCCGCGTGGCGCCCGGTCAGCGTCGCCGCGCCGGCGACATCAGGCATCGTCACGCGACTCGGGTCGAGCGCGCTCAGCGCCTGGAGAGCCTCTGCAGGGGTCGCGTACTCCGGGGAGTCGGCGGTCAGCCCGAGGATCAGCCGCGCGACCTCGATCGGCACCTTCGCGTGCAGCTTCTCCCCGTAGCTCGGGTTGACCTCGGCCTCCCCCGACAGCAGGTAATACAGCAGGATGCCGACCGAGTACAGGTCGTGCTGCGGCGACGCACCCGCGCCCTGGCGGCGGGCGGGCGAGAGGAAGCGATAGACCTCCGGCAGGCCGGGCGCCGGGCTGCGGTACATGTGCTGCAGGAAGGAGTTCTGGTCGATGCTGCGGGTGAGCTCGCAGAGCCCGAAGTCGGTGAAGGTCGCCTTGCCGCGCTTGCCGAAGATCACGTTGGTGGGCGTCAGGCAGCCGTGGGCGACGTTCTTGGTCGCGATGTGGTTGAGGATGTTGAGGACCACGCGGATGGTCAGCACCGAGGTCTTGACGTCGAGGCTGCCCTTCTTGCGCATGATGCTCGACAGCGAGCGCTTGGAGACGTACGGGAACGCGGCGTAGGGCGTCCCGCTCGCCGGATCGACATCGGCCTCGGCGAAGCCGATGATCTGCGGGTGCTCGACGTTGACGCGGGAGCGGAAGCCGCCTTTCAGCAGGAAGATGTAGTCGTTGCGCGGCGGGATCTTGACGACGAAGGTCGCCTGGTCCTGCATGCGGGTGGCCTTGTATGTCTTGCCGAAGCTGCCCTCCCCCAGGGGGTCGAGGATCTGGTATCCACCGATCACGCTTCCTTGCATCGTACACCCGGCAACAGTTGTAGGGCGGCGTCCCACGACAAGACGCGGAGTCACGCAGTCGGGCCCCGGCCCGCGTCGTGTGTGTCGTAGTTTATCGGAATCCCTTCGTCGGAGCAACGGGGCGTTGCGCGTATTTCCGAGACCTGCACCCGTCGTAGCCCGCCGTCGGGGGGCCGCGGGGCGGGCCAGATTACGAAGCCGTCGCGATCGCCTCGGGCGCCGCATCGAGGTCGTGAAGGATCGCCTCAGCGCTCAGGTGCGTGGCGTCCCTGCCCCCGGCGAAACGCATCAAGCCCGCCTGCTCGTAGTAGCGCTGGATGCGCGGGGACAGGAGCCCGATCTCGCGCAGGTTGGGGATCAGCCGCCGGAACATCACGGTGCGGAACTCCTGCATGCCCTTCGAGTGCGTCACGACCTCGTTCCAGGCGAAGCGCGACATCATGCCGCCGAACCACTCCTCGTACACCTCGTGGGCGAGGAAGCGGTTGCGCATCAGCAGGGCGACCTCGAAGGCCCAGTCTTCCCGCTCGCGGCGCTCGCGATCGCTCAGGTGCTTGGTGAAGTGTTCCCGCAGCGCGAGGACGCCGTAGTGCACGTGGCGCGCCTCGTCCTGGATGATGTAGCGCAGCAGCTCTTTGAGCAGCGGCTCCTCGGTCATCCGGTAGAGGGCACCGAAGGCGCCGAGGGCCAACCCCTCGACCATGATCTGCATGCCGAGGAACTTCAGGTCCCAGCGCGAGTCCGAGATCAGCGCGTCGATGATCACGAACAGGTTGTCGTTGATGGTGTAGACCTTGTTCAGCTTGGTCTCGAGGTAACGGTGGAAGGTCTCGACGTGCCGCCCCTCGTCCATCACCTGGGTCGCGCCGTACAGCTTCCCGTCCATCCACTTGACCGACTCGGTGACCTGGGCCGCGGCGTACAGCGCGCCCTGCTCGCCGTGCAGGAACTGGGACAGCATCCAGCTCGCGACGCTGTGCATCAGCCGTCGCTCTTCCTTCTCATCGAGCGGCACCGGCACCTGGTCGAGGGCCAGGAAGTCCCGCTGCAGGATCGGGACCTCGGGGTTGAGGGGGTCGACGTCGGTGCTCCAGTCGAGCGTGGTCTCGGAGTCCCACTGGTTCTGCTTCGCGCGCTGGTACAGCTCGCGCATCTCCGGGAAGTCGCTCGTGTACTCCCAGTCGAAGTGCGCGCTGTGTCCGCTCAGCATGTCGGTCGCCGCCTGGCGCCGCCCGAGGCGCAGGACGATACCCCGGCCGACCGAGGGCAGCATCGAGCTCAGGGCGGACAGGCTCTTGACCTCCCCGAGCGTCATCAGCGCTTCGAGGAGCTGCTCGGAGCGGCCGCGGAACTTCTCCGGGACGAGCTTCATCAAGCTGAGGGCACGATGCATGGGGGGACTCCGTGGCTGGAAGCTAGAGGTCGATCACCGCATCACACGTCGGGCGGGCGATGCACAGGAGGCGGAAGCCGCGCTCGCGCTCTTCGCGGCTCAGGCTGTTCGGCTCGGCCATCACGAGCTCGCCGGTCAGCAGCCGCGCCTTGCAGGTCGCGCAGCCCCCGACCGAGCACGAGTAGGGGAGGTCGAGGCCCGCGGCCAGCCCGGCCTCGAGGACCGTCTGCCCCGGCGCGACCTGCACGCTGCGGCCGCTGCGGCGGAGCTCGACCGTGTGGTTGCCCGCGCTGACGCGGGCCTGGGGCGGCGAGCGGTAGAAGCGCTCGAGGTGGATGCGCGAGGTCGTCACGCCGCGGCTGGTCAGGAACGCCTCGACCCCGTCCATCATCGGCTGCGGACCACACACGAAGTAGGAGGTGTACGGACCGCGTCGCGGCAGCAACGCGTCGAGCACCGGCGCGTCGAGCCGCCCGACGGTGCCGCGGAAGCCCTCGTGGGGACGCTCGAGGACGTGATGCACGGTCAGCTGTGGATGCTCCGCCTCGAGGGCCCTGAGCGCCTCGGCGAAGATGATGTTCGCCCGGTCGCGGTTGCCGTCGAGGAAGGTCAGCCGCGTGTCCGGCTCGGCGCGGCAGAACGCGCGGATCATGCTCATCAGCGGCGTGACCCCCGAGCCCCCGCCGATCAGCACCAGCTCCCGCTGGCTGCCCGCCTGCGGGGCGACCCCGAAGCTCCCGCACGGCCCGTAGCAGCGCACCTCGGCGCCGGCCTCGAGGCGGTCGTGGATGTGGTTCGACACCAGCCCGCCCGGCACCCGCTTGACCGTGACCTCGAGCCGCTCGGCGGCGGGGTCGCTGCTGAAGGAGTACGGCCGGCGCACCTCCTGCCCGTCGATGCGGAAGATCAGCACGAGATACTGCCCGGGCCGGAAGCGCACGGGGTCGGGCCGGCTGTTTGCGAACACCAGCGTGACGGCGTTCGCGGTCTCTTCCCGACGGGCGAGGAGCTCGAGCCGGCGGTAGCTGGCCCCCTGTCCACGGGCCAGCTCGAGCGGCCGTCCTTCGCGCATCACCGGACGCTCGGCGAGCTGCAGCGCGTCACGCAGGCTGCGGACGTGCAGGCCGGCCTGGTCGAGGCGCAGCCGAAGGCCGCGGGGAAGCAGGCTCATCCAGGACATCTTCCGGCTCCCAGGGGAAATTCCCTCACGTGCTGGAAGTATCTTCCACCATCTGCGGGAAAAAACAAGGGCGACGGTGGAAGTCTTTGGTGTCGTGCAGGTTGTGGGGGCGTGTCGGACGCGGTGCTGCGGGGCGTCATCGGGCGGAGGATCGATCGACCGCGCCGTTCTCGGCAGCGGCGAATCCTGACCAGGCTGACGACGACTTTCCCCGACAGCGCCTTAAGCCGCGTCCCCGACGATCCGATGATGCCATCGGAAGGGGGACCCGCCATGCTGCAGAGATTGGACGAAGAGGTGTTGGAGCTCGAAGAGATCGAGGAGATCCACGAGCTCGTCGAGAGGTACCGGACCACCCAGGATCAGATCCGCGACATCTGGCTGAAGAAATTCGACCAGATGGCGGTCGAGATCTCGCGGCCCCTCGGTCGGCTCGAGCTGGCCATCGACCGCCTGGGAGAAGATCAGGGGGCGTTCGTCGAGCGCCTGCTGTACGAGATCAGCAAGCCGCTGAAGTCCGCCGTCGGACAGATGCAGGAGGTCAGCGGCACCCTGCGCAAGAAGCACAGCGAGCTGCACACCCTGATGCAGAACAGCCACCAGCAGAACCAGAAGGTGCTGTGCTCGGTGGTGAAGCTCAACCAGCAGCTGGTCGAGCGTCAGAACGAGCAGGACGAGATCCTCAGCAAGCTGCAGGAGGACAGCTCCGAGCGCGCCGGGATCGCCTCGAAGCTCAAGATCGCCGTCGGTGTGCTCGGCGGCTCGGTCGCCGCCCTGTCGGTCTGCCTCGGGCTGCAGCTGATCATCTGACCGGCTCACCCGGGCGCCGCGCCCTTCTCGCCGCCGAACCAGTGGTCGAGCTTGCCCTCGACCAGCTCCTGGCGGGCGTGCTCCGTGAACCGCAGGTAGGCCACCCAGGCGTGCAGCTTCGCCGCCTCCTCGGGGCTCTTCCCCTCGCGCACCCGCTCCAGACGTTTCGGGATCTCGACCTCCTCGGCCCAGCGGCGGCAGCCCTCGAGGAAGGTGTGGACGGCGTGGACGGCGTCCCGCGGGTCGAGGTCTACCGCGCGGTCGGGATCGTACAGGGGCATGGTGGCTCCGCGATGCAGAAGAGCCACCGCGCGGGCGGTGGCTCTCCATTGGGCTCGAGGGCGCCCGCTCTCAGCCGGTCGAGACGGTGTCGCGCTTCTCGGGCGTGAACTTCAGCTTCTTCTTGGTCTCGCCGTCTTCCTTCTTCTCCTCGGTGTCCTGGACGGTGACGACGATCCAGTTGTGATCCTCGAAGGTGCCCTTGAGGATCTCTTCGGACAGCGGGTCCTCGATGTTCTGCTCGATCGCGCGGCGCAGCGGGCGGGCCCCGAAGTCGGGGTTGAAGCCCTTGTCGATCAGCCACTGCTTGGCGTCGTCGTTCAGCTCGAGGTGGATGTTCTTGGCCAGCAGCCGCTCACGCACGTGGCTGAGCTCGATCTCGACGATCTTCTCGAGGTCTTCCCGGGTCAGCAGGTCGAACATGATGATCTCGTCGAGGCGGTTGATGAACTCGGGCCGGAACTCCTTCTCGACCTCTTCCATCAGCTGCTTGTGCATCACTTCCCGGTTGCGGGACTCGGACTGGACGCCGAAACCGAGCGATGCCTGGTTCTTGATGATGTGACTGCCGAGGTTGCTGGTCAGGATCAGGATCACGTTGCTGAAGTCGACGTGACGCCCGAAGCTGTCGGTCAGGCGGCCCTCTTCCATGATCTGCAGCAGCATGTTGAAGATGTCGCCGTGGGCCTTCTCGATCTCGTCGAAGAGGACGACCGCGTAGGGCCGGCGGCGGATCTTCTCGGTCAGCTGGCCGCCTTCCTCGAAACCGACGTAGCCCGGAGGGGCACCGACCAGACGCGAGACGTTGTGCTTCTCCATGTACTCGGACATGTCGATCTGGATCAGCGCCGACTCCTCACCGAACATGAACTTCGCGAGGGCCTTGGCGAGCAGCGTCTTGCCGACGCCGGTCGGGCCGAGGAACATGAACGAGCCCATCGGCCGGTTCGGGTTCTTCAGGCCGGAGCGGCTGCGGCGGATCGCCCGGGAGATCGAACGGACCGCGTCGGCCTGGCCGATGACGGTCTTGTGCAGCTCGTTCTCCATCGCGAGGAGCCGCTCGGCTTCGCCCTTCTCGAGGCGGGTCAGGGGGATGCCGGTCATCTTGCTGACGGTCTCGGCGATCAGGTCTTCGTCGACCTCGCCCCCGGCTTCCTTGCTGCTCTCGCGCCACTCCTTGCGGATGTTCTCGCGCTTCTTCTTCAGCTTGGTCGCCTTGTCGCGGAGGCTGGCGGCGCGCTCGAAATCCTGGCCGGCGACGGCCTCTTCCTTGTCCTTCTCGAGCTTCTTGATCTCCTTCTCGAGCTCCTTGAGGTCGGGCGGGCTGGTCATCGTCTTCATGCGCAGCCGGGCGCCGGCCTCGTCGATCACGTCGATCGCCTTGTCCGGCAGGAAGCGGCCGGTGATGTAGCGGTTGCTCAGCTCGACGGCGAAGGACAGGGCGTCGTCGGTGTAGCGCACGCGGTGGTGGGCCTCGTAGCGCTCGCGCAGGCCCATCAGGATCTCGACGGCCTCTTCCTTCGAGGGCGGCTCGACGGTGATGGTCTGGAAGCGGCGCTCGAGCGCGCCGTCCTTCTCGATGTACTTGCGGTACTCGTCGAGGGTGGTCGCGCCGATGCACTGGACCTCGCCGCGGGACAGGGCGGGCTTGAGCACGTTGGAGGCGTCGATCGCGCCCTCGGCGCCACCGGCGCCGACCAGGGTGTGCAGCTCATCGATGAACAGGATGACGTTCGAGACCCGGCGGACCTCGGTCATCACCGCCTTGATGCGCTCTTCGAACTGCCCGCGGTACTTGGTGCCGGCGACCATCATCGCGAGGTCGAGGACGACGATGCGGCGGTCGCGGAGGATCTCGGGGACGTTGCCCTTGTAGATGTCCTGGGCGAGCCCCTCGACGATCGCGGTCTTGCCGACGCCGGGCTCACCGAGCAGCACCGGGTTGTTCTTGGTGCGCCGGCACAGGATCTGGATCACGCGCTCGATCTCGTTGGCGCGGCCGATCACCGGGTCGAGCTTGTTCTCTTTGGCAAGCTCGGTGAGGTCGCGCCCGAACGCGTCCAGAGCCGGAGTCTTCGACTTCGACTTCTTGGTGGAGTCGGGGGTGGGAGAGGAATCAGTTGGCATATCTGCACCCAAGAGTTCTAGGACTTCCTCACGAACCTCGTCCAGGCGGAGGTTGAGGTTCGTGAGCACCTGTGCTGCGACGCCGTCATTTTCATGGATCAGGCCGAGCAGCAGATGCTCTGTTCCGATGTAGTTGTGCCCCAGGTTCTGCGCTTCCTCGACGGACAGCTCGAGCACCTTCTTCGCACGCGGTGTGAAGGGCAGCTGGCCCATCGTGA
>JAUIEM010000392.1 GCA_030428695.1 bacterium
GATCTGGCGCAGCCTGGCGCCGCGTGCCAGCGACGCGGCCCTCGAGCGGGTTCGGGCGCGCTGGTTGACGCGCCCGCGGGCCCGCTTGCGGCTCTTCCGGGAAGGACCGGCGGAGGCGGGAGAGCTGCCCGCCGGGCTGACCGTCTCCGAGGCGGCGGAGCGCGTCGGGGCCGCCCTCGAGCTCATCGGCCTGGAGCATGGTCTCGCCCCCCTTGTCGTCGTCGTAGGGCACGGCTCCAGCAGCCTGAACAACCCCCATGAGGCAGCCCACGATTGCGGTGCCTGCGGTGGCTTCCGAGGTGACGGCAACGCCCGTGTATTCGCGGCCCTCGCCAACCACCCGGATGTCCGCCGCGCCCTGGCGGCGCGCGGTCTACAGATTCCCGAGCAGACCCGGTTCCTCGGCGGCTTTCATGACACCGCCCGCGACACCCTGTGCCTGGACGCCCCCGAAGGCGTGGAGGACGCGCTCCCCTGGCTCCGCCGCCTGGTCCATGATGCTTGCGCCCGCGACGCCCAGGAGCGCGGTCGGCGTTTCCGTGGCCTGCCGCCCGACGCGGACGCCGACCGGGCGTTGCGTCACGCGCGGGGCCGCAGCGTCGACCTGGCGGAGGTCCGGCCCGAGTACGGGCACGCGACCAACGCTCTCCTGGTGATCGGCCCCCGGGCTCTCACCCGCGGCTTGTTCCTCGATCGGCGTGCCTTCCTGCATTCCTACGAGCCGGACCTCGACCCGGACGGCCGGCTCCTCAGCGGCTTGTTGGCCGCGGCCGTCCCCGTCTGCGCCGGGATCAACCTCGAGTACTACTTCAGTCGCGTCGACCCGGAGAGATTCGGCGCCGGCACCAAGCTCCCTCACAACATCCTCGGCCGCTTCGGGGTGATCAACGGCTCCTCGGGGGACCTGCGAACGGGCCTGCCGTGGCAGATGGTGGAGATCCACGAGCCGACACGGCTGCTCGTGGTCGTCCAGGCAGCGAAGGAGAGCGTCGAGTCGGTTCTGCGCGGCCTCGACAAGGTCCGGCAACTGGTCGAGAAGCAGTGGATTCAGCTGGCGGCCGTCGACGATGCCGGCTGCTGGGTGTGGACGCCGACCGGCTTCATCGCGGAGGAGACAGGCGAGGAAGAGCTCCTGCACGCACCGGACTCACCACGGCTGTGCCGAGGCCGCAGAGACCCGATCGAGCCCGCGCTGGTCGGCGGGGAGGTGACATGATCGTCCTGACGCGTCGAGCTCTTCTTGCGCTGCTGCCGACCCTGCCGCTGCTCGGTGTGGGCGCGCTGGTCCTGCCATTCCTCGCCGGGCGTCCCCTGCGCGAGGATCAAATCCAGCGCGTCTCCCGGCTGACCACCACACTCCACCTCCTCCTGGCCGGGTCTGTCGCAGTGATCGTGGCCAGCACGGGCGGATTTACGGTCGATCTGGGCCGGTGGTACGGCGACGCCCACTACGCGCTCGAGCTGATCTTCCAGGTCGACGCGACGAGCGTAGGGGCGAGCCTCGCCATCGCGCTGATGGGCTGGGCCGTGCTGCGCTTCAGCGAACGCTACCTGCACCAGGAGAGCGGCCATCTCCGGTTCTTCGCGACCAGCCTGCTCGCCCTCGCCTGTCTCGATGCGATCGCCTTCGCGGGCACCCTCGACGGGCTCTTCCTCGGCTGGGAGTTGCTCGGCCTGTGCTCGTTCATCCTGATCGCCTTCTTCCACGAGCGGGAGACGACCGTGGAGCACGGCCTGCGTGCCGTGTTCAGCTACCGGGTCGCGGACCTCGGCCTGCTCTTTTGCTTGATCCTGTTGCACGCGGCCCACCGCAGCACCGCGCTCGGGGGCCTGGCGGAAGGGGCAGGCCCCCTGGCGCTCGCGGTCGGACCGCTGCTCCTGCTCACGGCCGCGGGCAAGGCGGGGCTCGGCCCCTTCTCCGGGTGGCTCGCCCGGTCGATGGAGGGCCCGACCGCATCGACCGCGCTGTTCTACGGAGGCCTCTCGGTCGCCGCCGGCCCCTACTTGCTCTTGCGCACCTTCC
This sequence comes from bacterium, assembly GCA_030428695.1. The sequence goes on from JAUIEM010000392.1 coordinate 2,024, forward strand.
CGCTCTACGAGGGCTCGACCGCCGCCCGCGCCGTGGTCGTGGCCTTCGGCCTGATCGCAGCCTGGGTCGCCGCGGCTCAGGCCCGCACGCGCGCGGACGTCAAGGGCGCGATCGTCCTGGCGGGAGCGGGGCAGGCGGGGTTGGTGATCGCGGAGATCGGACTCGGCCTCCACCTCCTCGCCGGGCTGCACCTGCTGGCGAACCTCGGTCTGCGGGGCTGGCAACTGCTTCGCGCCGGGAATGCGCTGCATCTCGCGCACCGCCGGGCGGGCCTCGTCGGTGAGGAGCTTCCCAGGCCCCGCCCTCTTCCGGTCAGCCGCTGGCTGCGACGCAGGGAGGGCTGGCTGGAGCCCGCAGTCCAGAGCCTCGTTCGGCACACGCTTCGGATCTCCACGGCGCTCGACCGGCTGTCCAGGCGGCTGGAGGAGCTCGCTGTCGGCGGCCGCGATGAGGAGTCGGCATGAACACCATGACCGCGCTTGTGATCGCCCTCGGCTGCCTGTGTGTCTGCGAGCTCCTCGCGCGCCTTCGAAGCTCTCTCGCGGTCGTGTCCTGCTGCGGACTGTTGATCGCGGTCGGCGCGCTCGCAGGCGTCGGGGAGAGCCTCGCCGTGATCGAGCCTCCCATCGGACTGGGCCCCGCTCTCGTCGCGCTGCTCGGGCTCGCCAGCCTGCTCGCCCGTCCTCCCTCCTGGCGTGAGTCCAGGGAAGTGGCGATGCTGCTCGAGACCGCAGTCCTGGTCGCGCTGTGCTTCGCCTTCCAGGATCTGCTCGTCGTGGGCGCGCTGTGGCTGCTCTCCCTCATCCCGGGTCTGCGCCATCGCGAGCAACCCGGGATCTCGCGGCGCCCCTTGATCCTGCTCACCGGTGCGGGGGTGCTGCTCGTCGGTGGAGCCCTGGCAGGAGCGTCACTCGAGGACGTCCCGCACCCCGTGCTCTATCTCGCGCTCATCCTCGGCGGCGCACTGCGCATGGGCGTGCCTCCGTTCTCACCCCTGTTCGTGCTCAACGCCGAACGCCTGCCGATCGGGCGCACGGCCCTCGTCGCCGCCGGGCGACCGTCGGTGGCGCTGCTGCTCGCCGCCCGCTTCGCCTTCCCCTCCGCGATCGAAGGCTGCGCTGCCTTCCTGCAGCCCTGGGCAGCCGGAGCGGCGCTTCTCGCGGGCCTGCAAGGTCTCGCGACCGCCACGCCCCGGCGCAGTCTGGCCCTGATGGCGAGCACCCAGTCGGCGATCATCCTGTTCGGGCTCGTCTCCCCCGGTGAGGCCGGTGTCTTCGGCGCTACCGTGCAATGGGCGGGCCTCGGCTTGTCCCTGCTCGGCCTCGGGCTGCTGGTCGAAGCGGTGGAGAGCCGGGTCGGACGACGTCGCGCCCGACGGGTTCGGGGGCTGCTCTCCCGGGCCCCGGGCATGGCGCTGCTGTTCCTCCTCTTCGCCGCGACCCTGAGCGGGTTCCCCGGCACCGCCGGCTTTGTCGGCGAGGATCTGATCATGTCGGCTCCTGCCCGATCGGCCTGGCTGCTGCGCGGTATGCTTCTCGCCGCGACGGCGCTGAACGGCATCACCATGCTGCGTCTGTTCGCGCGTTCCTTCCTCGGTCCGTCCTTCCCCCCCGAGGCCCGGGGCTTTCCTCCCCTGTGCGGACGGGAGCGGTTGGTGCTGGGAGGGATGGCCCTGGCGCTGGTCTCCCTGACCTTCTGGCCCGCCGTGCTCCGCTGAGCCTGGCCATCACCGCGGCGGAAGGTCCCTCTCGGTTCGGACGGCTGCCGCACCGACCGCGACCGACGACGGGACGCGTCCTCCTCCTCAGGAAAACAGCCGCGCCAGGTCGTCGCGGCTGATCGCCGCGCTGCCCGCCTCGAGCACGGCGGCGGCGAGCTGGCGCTTCTCTTCCTGCAGGGCGAGGATCTTCTCCTCGACCGTGTCGCGCGCGATCAGCCGGTAGGCGATCACCCGCTGCCGCTGGCCGATGCGGTGGGCGCGGTCGATGGCCTGGGCCTCGACGGCCGGGTTCCACCACGGATCGAGCAGAAACACGTAGCCGGCCGCGGTCAGGTTCAGGCCGAGGCCACCGGCCTTGAGGCTGATCAGGAACACGCCGCAGTCCGGATCCTGCTGGAAGCGCTCGACGACGCCGGCCCGGTCGCGGGTCTTGCCGTCGAGGTAGGCGTAGGGGATGCCGCGCTCCTCGAGCTCGCTGCGCACCAGGCCGAGGAAGCGGGTGAACTGCGAGAAGACCAGCGCCTTGTTGCCCTCGCCGCACAGCTCCTCGAGCAGGGGCAGCAGGGTCGCGAGCTTCGCGCTCTCCTCCCCCGCCCGCGCGGGGTCGATCAGCCCCAGGTGGCAGGCCGCCTGGCGCAGGCGCAGCAGGGCGGCGAGCACCCGCATGCGGCTCGAGCCGTCGCCGACCTGCAGGTTGCCGCGGTAGTGGGCGAGCAGGGTGTCGTACTCCTTGCGCTGGGCGTCGCCGAGCTCGCAGAACAGGGTCTGCTCGACCTTCTCGGGCAGCTCGTCGAGCACCTCCTTCTTGGTGCGCCGCACGACGAACGGCCGCAGGGCGCGCTCGAGCCGGGCGCGGCGGGTCTCGTCGAAGCTGCGCTCCGAGCCGACCAGGTCGCGGAAGGTCGAGGCGCGGCCGAGCATGCCGGGGTTGAGGAACTCGAACAGCGACCAGAGCTCGGCGAGCCTGTTCTCGATCGGCGTGCCGCTCAGCGCGAGGCGCTGGTGCGCGACCAGGCGGCAGGCGGCCTTGGCGGTCTGGGTCGCGGCGTTCTTGATCGCCTGCGCCTCGTCGAGCACGACGACGTCGAAGCGCATCCCCGCCAGCGGCTTGATGTCGCGGCGCAGGAGCCCGTAGGACAGGATGCCGAGGTCGCCGGCCGCGAGCTTCTTCCGCAGCGTCCGCCGCTTCGGCCCGGCCAGGCGCACCGGTCGCAGGTCGGGGGCGAAGCGGGCGCATTCGAGCTCCCAGTTGTACTGCACCGAGCGCGGCGCGACGACCAGGCAGGGGCCGCGCAGGGCGCCCTCCTCGGCCAGGGCCTGCAGCAGGGCGAGCACCTGGATGGTCTTGCCGAGCCCCATGTCGTCCGCCAGGCAGCCGCCGAGGCCGAAGCGGCGGAGGAAGCGCAGCCAGCCGAGGCCGAAGCGCTGGTAGGGACGCAGGGTGCCGGCGAAGCGCGGCGAGGCGTCCGCCGGCTCGACGCCGTCGAAGGAGCGCAGCCGCTCGCGCGCCTCGACGAAGGCCTCGTCGAGCTCGACGTCCGGCAGCTCACCGAGCAGGGCGTCGAGCATCCAGGCCTGGCTGCTGGTGAAGCGCAGCCCGTCCTTGTTGGACTTCGCCAGGCGCAGCAGGGGCGCGTGCTGCTCGAGCCAGTCTTCGGGCAGCATCGCCCGCGAGCCGTCCCCGAGCTCGATGCTGCTCTGCCCGCGCTGGGCCGCCCGCAACAACTTCGGCAGCGGCACGGTCTGGCCGCCGTAGTCCGCCCCGCCGTCGAGGTCGAACCAGTCGACCCCCGAGCGCACCTTGAGCGCGAAGCCCGTCGCCTGCCGGAAGGGGCGGCCCTCGGCCCGCACCCGCCAGCCCGCCTCGAGCAGCCGCTTGACGCTCGCGACGAAGCCGGTGATCGGCAGCCGCAGGCCGCCCCGGGCGTCGACGCTGAGGTCGAGGCCGAGGTCGAACAGCTCGCCGCGCAGGGCCTCCTCCCGCGCGAGGTCGCGCTCGACCAGGCGCTGGTCGCCCGCGCGCAGGGAGCGGCGGGGGTCGTCGCTGGCGACCTCCTCGTCCTCGTACAGGAAGCGCAGCTCGACCGGCAGGTGGCGCTTCGACTCGCTGGCGCCGACCTCGACCAGGCCGGCCACCTCCTCGCGCGGCGGGCCCGCCTGCCAGCGCGGCGGCAGGGCCAGGCGCGGGCAGCTCGGCAGGGCGAGCAGGCTGTCGATGAAGGTGTCGACGGTCTCGGGCGGGAGGGCGATGGAAGGGGCGGAGCGCAGCTCGAGGATCCAGCCGAAGGCGCCCCGGGCGTCGAAGCGCGCGATGCTGCGGTCGACCAGGAACCAGCCGGTGCCGTACAGCACCTCGGGACGCTCGAGGGGCAGCCGCTCGTCCCCGCGCCGCAGGAAGGGCCGGGCGCTGGCGCCGCCCGCGCCTTCCCGGACCTCGAGCTCGAGCTCCCAGCGCCGCTCGCCGTCCCAGACCAGCGGCTCCTCGGCCAGGCGCCCGCCGCGCATCGGCCGGAAGCGTCCGGTTCCACAGAGCTCGGCGAGCACCTCCGGGGCGTGCTCGTCGGCGACCCGGCACAGGCCGAGCTCGACCATGCCGGGGTTGTCGGCGGCCAGGGCCCGCAGGGCGCGCCGGTCGGAGGCCTCGCGCAGGCCGGAGAGGGTCGCGCAGCGCAGCCGGCGCCGCACCGGCTCGCTCCAGCGGTCGTTCTTCAGGGGACGCGTGCTGAACAGCTGGACGCGCACCTGGTTGCGGGCGAACAGGCCGTCGACGTCCAGCCCGTACAACAGCTGACCGCCGCGCAGGGGATCATCCGGCTGCGGCCGGCTCTGCCAGTGCTCGACCGCTTCCGCGATGCGCTTGAGGCGCGTCTTCCAGGGAGGGTTCGCCACGGCTCAGCGCCGCCGGAACGAGGCCTGCATGTCCCGTTGGGCCTGTTTCTTCTTGAGGTCCTGGCGCTTGTCGTACTTCCTCTTGCCGCGCGCCAGGCCGATCTCGACCTTCACCCACGGGCCCTTGAAGTACATCCTCAGGGCGACGCAGGTCAGCGCCTTCTTCTCGACCTGGCTCTGCCAGCGTCGGATCTCGCGCTTGTGCAGCAGCAGCTGACGGGAGCGCACCGGCTCGTGGTTCTCGCGGTTGCCCTCGGCGTAGAGGCCGATGTAGGCCCCCTCCAGGCTCGCCTTGTCGTTCTTGAGCTTGACCCAGGCCTCGTTGAGGTGCCCGTCGCCGCGGCGCAGGGACTTGACCTCGGTGCCGGTCAGCGCGAGGCCGGCCTCGAGGGTCTCGATGATCTCGTAGTCGCGCCAGGCCTGGCGGTTCTTGCAGATCAGACCGGGTTGCTGTTTGGGTTTGGCCACGCGAGCTCCCTTCCGGGGACGGACCCGCCATTGTAAACGGCGAGGCGGGCCTGGAAAACTCTTGTTTGCTTTCCACCCGAACCTGGTACCCTCGGCGTTCCTTCCCGGCCCTGAGGAGTCCGCCCGGCATGCGCCGCTGGATCCATCGACGCGAGCTCGGCCTGGTCCTCCTCGGCGGCTTCAGCTTCGCGCTGGCCTTTCCGCCCTGGAACCTGTGGCCGCTGATCGCGTTGCACATCCTGGTCCTGTTCGAGCTCTGCTCCCTCGAGCCGAAGGAGGCCCTCGGCTACGGCTGGCTGTGCGGCGGGCTCTCCCTCGGCCTGACCCAGAACGCCCTCGGCCTCGGGGTCGCGTCCTTCTTCGGGATGCACGTCGCACTGACCACCGCCCTCTTCACCTGCGGGATCCTGCTCGCCGGCGCCTCGACGGCGGCGCTGACCTGGCTCGGATCCCTCGCCACCCAACGCGGCCAGCGCTGGCTGTTGCCGGGCCTGCTCGCCGCCTGCGAGGTGCTGTTCACCGTCACCCCCGGCCCCCTGCCGGTCGGCATCGCGAGCGCGAGCAGCCTGCCCCTCCTGCTCGGGCCGGCCGACCTCGGCGGCACCTTCCTGCTGTCGCTGCTGTGGGCGGTCGTCGTCTGGTGCGGCTGGCGCGCCGCCCGGGAACGGCGCGGGCTGCCGGCGCTGCTGGCGCTGGTCGTGGTCGCCGCCTGGCTCGGCTACTCCGCCCTGCGCTGGAACGGGGGTGCCCCGGAGGTCGGCACGCTGCGCGTCGCCCTGGTCCAGGGGAACTACCCGTACCGCACCTTCGGGGGGGACTTCGACCCCCTCGCCCAGACCGAATACCAGCTGCGCCTCAGCCGCGACCTCGGCCCGGGAGACCTCGTCGTCTGGCCGGAGTCGAGCCTGCCGGTCTGGGTCGAGGCCGGCGTGGTCGGGCTGCGCCCGCGCTTCCTGCCCTTCGGCCCGGGCTGGCAGGCCGGGGCGCTGATCGCCTGCGGCTTCGAGAGCCTGCCCCCCGACGGCTTCTCCCCGACCGCCTGGCTGTTCGAGCCCTCCGGGCGCATCGTCGGGCGGGCGGCGAAGCGGCACATGGTGTGGGGCGGCGAGCGTTTCCCCGGCCAGACGCTGTTTCCCGGCCTCTACGCCCAGGAGGGGGTCGACTTCCCGACGCCGCGGGCGCTGACTTCGACGGTGTTCGTCGACAGCCTCGCGGTGTTCATCAACATCTGCTGCGAGGACGGCTACGCCCAGACCAGCGAGCGCGCCTACGAGGAAGGCCCCGGGCTGCTCGTCAACCTGACCAACGCGAACTGGTTCGGGCGCTGGAACGGCCCCGCCCTGCACCAGACCGCGGCGATCCTGCGCTCGGTCGAGACGCGGCTGTGGGCGGTGCGGGCGACCAACACCGGGCTGACCTCGGTGATCTCCCCGAACGGCGAGGTCGTCGCCGCGCTGCCGCCCCACCGGCCGGGGGTGCTGCGCTTCGAGGTGCCGGTGCGGGCCGGGCCGGACGGGCTGTACGGGCGCGTGGGCTGGAGCGGCCTGCGGCTCTTGAGCGCGCTGCTGGTGCTCGTCGTGCTCCTGCGGCTGCGCGGGGCCGACCTGCGGGCCGGGCGCGGGCGGCTCCTGCTGCTCGCCGCGGTGCTCGCCTTCGTGCCGCTGCTGCGCTGGTTGGAGGAACCGCCGGACACGCCGCCCGCCGAGCGCGCGCGTCTGGCCGAGCAGGCCGAGCGCCTGGGATGGGAGTGAGCCGTGGCCGGAGCCCTGCCGAACCTGCTGATCGTCGGCGCGATGAAGTGCGGAACCACCGCGCTCCACGAGTTCCTCGGCATGCATCCCGCGATCGCGATGGCGAACATGAAGGAGCCGCGCTTCTTCATCGCCGAGGCCAACTGGCAGCGCGGACTGGACTGGTATCGCACGCTGTTCGACGCGAGCGCCCGCTGGCGCGGCGAGTCGTCGGTGCAGTACAGCGGCTTCCCCTTCTTCCCGGGAATCCCCCGGCGGATGCGGGAGACGCTGCCCGCGGAGACCCGGATCCTCTACATCGTGCGCGATCCGATCGAGCGCCTGCTCTCGCACTACGTGCACCTGTACACCGAGTCCTACGAGAAGAAGCCCCTCGCTCGGGCCCTCGAGCCCTTCGACATCAAGAACAGGTACATCCGCTACAGCCTGTACGCCCGGCAGCTCGAGCAGTACCTCGCCTGGTTCCCGCGCGAACAGGTGCGGGTCGTCGTCCGCCGGGATCTGCTCGAGCGGCCGCGCGAGACCCTGCGCGGGCTGTTCACCTGGCTCGACGTCGACCCGGACTTCTACACGCCCCGCTTCGAGCGGCGG
>JAUIEM010000393.1 GCA_030428695.1 bacterium
CGCGCTGATGCGGCCGATCGTGATCTACGACACCGTCGGCGAGGGCAAGGCGAACAACGCCTCGGACGTGCAGATGATCAAGGAGCGCCTGTGGGCCCTGGGGCTGCTCGACTGGGACGAGATCAACGGCGACGCCGACGCCAACCTGTTCGCGAAGATCGAGGAGTTCCAGGCCTGGGAGCCGAAAGGCGACGTCGACGGCGTGATCGGCCCGACCGGCAAGACCCTGAAGAAGCTCAACGGCTTCCGCCGCGAGCACCACCGCAACAACCCGACCCTCAAGGGCGCCGCCACCCAGCACGCGCGGCGGCTGGAGCATCACCTGCAGGCGTTCCCGAACGGCTGCCACGACATGGGCTACTGGAGCTGCGGTCCGTCGAGCGTGACCATCGCGCTGCGCTACCTCAAGCCGAAGTTCGCCCGCGGCCTCAACGAATTCGAGACCATCGCGGTGCTGTGTGACGAGGTCGGCACGACCTGCAAGTCGAACGACTTCGAGCGGGTCGAGAACATGGTGAAGTTCTCCGGCGTCGCGTACGAGCGCTGCTCGGGGAACGACTCGATCGCCTGGCTGACGAACCAGCTCAAGGCCGGGCGGGTCGTGCTGAGCGGCGGCAACATCTACCGCCGCCCCTTCTGTGACCACAAGGACGAGACCAGCGGCCACTACCTGCTGATCACCGGTATGGACACGGCCGGCAACTTCTTCTTCTGCGACCCCGGCCGCAACGGCACGGCGGACATCAACAAGAAGGCGGCCACCGCGGCCCAGGTGGTCGCCTGGTGGAAGGGCGAGAAGGACTACGACAAGCTGCTCGCCCTCTCTCCCGACGACAGCGACGGCCGGCCCTGGGGCCAGGGGCTGGCGGCCTGAGCGGGAGCTCCCTCGGCCGCGCCGCCGCAGCCGCCCCGAAGCCAACCTCGACTTCCTGCGGATCTCGATCAAGGTCGCGAGCAGGAGGAGCTGCGCGAGACCCTGCGCGTCCACCGCCAGAGCCTGGCGAGACCGCCGCTCCCGCCGCTGTCCGGACAGGAGCGTGCTGCCGGGCCACTCGCCCTCGACGTCCGCCAGGGTCTCGTCGAAGGCCGCGCGGTTGCCGATGCCGGTCAGCGGGTCGCGGCCTGCTTCGGCCCGCGCGCGTGCGGCCTCGGAGCTGGTCTTGCGGAGCGGCTCCTCTGTCATCGGTGCTTCCACCTGTATCACCGGAGCAGCAGGAGTTCCGTCAATCAACCAGGCGAGCGGGCGCGTCGCGGTGAGCCAGCGTGGGGCTCGATCCGGTTCCGGCGACGGCGGGAGCGCCAGCCTGTTCGTTGACATCGGAGAAGAAGGACGAACGCGGGCACCTACCCCCGCAAGCCTCGCGAGCGAACTTTCGGGCCACGCTTCCCATCTAGATCTAGAATCGTCGCGCGCGCTGATCTTCGCGGCCGGTGCGCCGCGCCGGACCGACGCTGAGTCAGTGGGGCCGGACTCACAACACAACTTCTTTTTCCATTGTCTGTTCCCGCCGCTACAGTGAGCGGTTCGAGATAGCAGACCGACACCCCAACCAGGAGAAACACGATGCGCACAGCATTCCTGACCCTGCTCGCGCTGGTCATCGCCTTCGGCACGATCGGCTGTGGAGACAGCGCCGCGAGCTCGCCCGAAGACGTCGTCGCCAAGGCGAAGACCATCAACGAATCCAAGAAATGGGGCGACATGATCGACATCATCGCCCCCGCCGATCGCGAAGTCGCCGTCTTCGGCATGCTCTTCGGCGCGGCCTTCATGACGATGGGCGACGAAGCCGTGAAGACGGAGTACGAGGCCCTGACGAAGAAGCACGGCCTCGACAAGATCGGCGAAGAGACCAACATGGTCGACATGGGCGATGAGGCGAAGATGAAGGAGCTCGCGAAGAAGACCCTCGAGGGCAAGGACCTCAAGGCCGTCATGCAGGATCTCGGCGACTTCATGGCCAAGCACGCCGACAGCTTCGGCAAGGAAGAGTTCAAGGAGGTGACCGACGTCAAGATCGATGGCAGCACCGCGACCGCGATGGTCGACGGCAAGGAGACGAAGTTCAAGCAGGTCGACGGTGCCTGGTACCTCGACATGGACAGCTGAGCCCGAGCCCTGCTCGTCCTCGCTCCGCCCGCGGCACCCCGCCGCGGGCGGTTCGCATCCAGGGCTCAGGCGACCTCCAGCTCTTCGCTGACCGCGTGCCGGAGCTTGTAGCCCTGGAGCTTCGCGGTGACCGTCCAGCGGGTGCCCGGCTCGACCGCCCGGGACGGCACGACGAAGTCGGTGCGCAGCTCGCACGGCGCTCCGGCGGGGAGCGTCTTCAGCTCGAGCACCACCTTCTCCTCCTGGTGCAGCAGCCGCTGGACGAAGCGCTGGCGCCCGGTCTCGTCCCGCTCTTCGCTCGCTTGGACGGCCTCGAGCTTGATCGGCACGCTCGTCAGGCCGGTGTCGCGCTCGACGAAGAAGGACAGCCGCGCTTCGACGGTCTCCCCCGGGCGCACGCGCGCAGGCTCGAGCGTCAGGCACAGGTCGCGGATCCTGCTCGACTGGAACGGCCAGTCACCGAAGATCTTGAGCAGCACGCCGAGGACCATCAGTCCGATGCCGGTGTACACCACCCCCGGGAGGTCGCGGCTGATGCCGAAGACGAGGACGAAGAGCCCGATCCAGATCACGACCGTGGTCAGGAGGTACGAGGTCAGGAAAGGATTGTCGGGGCGGAGCCTCTTGTAGCGGTAATCCATGGCCTTGTTCTGTGAAAGATGGTGCGAGGAGTTCCCAAGACACAGAGTGTACCGCATCCCGGTGCGTCAAAAGGCCTCAGGGGGAACAGGACATGAACGCGATCTTCCGCCTCGCCATCGGCTTCGCGCTGCTCTCGCTCGTCTTCTGGACCATCGAGCGCCTGTTCCGCGCCGTGCGCTACGAGGGGCCGCGGCGGCGTCGCACCGACCTGGTGTACTGGTTCTTCACGCCGCTGGTGTCCAAGGCGCTGACCCGTTTCAGTGTGCTGCTGGTGCTCCTGCCCGCGATCCTGCTGGTCGGTCCCGAAGCCTTCCAGGCCCGGGCACTCGCCGGCTTTGGCCCGATCGCGGCCTTGCCCGTGGGCCTGCAGCTGCTGCTGACCCTGCTCGCGGGGGATTTCCTCGCCTACTGGGCGCACCGGGCCTTCCACCGCGGCCGACTGTGGGCCTTCCACGCCGTGCACCACAGCTCCGAGCAGCTCGACTGGCTGTCGTCGGTGCGGCTGCATCCCGTCAACGAGCTGCTGACCCGGATCGTGCAGGTCGTGCCTCTGCTCGCGCTCGGCTTCCCCGCCGGGATCGTCGCGGCCTACGCGCCTCTGCTCGCCTTCTTCGGGATCCTGCTGCACGCGAACGTCGACTGGTCCTTCGGGCCCCTGCGCTATGTGATCGCCAGTCCGCGCTTCCACCGCTGGCACCACACCTCCGAGGAGGCCGGCCTGGACAAGAACTTCGCCGGGCTGTTCCCGGTCTGGGATCTGCTGTTCGGGACCTGGTACATGCCGGCCCACGCGCCACGCGCCTTCGGCCTCCACGGGGAGACGATGCCCGAGGGGTTGGGCGGCCAGCTGCTGTATCCCTTCCGCGCCGCTGCGCCCGCGGTCACGCCTCCGCCGCTGCCGGCGCCCGCGTAGTCGGGGCCGGAGCGCCCCCCGCATACAGCCCGTCAGTCCCCGCTGCCGGGCACGATCAGCACCGAGCAGGGGGCGCCGCGCACCACCTGCTCGGCGACGCTGCCCTCGAGCCAGCGCTGCAGCCCGGTGCGGCTGCGGGTCCCGCACACGACCAGGTCGTAGCCCTCGCCGCCCGCGATCTCGTTGATCCTCTTCGCCGGGTCACCGAGCTCGGCGCTGCGCGTCACCTTGACCTGCGTGCCTCCGAAGCTGCGCGCCTCGCGCAGGGTCTCGTTGGCGAAGGCCTCGAGGTCGTCCGAGGGGGCGGTGGCGGCGGTGTGCACGTGCAGGACGCCGAGCTCGGCGCCGAAGGTCGCGGCGAGGAAGGCGGCGAGCACCCGCGCGGGCAGATTCGACATCGCGAAGTCCGTCGGCAGGAGGATCTTCGTCGGCTCGGGCCCCGGACGCGTGCCGCGGACCACCCACACCGGGCAGGCGGACATGCGCACGGTCTTCTCGGCGAAGCTGCCGAGCAGGAGCCGGTCAAGGCCGGTGTGGCCGTGGGTGCCGCAGACGATCAGGTCGACATCGTTCTCCTTCGCCCACTCGACGATCGCGTGGGAGCGCCCGCCTTCGAGCACGTGGGCCTCGGGCCGCTGCTTCGGGTCCTGGATCTGCTCGGCGATGAAGGCGTCGAGCCGAGCGCGGGCCTGGGTCTCGTTGAGCAGCTCGCGCACGAAGCAGGCGCTGAGCTGGGCCTCCAGGGTCGCAGCGAGCGAGCTGGCCGTGCGCAGGGCCAGCGCGGAGAGCTTCGAGAAGTCGACGGCGGTCAGGACATGGCGGATCTTCATCTCATTCCTCGAACAGGCTCTCGACGGCGCGGTCGATCCACTGGCGAGCCGTGGCGGTCCCGAGCCGGGGGTTGTTGACGATCATCGAAAAGACCAGGGTGCGCTGGCCGACGACGGCGAAGCCGGACAGCGCGCTGACACCGTTCAGGGTGCCGGTCTTGGCGAGCACGCGGCCCTTGGCGACGCCGCGCAGGCGGCGGCGCAGCGTCCCGTCCAGGCCGGCGACCGGCAGGAACATGTAGTAGTCCTCGGCCCAGGGCTGCTGGCTGACCCAGCGCAGCAGCTCGACCATCGCCCGGGGCCGCACCGCGTTTGCGCGCGACAACCCGGAGCCGTCGGCGATTTCCATCTCGACGCCGGCGGCGGCGCAGACCTCGGCCAGCGCCGCCGCTCCGCCGGCGAAGCTTCCGCCGTGGCCTGCCGTCGCCCCGCTCAGCTTGAACAGGCTCTCGGCGTAGAGGTTCTGGCTGCGCTTGAGCAGGGTGCCGAGGGCGACCCGCAGCGGGGTGGTCGAGGCGCACAGCAGCGGAAGCTCCGCCGCCGGCTCGTCGGCGCGGGCGAGCCGCACCGCCCCGTCGAGGCGGATGCCTTCGGCGCGCAGGGCGGTCGCGAAGGCCTCCCCGAAGAAGACCGTCGGGTCGGCGACCGCGACGTAATGGACGAAGGGGGCAGCTTCCCGCCAGAAGCGTCCCCGGACGGTGACCGCGCGGTCAACGTCATCGAGCCGGATGTCGAGCAGGTGCGCCGCCTTGTCCGGCGTGACCGCGCAGTCGACCTCGACCCGGTAGCCGTCGAGGGGCGGATCGAGGGTGACCGCGACGCCGCTGCCTTCCCGGGCGACCCGCACCTCGAGGCAGCCGTCGCCGAGGTTGAGGGCGGAGACGCCGGCGGAGTACCACTTCTGGTATTGCTCCTCGGGCCAGCTCGGATGCCGATGTTGCGTGTCGAACAGGCGCGCGTCGAGGACGAGGTCGCCGGCGACGCTGCGCAGGCCCATGCCGACGAGCTGGCGGGCCCACTCGTACAGGACGCCGCCGGCGCCGTCGCGGCGGAAGCGGCTCGACAGCGTCGGGTCGCCGCCGCCGCGCACGACCAGGTCGCCCTCGAGCCGGCCGCCGCGCAGGGCTCCGCGCCGGTGCAGGGTGGTGCGCAGCTCGGCGTCCGGCCCGAGGGTCTCGAGGGCGAGGGCCGCGGTCAGCAGCTTGACGTTCGAGGCGGGCATCAGGGCCTCATCGCCGCGTACATCGGCGAGCACCTGGCCGTCGAGGGTCTGCACGTGCAGGGCGAGGCCCTCGTGCTCACCGGCGATGGCGGCCAGGCGCGCCTGCAGGTCCTGGGCGAGCAGCCAGGGGCTGAGGAGGAAACAGAGGATCAGGGTTCGCAGCATCGGGTCCTCACGGCTCATCGAAACGGAAACGGCGCAGGGAGTCCTCGATCCACTCGCGCTCGAGGGAGTCCTGCGGCTCGAAGGGATAGATCAGGAAGACCAGCCTCGACTCGTTGAGGAAGGCGTACCACAGCTCGTACTCGTGGACGTCTCCGCGCTCGTAGCCGACGGTGGTCCGCACATAGGAGAGGGCGCTGCCGTCCGGGGCGACCACCGAGCCTTCGCGCTGCTCGCCGATGTACACGGCGGTCTCGGGCTCGCGCTCGCGGCGCTTCTCGCGGTAGTTCCGGATCTGGCGCGTGCTCTCCCAGCTCAGCTCGTCGAAGGGGCTCTTCGGGCGCGTGAACACCGACAGGCGCCCGTCGTCGGAGTGGTAGTTGTAGTCGTTGCCGCGCACCATCTGCGCGTCCGGCGCGAGGCCGAAGGTCATCCCCAGCGCCGGGACGTGCACGTCGACGAGCTGCGGCTTGACCAGCTCCTCGATCTCGCTGGCCGGCCGTGTCCAGCGGCCCACCTGGCCGTAGCCCGCGGCGAGCACGCACAGGCAGCCGAAGCCGAGCCGGACGGCCCGGCGCAGCTCGGGGCCCTCGTGGGCGAGGGGCACGACGGGCGGGACGATCAGCCCGAGCAGAATCCCCGCGATCGCCCCGCCGAGCATGTCCCAGGGCAGCGCGTCGAGGTTCGCGTACAGCTTGACCACGTAGTGCATCAGCGTCAGGAAGCCGACGAGGAAGAAGAACTGCACGATCAGGCTGACCGCGATCGACCGGGGCAGCCTGCCGAACCAGCGCACCGCATAGCCGAGCCGGCAGCCGATCAGCCCGGCAATGCCGCCGAACGCGCCCGCGTCGATCATCATCTGCGGCCCGTACTGGGCGGAGAAGAAGCTCGCCGCCATCGCCGAGGCGAGGAAGATGCCGAACATGCCGAGCCCGCCGAACTGGGTCTCGACGCCGCGCGCCAGACCGCTCAGCCAGAGCAGGGCGAACACCAGGCTGATCACGTCGGAGTGGATGAACGGGCAGGTCAGGAAGGCGACGACGTCCTCGCTCCAGTTCGGGCGTCCCCCGAAGGTCAGGAGCACGTCCGAGCGCAGCGTCAGGTACAACTGGCCTTCGGCAAAGGGGTTGCGTTCGGACAGGGCGGCGGCGGTGAAGATCCCGATCAGGACGAGCATCAAGAGCCAGGCGCACGGCTTCGAACGTTCGGCCTGGGCGGCGTAGGCAGCGGCGTCCAGAGCCTCCGCGGTCGGAGCAGCGGCAGGATCGGGCGCCGGTGTGTCCATATGTGCTTCCCGTCAGCGCCTCCGCGTGCGCTTCCCTCGCCGCTACGTTCCCGCGAGCGCCAGCTCGGCGATCTGCACGGCGTTGCTCGCCGCCCCCTTGCGCAGCTGGTCCATCACCGCCCACAGGGCCAGGCCCCGAGGATGGGTCGGGTCGCGGCGCACGCGGCCGACGAACACCTCGTCCGTGTCGGCGGCATCGAGCGGGGTCGGGTACGGCTCGGCGGCGGTCGGATCGCTGAGCCGCACGCCCGGCGCTTCCGCCAACAGTCGACAGGCGGTCTCGATGTCGAGTGTATCGGCGAATTCGGCGAAGATCGCCAGCGAGTGCGAGCGCCGCACCGGCACCCGCACGCAGGTCACGGCGATGCGCGCGGCGTCGTGGGCGAGGATCTTGCGGCTCTCGTGGACCATCTTCCACTCTTCGCCGGTGTAGCCGAGCTCGCCGATGCTGTCGATGCGCGGGACGAGGTTGAAGGCGATGGGATGCGGGAAGGTCGTCGGCGCGGGCCCGTCCTCGCCCGCCGCCCAGGCCCGGGTCTGCGCCTCGAGCTCGGCGAGCCCGGGGGCGCCGGCCCCCGAGACCGCCTGGTAGGTCGCGATGGTCGCACGCTCGAGGCGCGCGTGGCGGTGCAGCGGTGCGATCGCGACAACGAAGGCGATGGTCGAGCAGTTCGGGTTGGCGATCAGCCCCCCGTGGCCCTCGAGGGCGTGGGGATTGACCTCGGGCACGACCAGCGGCACGTCGGGCTCGAGACGGAAGGCCCGCGAGTTGTCGACGACCAGCACGCCAGCGTCGGCGGCGGGCCGCGCGAGGCGCCGGGCGATGTCCTTCGAGGCGGCGAGCAGGGCGACGTCGAGGTCGGTGGGGAGCTGCTCGCCGAGGACGGTGATCGGGATGTCCTCGCCCTTGAAGCGCACGGTCTTCCCCGCGCTGCGCGGCGACGCCATCGGCACGAGGGAGCCGACCGGGAAGTCGCGCTCCTCGAGGATCTTCAACATCTCGCTGCCGACGGCTCCGGTCGCTCCGACGACCGCGACGCGCAATCCCATGGTCCCTCCTCCACCCTCTGCGGGTGTGCTCTTGCAGTGTAAGGGATTCGGCGGACAGCCCGCAAGCTCGCGGCTAGCCGGGGGATGGGAACTCTTTCGGGCTGACGTCGACCTTCAACAGATCCTGGATGTCGACCATGCCGATCAGCCGGTTCCCCGCATCGACGACCGGGATTTCGTCGACCTCGCGGCTGCGCATCAGGTAGAAGACCTCGGCGAGCAGGCTGCCCTTGACGACGCGCTTGGGGTTCTTCGCCGCCACCTCGCCGACGGGGGAGCGCAGCAGGTTCGCGTCCTTGCACAAGAGGCGGCGCAGGTCGCCGTCGGTGAAGATCCCGAGCAGGTGGCCGTCGTCGTCGACGATGCACACCGCCGACAGCCGCGAGTTCTTCTTGACCCCGCGCTGGATCAGGTCGAGCAGGATCTCGTCCGGCGAGGCGGTCCACAGCTGGTTGGCCGGCCGCATCACCTCCTCGGCGACCAGCATCGAGCGTCCGAGGGTGCCGGCCGGGTGGTTGAGCGCGTACTGCTCCTTGCTGAAGCCGCGCGCCTTGAGCACGGTCAGCGCCAGGGCGTCGCCGAGCACGAGCATCGCGGTCGTCGTCGAGCTCGGCGCGAGGTTGAGCGGGCAGGCCTCGGAGATGTCGCCGATGTGCAGGACGAAGTTCGCGTGGCGGGCCATCGTCGAGCCGCGGCGTCCGGTGATCGCGATCAGGGTCGCGCCGATCTTCTTGATCGTCGGCAGCAGCCGCAGCACCTCGGCGGTCTCGCCGGAGTTGCTGAGGAGGATGACCAGGTCGTCGCTGTGGATGCGGCCGAGGTCGCCGTGGACCGCTTCAGCCGGGTGGATGAAGTGGGACGGCGTGCCGGTGCTGGCGAGGGTGGCGGAGATCTTGCTGCCGATCAGGCCCGACTTGCCCATGCCCGAGACCAGCACCCGGCCCCTGCAGGCGAGGATCTGCTCGACCGCGTGGGCGAAGCCCTCGTCGACGGCCGCGATCGTCAGCTCGAGGGACTGCATCTCCTCGCGGATGATGCTGCGCCCTTCTTCCTGGTAGTCCATGCCCGCTCCTCGCTGCCGGGGCGGAAGCCCGGCGTGCGCCGCCTTACAGACCTCAGCAGAAGCTCTCTCCCGCGAAGCGAGGAGGGTGGTCCCAAACGAAGGACGGGAGGGGGTGAACCCCTCCCCTACATGGGCGTCAAACGACAGCTCGATG
>JAUIEM010000682.1 GCA_030428695.1 bacterium
GTCGAGGAGGCGGCGGTCGCGGCCTTCGGGCGGGTGCGCGATCCCCGCCTGTGCCTGCTGCTCGCCGGCGACGGGCCGCTGCGTTCGGAGCTCGCGGCGAAGATCGCGGCGAGCGATCTCGGCGGGCGCTGCCGGCTGCTCGGCTGGCAGCGCGCGGCGCCCTTCCTCGCCGGACTGGACGCGCTGCTGTTGTGCTCGCACAATGAGGGCACCCCGCTCAGCCTGCTCGAGGCCTTTGCCTGCGGCGTGCCGGCGCTGGCCACCGGGGTCGGGGGGGTGCCGGACATGTTCTCGCCGGGGACGGGTCCTCGCCGCCCCGAGGGCTGGTTGCTGCCGCCGGGGGACGCGTCCGCCCTCGACGAGGCGCTGCGCTGGCTGCTCGCCCATCCCGACGAGCGGCGAGAGATGCGGGAAGCGGCGCGGGCACGGCTCGCGGTGCTCGATCCCGATCCGGCGCGGCAGGCCCGAGAGCACGACCGACTGTACCGCGCGCTGCTCGCGCGTCCGTAGCTTCCAGGTTCACCAACAAGAGGAGGAAGAACCATGCGCACCGTTCTGCTCACCGGAGCCAACCGCGGCCTCGGGCTCGAGTTCGTCCGGCAATACGCCGCCGACGGCTGGAAGGTCCTCGCCTGCTGCCGCAAGCCGGCCAGCGCCGACGCCCTGAACAAGCTCGCCGCCGGTCTGGAGCACGTCAGCGTGCACGCCCTCGAGGTCACCGACCACGCCGCGGTCGAGGCGCTCGCCGCCGAGCTGAAGGGCACCCGTCTCGACCTCGTGATCTGCAACGCGGGGATCTTCCCCGACCGCGCGAAGACTTTCGGCCAGCTCGACTACGACGCCTTCCGCAAGGCCTTCGAGGTCAACAGCCTGGCGCCGCTGAAGATGGCCGAGGCCTTCGTGCCGGTGCTCGAGCAGGCCGAGCAGCCCGTGTTCGCGGTGATCACGTCGAAGATGGGCAGCATCGACGACAACACCAGCGGCGGCTGCTACGCCTACCGGGCGAGCAAGGCGGCGGTCAACATGATCGGCAAGAGCCTGTCGATCGACCTCTCTGGCCGCGTGACCGTGGTCGTGCTGCACCCCGGCTGGGTGCAGACCGACATGGGTGGAAGCGCGGCGCCGCTCGGCGCCGACGCGAGCATCGCGGGGATGAAGAACGTGCTCGCGAGCATCGGCCCCGATCAGACCGGCAGCTTCTTCGCCTGGAACGGCGAGCGCGTCGCCTGGTAGACGCAAAGCGCCGGCGGCCTCGGCTCTTCGCGCCGGATCGCCGGGCATCGCTTCGCCCCCGCGGCGCCACTCCTCGCTACAGCAGGCTGCGGATCTCCGTCGGGCCTACCCGGGCCCGCAGCGGGGCGAGGGCCGCGGCGACGGCCTTGCCGTCGGCCGGGCGGGCGTCGGGGTCTTTGCGCAGGAGCGCGCTGATCAGCTCGCGGGAGCGCTTCGACAGACCCGCCCGCAGCGCGTCGATGGCGGGCGGCGCGCTGCCGACGTGGTGGACCATCAGCTCGACGGAGCTGCCCTGGAACGGCGAGCGTGCGGTCAGCAGCTCGAACATCGTGCAGCCGAGGGAGTACAGGTCCGAGCGGTGGTCGGCGTACCCGTCGAGCCAGTATTCCGGCGCCATGTAGGCGGCGGTCCCGTGCAGGTGGCCGGCGCGGGTCAGGCGCTCTTCGCAGTCCGGGCGGATGCTCAGGCCGAAGTCGCCGAGCTTGGCCGCCCCCTCGCTGGTCAGCAGCAGGTTGCCCGGC
>JAUIEM010000683.1 GCA_030428695.1 bacterium
GTCGCCGCGATCGAGGTCGAGGCTCTTCTCCTCGAGCATGTCGTCGATCTCGGGAATGGCCCCCAACACGATCCCCCCCGATGGCCGGTCATCGACCCTGCCCGTCAATTGACGGAAGGTCAACAGCCGCTCGTGTCCCGCACCGCAGTACCTCAGGCTACCCTCTTCCACATCCCAGCGCAAAAGCAATAACGACATGAACATGCTCGGTTCCATGTCCGCCGTCAGCAGCCGGTTGGTCTCGACCAGGATCGACCGCGTCGAGCGCAGGCCGGTGATGTACGGCCGCAGCGTGCTGCGCACCATCACCATGATCAGCCCGGCGCCGACGCCCTTGCCGGAGACGTCGCCGATCGCGATGTAGTGGTGGTTCTCGTGGGGCGAGGCGATGAAGTCGTAGTAGTCGCCGCCGACCTCCTTGGCCGGCAGCATCTTGCCGTGGATGCGCAGGCCGGGGATCTCCGGGTCCTTCTTCGGGCACAGCCGCTGCTGGATGTGGTTCGCGATCAACAGCTCCTGCTGGATGCGCTCCATCTCGAGCTTGGCGGCCTCGAGCCGCGAGCGCTGGATCGCGACCGCGGCCTGGTCGGCGAAGGCCGACAGCAGGTCGACCGCCTCGACGGGAAAGGTCCCGCGCGCGGCCTGGGAGTCGAGGTAGATCGTGCCGATCACCGCCCCCTCGGCCTTCAGGGGCACGACGATCAGCGACAGGATGCGCTCGTCCGCGATGCTCTGGTACTGCCAGAGCTGCTCGTCCTTGGCGTTGGTCGTCACGATCGGCCGCCCGGTCTCCTTCACCTTGGAGATCACGTTCTTGCTGACCGAGAACTGGCTGCTGTGGAACTCCTCGTGGCGCATGTTGCGCGCGACCTTGAAGTCCATCTCGTCGTCTTCGAACAGGATGAGGAAGCCGCGCTCGGCGCCGACCAGGGCGACCGCGTGCTCCATGATCAGCTCGAGCAGCTGGGCCTGGTCGACCGCGGAGTTCAGCGCCTTGGTCACCTCGAGGAGGATGGCGAGCTGGGCGTTGCGGCTGGTCTCGGCCTTCTTGATGCGTGCCTTGCGGGAGAGCTCGCCGAGCTCCTGGTCGGTGGCGAGGAAATACATCTTCGTCTCGCCGGTCGTGATCAGGTGGCCGGCCTCGAGGGCGGTCGGCTCGGCGACGCGCTTGCCCTGGACGATGGTCGGATGGCGCTCGTCCAGCGGCGTGATCGTGAACTTCCCGTCCTCGACCTCGATGCGGCAGTGGCGCTTGCCGACCCCGCGCGTGTCCGTCAGCACCAGCCCGCACTGCTCGCTGCGTCCGATCGTCACGCCCTCGGCGGACAGATCGAAGTAGAACGACGGCCGATGCTGGTCGATGACGAAGAGGCGTGGCATCGAGGAAAGGACTCCGAAGACGGAGAGGAGTGCAGGTGTAGCGGAGATTGTAAGCGAGCGGAACGGCAGGTCAAGCCCGACGCCGCGGCGCAGCCGCGGCGTCGGGCTTGACCAGGAAAGCCGCGCGCTGGCCGACGGCGCGTAGCGACGTCGGCCAGAAGCAGCGCGGGTTTCCGATCGGCTCGAGCCGGCGGCGCAGCCGCCGGTGAGAGCCCCGGTCAAGCTCCACCCTCCGGCGCAGCCGCGGCGTCGGGCTTGACCAGGAAAGCCGCGCGCTGGCCGACGGCGCGTAGCGACGTCGGCCAGAAGCAGCGCGGGTTTCCGATCGGCTCGAGCCGGCGGCGCAGCCGCCGGAACCGCCAGGAGCA
>JAUIEM010000394.1 GCA_030428695.1 bacterium
CCGGCGGCGACATCCAGGACATCGACGCGCAGATCGAGCGGGTCGGCCTCGACTTCCAGATCGCGACGCGCAAGACGTCGTGGGTCGCCGTGTCGGCCGACGTCACGGTGGACCCGGAGCTCGAGCGGATGCAGTCGCTCGACCTCGACCTGGCCACCGGGGCGGAGGTGTGGCGTCGCTACGTCACCGACGGGACGACCCACGGAGCCGGTGGCTCGGTGTGGTCGTCGGCGGCCTACGACCTCGAGCGCGACCTGCCGCAGCTGAGGATCGGCATTGCGGCGACCACCCTGCGACGATTCTGGACGATGCTCGCCCACCAGCACGGTCAGATCCTCAACGCCGCGGCCCTCGCGCGCTCCTTCGGTGTCTCGGACACGACCGTGCGCCACTACCTCGACACCCTGGCCCACACCTTCATGGTGCGGCTGCTCCCGCCCTGGCACGAAAACGTCAAGAAACGTCAGGTCAAACGGCCGAAGGTCTACCTGGCGGACACCGGCCTGCTCCACAGCCTGCTCGGCCTCGACAGCCGCGCGAACGTCGAGTCCCATCCGGCCCTCGGCGCCTCCTGGGAAGGCTTCGCGCTGCGGGAGACGGTACGGAGCCTCGGCGTGCCCTGGGAGCGCTGCTACTTCTGGGCGACCCACAGCGGGGCCGAGCTCGACCTGCTCGTCGTCAGCGGAGGCAAGCGCCTCGGCTTCGAGTTCAAGCGCAGCGAGACCCCGCGCCTGAGCCGCAGCATGCGCAGCGCCGTCGACACCCTGCACCTCGACCGCCTCGACGTGATCCACGCCGGCACCGCCGCTTTCCCCCTGGCGGAGACGGTCCGCGCGATCCCGCTGGCAGAGGTGCTGACGGCGCTGTAGGTCAGGCCGCCTTCAGGAACACCTTCCGCGGCTCAGGCGCCGGATCCAGAGCATGACTCTTGCAATGAAACGTCTTGCGGTCGCTGGAGGCGCGGGGCGGGACCGGCGCTCGCCGGGCCCAAGCAGCAGTTCGAGGACCAGCATGCAGTGGGTGAAGACCGCCGGAGGTGACCCAGAGCGGAGGGCATAGCTCACCTCATGGCGAGTGAGGACTACAAGAAACTTAGAAAGAAGTATCGATCGATCAAGGGGAACATGGACAAGAACAAAGAAGTCCTAGTTGAAAGCCAGATTCCTGGATCGATGATTCAGAGGGCGTAGGATGCCAGTCTCGATCGCAGACGCAGCAAATGTTCGGGATCCAGTATTGCTAGTCATTAGGTCCAAAGGGTACGTCATCGAACTCGAGCAAGCCGAGGATGGAGAGGAGTTCGAGGAGACTTGGCGCGCCTCCAGGGACGGGAGCAGCTTCGTAGCTAACAATCCACTCTCCGTTCTTGGCTTGATCGCGCTCTTTGAAGGGCGAGGCGAAGACTGGTCCTTGAGACCGGAAGAGGATGCCGTAGTAGAAGCCCTCTATGAAGAGATCTAGCTGAACACGCTGAGCACTTCCAGCAGTGGCTCGCACGTACGGGGCTCCGCTCAACACCGACGCGCGATCCATGCCTTGCCGATCGACGGCATGACAGCGAGAACTCGATCGTCGCCGGAGCACTTCTCCGCAACGTAACCGTTCATCCTGTAGAGGTTTCCGTCAATGAACCCTTTCGCCGTCGCCGCAGGCGACCCGGAAGCGCGGCCTGGCGGTTGCCAAATGATCCTGGTCGGATATCGCGCACGTAACTCGTTGGAGTGCAGAGAGGTGGAGCAAGCGCCAGGCCGCGCTGGAGGGCGCAACTTGAGCCCGTCTGATGCACCGGGATTCCTGCTGCCTTCTGCGCTGCTCACCTTGGGACGGTGTGCCAGCGATGACAAACGGCTCCGCTGCTCGAAGACTCGAAGTGCGCGATCTCAAGCGGCCTCCGGGCCCTCGCGACGAAATCCCGGTGAATCAGCCGGGTTGAGCTCTGTCTCTCGCTGGCGGGTGGCGACCATGTCGTCGCGCGGTGCCCCTCCTGCGAGAATCGGACCAACCGTCCAGCACACGCTCCGGACAGCCGCCTCCTGGGCGGCGCGCGGGCCGGATCCCCGGAAAGTTCTTCGCGCGCCGGCCCCCGGAGCGTAGGGTCGGGCGCGCGATCCGCGATCGCCATCCGCGCCCCCTGCCTCCCGGAGACCTCCGCCATGCCCCGCCTCCTGCGACATTCCTGACCCGTACGACGGCCCATGGTCCGTCCCGCGCCCGCCGCGGGCCCGACCCGCGGGAGCACTCCCGCGTCGGGCCGGCAGCGGACGCATCCGCGTCCTTCCGCAGGAGCTCCATCATGCTACTCCAGCTGCCCCGCGCGGCCCTCGTCGAGGGTCTGCGCCTGTCCCGACTGTTGCACCGCGCGACCGGCGTGTTCCCCGACCGGGCGACCCGCGCCGCGTACGCGCTGACGCCGCACGAGCACGGCTTCGCCCGCGAGCTCCTGCGCGCGCACCCGCGGCTGTGGCTGTACCGCAGCCACCAGCGCAAGTTCTGCGGGGACTTCGTCGTCGTCGACATGTCCGACCCGCGGCCCTGCCGCCGCGGCCTGTGGGTGCTCGACCTCAAGCGCAGCGCGCCGTTGCGCTTCAAGGGCGGCGTGCAGCTCAGCCGCGCGGGCCGGGCGGTCGCGCTGCTGCGCGCGCAGGGCGTGGTCGGCCCCGAGGCGGACCCGACCTGCGTGATCGGTGACCGGCCCCGTTTGTCCCGGATGCTCGGGGCGAAGCGGCGGAAGAAGAAGCGGCGCCGGCTGTTGTGCCGGCGCTGCCGGTAGTCGGCGCCGGCGGGCCATCGAAAAAAGGGAGGGGCCCTGCCCCTCCCGCCTCCCCCCTGTCCTGCGGCCGTCCCCTACGGCCAGACGGTGTGCAGCGTCCAGTCGTCCTCTTCGAGCTGGTAGCCGACCAGGACTCCGCCGAAGCCCTCGAAGTCCTCGGGGACGTAGACGAAGAACTGCGCGTTCTGCGAGTCGACCAGCCACAGGGAGCTGGCGTCCGCGTCGGGGTGCAGGGTCAGCGACGCGGTCTCGGTCGTCTCGTACTTCTCCGCGAGGATCCGCTCGCCGTCGTAGTCGTTCCACCAGGCCTCGATCATGATGACCTTGCCGGCGTAGGCGGAGGTGCTGCTCAGGGTCTCGAAGTCGACCAGCTCGGCCTCGTCGACCAGCGTGTAGGCGTCGGCCAGGTTCGCGAGCTCGCCGTCGGCGGCGGCGACCTCGGCGTCGCTTCCGCTCGAGCCGTCGGCAGGCGCCATCGCGGCGAGCCCGATCAGCGTCTGGCCGCCAAAGTACAGGCCGAGCATCAGGCAGAAGAAGATCTGCAGGTAGACCAGCCCCTTGTTCAGCGGCTTCGAGGCCTTCGGTGCGCCGCCGCCCGAGGGCTTCGCGCTCGGCTCCGCGGCGGGCGCGGCGAGGGGCGGGGGACCGCCCGCGCTCAGGGGCGGCGGGCCGCCCGCGGCCTTCTTCCTGCGGCTCTTCGTCTTCTTCTTCGCGGGCGCCTCGGCGAGGGGCGGCGGGCCGCCCGCGGCGAGGGGCGGCGGTCCGGCGGACTTGCGCTTGCGGGTCGTGCGGGACTTGCCGCTCGGCTTCCGCTGCCGCGCTTCCTTGATCCGCGACTTCTTCTGCTTCAGGTCCGCCTTGCGCTTGCGGGCGGCGGACTTGTTCTCGAAGTTGCTGCGCGCCTCCTGGAAGACGGGGACCTCGGCCGCCGGGACCCAGCGGTCCATCCCGCCCTTCCAGAACAGGGCCTTGCCCAGCTTGCCCGCGGCGATCTTCTCGGCGATGCGCTCCGCCTCGTAGGGCCCCGCCTTCTTCTTACCCACGGCCGCATACCATTCCTTCTGGCCCACGTGCCACCTCCTGAGGTTCCGGCATTCACAGGGCTCAAGCCGTGCGCTCGCGGTGTCGGAACAAGCTTTCTCGAAGTTTTTTTCGGCGTGGGCCGGGTTCCGGATCACTCGGCTTCCGGGAGCGCCATCACTAGCCGCAGGCCCGCCCCGAGCACCGGCTGGTCGGTGACGTGGAAGCTGCGCCGGGCGAGCCGGGGGGGCTCGGTCTGGAAGCGGAAGCTGCCGCCGCGCAACACGGCGAGCTGGCCGTTCTTCGGGTGGCAGCTCGCCGTCCACTCCGCGACCCCGCCGCAGGTCGCGCGCAGGCCGAAGGGGCTCCGGTCGCCGGGATGCTCGTCCGGGTCGGCGGGCAGTCCGGGCGCCGCCCGCACCAGGCCGAGGTCGGCGCGGTCGGGGGCGAGGCCGAAGCCCCAGGGGAAGGGCCGGCCGTCGAGGCCGCGGGCGGCGAGCTCCCACTCGATCTCGGTCGGCAGGCGGACGGGCCGCGGCAGGTCGCCGACCTCGCTGCGCCACTCGCAGTACTTGCGCGCCCAGAACCAGGCGAGGTCCCACACCGGCCGCCGGCCGAGGGGCTCGCTGTTCGGCTGCCAGCCGCTGATCGCGTCGCGCAGCGAGCGCGTCAGGTTGAAGCGCTGGGCCTCCGAAGAGGCGGCGAGGAAGGCGCAGAACTCCGCCAGGCTGACCTCCCGCTCGGCGATCAGGAAGCCCGGCACGTCGAGCTCGATGCGCGGCAGGGCGCGGCTGGCGAGGGGATCGCCGCCGAGGATGGCGCGCACCCCGGGGACGTAGCGGAAGCCCGCCGGGATCTGCTCGTCGCGCAACAGGCGCAGCGACAGGTCGACCTGCCGGGCGCGCCGCACGGCGAGGGGCATCTCCAGGGTGCCGCCGACGAAGCGCAGCTCGAGGCGGTAGCTGCCCGGATGCAGGGCGACCGGCCCGAGCGGCGTCGGCCCCTCGAGCGCGGGCTCGCCGGCGACCAGGCCGACGCCCTCGGGGTCTTCGGCCAGCGGCAGCAGCCGCACCTGGGCGGGCTGGTCGGTGCGCAGGGTGAAGGTGCCGGTCGGGGTCAACAGCGCGTCGTGCACGCCGTCGGGGTTGAACAGGAAGGTCACCTCGCGCAGCAGCCGGGCGGCGGTGTCGTCCTGGCCGGCTCGCTCGGCCGCCGCGGCGAGCAGGATGCGCACCCGCCCCATGTCGCGGATCAGCGCGGCGTCGGTGCCGAGCAGCGAGAAGGCGCGGTTGAAGTGGCTCTCCGCCTCGCGGGCCCGCGCCTGCAGCGAGCGCTCGAGGTCGGCGGCGAGCTCTTCCTGCGCGGCGGTCGCGTCGTCGCGCACGCTCTGCAGCGAGCCGCTGAAGTCGGCGGCGGCGGCGCTGAGGGCGTCGACGAGGGCCTGCCGCACCACGCCGAGGTCGCGTTCCAGGCGCAGGGCCGCGGCGAGCGCCTCCTGCCCCGCCCGCAGCGGACCCTGGGCCTCGCTCGCGAGGTGGGCGGCGAGCTCGGCGTCGAGCTGCTGCTCGCGCTCGGCCTCGAGCCGACCGAGCAGGGTCAGGGCGGTCGCGTTGCCGGGGTCGAGGGCGAGGATGGCCTGGCAGGTCGCGAGGGCCTCCTGGATCTGGCCGGCGGCGTGCTGACCCTCGAGGGTGGCGTGCAGCTCGCCGACCTCGCGCGCGGTGCGCAGGTCGCCGAGCACCCGCACGGTCACCCCGATGCCGATCGTGAAGAGGAAGAAGAGCAGGGCCGCGCTGAGGATGCGGTTCCGCCCGACCCAGCCGAACACCCGCTCGTGGATGCGCGGCGGGCGCGCCTTGATCGGCTTGCCCTCGATGAACGCGTTGCAGTCGCCGGCGAGCTCGAAGGCGTTCGGGTAGCGCTGCGACTTCCGCTTCCGCAGGCAGGTCTCGATGATCGTGATCAGGTCCGAGGGCAGGCGCTTGTTCAGCTTCTTCAGCGACGGCGGGTCGTGCAGGCAGATCTCCTCGAACAGCTCCTCGAGGTTGTGGCCGGTGAAGGGCATCGCCCGGCTCGCCGCCTGGTACAGCGTGATGCCGAGGCAGAAGATGTCCGACTGCGCGTCGATCTGGTCGTCGGCCCCGGTCGCCTGCTCGGGGCTCATGTAGGCCGGCGAGCCGACGACGTGCCCGGCCATCGTGATCTTCGGGTCGTCGGCGACCTTGGCGAGGCCGAAGTCGGTCACCCGCGCCCGGCCGTCCTTGTCGAGGAGGATGTTCGCCGGCTTGATGTCGCGGTGCACGACCCCCGCCTGGTGCGCGGCGTGGAGGGCCGAGGCGACATCGCGCCCGACCCGCGCGACCTGCTCGGGCGGCAACGGCTTGTCGGCGATCGCGGCCTTGAGGTCGAGGCCGTCGACGAACTCCATCGCGTAGTAGCAGACCCCCTGGGCCTCGCCGCTCGCGTACACCGGCACGATGTTCGGGTGGGTCAGCCGGCCGACGGCCCGGGCCTCGGTGTGGAAGCGGGCGATCGCGCTGGACTTGCGGCGCTGGACCGCGATCGGCAGCACCTTGAGGGCGACCTTGCGCTCGAGGTTGAGCTGCCGGGCCTCGTAGACCACGCCCATCGAGCCGCGCCCGAGCTCGCGGATGATCTCGAAGTCGCCGAGTCGCATGCCGCGCGTGAAGGTCGTCACAGCCGCCTCTCTCACCGGTGGAGCTGCGAGGGTAACAGAACGGAGGGGCGCGGGAAACTCCGTCGCTCCGGCGGCCGTGATGGCGCGCCGCGGCGCACTCCGGGAGATCCGCCTCCAGAGCGCCCTACGGCTGTGATTACGGGGTCGATGCAGGGTGGATGCTCGTGCCGCGCTGTGTTAGAATCCCCGGCCTGCTACAGGGGAATGGGCGCGAGGGCCGTGGAGGTCCCGCGCGCAGGCCCGCCATCGTCGAGGGCGCCGCGGCGCCCGCCAACCCGGGTCAGGAGAGTTGTTATGGGATTGTTCGACGGAAAGGTCGCCGTGATCACCGGTGCCGGCGGCGGCATCGGGCGCTGCCACGCCCTGGCCTTCGCGGCCGAGGGCGCCAAGGTGATCGTCAACGATGTCGGCGGCGCGCGTGACGGCACGGGCACCGGCGAGGCGATGGCCGAGCGGGTCGTCGAGGAGATCCGCACCGCGGGCGGCGAAGCGGCCCCCAACTTCGACTCGGTGTGCACCGACGAGGGCGCGCAGAACATCATCAAGACCGCCGTCGAGGCCTTCGGCGGCGTCGACATCATCGTCAACAACGCCGGCATCCTCCGCGACAAGACGCTGATGAAGCTCGAGCTCGACAACTGGAACGCCGTGCTCGACGTCCACGCCAAGGGCACCTTCCTGCTGATGAAGTACGCGGCCCTGCAAATGAAGGAGCAGGGGCGCGGCGGCAAGATCGTCAACACCAGCTCCTACGCGGGCCTCAAGGGCAACTTCGGCCAGAGCAACTACGCCTGCGCCAAGGCCGGCATCTACGGCCTGACCGTGGTCGGCGCCCTCGAGCTGGCCAAGCACGACATCCAGGTCAACTGCATCGCGCCGATGGCGAAGACGCGCATGACCGAGGACATCGCGATGGTGCCGGACGAGATGAAGCCGGAGCAGATCTCGCCGATGGTGCTGTTCCTCGCCTCCTCCCACGCCGACGGGATGACCGGCAAGACCTTCGGGATCCACGGCCAGCAGATCTTCGAATACGAGATGAAGATGAACGACGGCGTCAAGAAGAAGGGCGACGAGCTCTGGACGCCGACCGAGATCGCCGAGAAGATCGACCAGATCCGGCTCTGGGAGAAGCCCGCGCCGGCCGCCGCCGCGCCGGCCCGCGAGCTCACCCCGAAGGACAAGTGCGACGCGATCTTCAAGTACCTGCCCGAGTTCTTCGTCGCCGAGAAGGCCTCCGGCTGGACCGCGACGATCCACTTCAAGGTCGACGGCGCCGGCGACTACACGATCAACGTCGCCGACGGCAAGTGCACCACGGCCAACAGCGCCGAGGGCACCCCGACCTGCGTCGTCAGCCTCGACGCGGCGACCTTCACCGGCATGGCCGACCAGTCGGTCAACCCCGTCAAGGCGTTCATGGAAGGCAAGATCAAGGCCTCGAACATGAACGACATGATGCGCTTCCAGCCCGCCTTCAAGTTCGACCCGGCCAAGGTCGAGAAGGTGATGGCGAAGCTGCAGGGCGCCGCCGCGGCCGCTCCCGCCGCCGCTCCGGCCAAGAAGGCCCTGACCATCGAGGACAAGTGCGACGCGATCTTCGAGGTGATGCCGGAGTTCTTCGTCGCCGAGAAGGCCGCGGGCTGGACCGCCAACGTCCACTTCGAGCTCGACGGCGCCGGCACCTACAGCCTCGCGGTCGGCGACGGCAAGTGCACCGCGGCCAAGGGCGCCGAGGGCACCCCGACCTGCGTCGTCAAGACCACGGCCGAGATCTTCGTCGGCATGGCCGAGATGAAGGTCAACCCCGTCAAGTCGTTCATGGAGGGCAAGATCAAGGCCTCGAACATGAACGACATGATGCGGTTCCAGAGCGGCTTCAAGTTCGCGCCGGACAAGGTCAAAGAGGTGATGGCGAAGCTCGAGGGCGGCTCCTCCGCGGCCGCGCCGGCCGAGGCGCCGAAGCCGACGGGCCTGAACTTCGACATGATCGGCCACAGCGTCAGCGGCGGCTACAGCCTGGTCAAGGCCGAAGAGACCAAGGCCTACGCGGCGGCGACCAACGACGAGAACGCGGCCTACAGCGACGATGAGCGCGAGGGCGGCGTAATCGCACCCCCGCTGTTCCCGGTCAAGCTGCTCGCCGACGGCCTGTTCAAGATGCTGACCGACGGCGACCTGCGGGCCGACATGGGCCGCCTGGTGCACGGCGAGCAGGACATGATCTTCCACGCGCCGATCAAGCCCGGCGACCTGGTCAGCATGCGCGGCGACATCGAGGACATCATCGAGAAGTCCTCGGGCAACCTGATCCAGGCCCTGGGCAAGGTCTACCGCGACGGCGAGCTGGTCTGCGAGGCCCGCTCGGGCCTGTTCATCCGCGGCAAGAAGAAGGGCGACAAGAAGGCCGAGGCGGCCCCCGCCGAGGCCGAAGAGCGCGACGAGCTGTTCAGCGTCGAGATGACCGTCGACGAAGACCAGACCTACCGCTACGCCGAGGCCTCGGGCGACAAGAACCCGATCCACCTCGATCCGGAGTTCGCCAAGGCCGTCGGCCTGCCCGGGATCATCCTGCACGGCCTGTGCACGATGGCCTTCACCGGCCGCGCGGTGGTCGAGAACGCCGCCGGCGGCGACCCGCTGCGCCTGCGTCGGCTGAAGGTGCGCTTCGCCAAGCCGGTGCTTCCCGGCGACACGCTGACGACGACCGGCTGGAAGGTCGAGGAGAACGACGGCGTCCTGTCGATCGGCTTCGAGACGAAGAACCAGGACGGCGTCGCCGTGATCACCAAGGGCCTCGCCGAGGTGACCGGCTGATCCGTCCGCGCTGATGCAATGTCACGAAAGGGGGGCCGCGTGCCCCCCGTTT
>JAUIEM010000395.1 GCA_030428695.1 bacterium
GTCGGCCTCGACACCTCGATCATCATGCATCCGGATGTGTGGAAGGCCTCCGGCCACCTCGCCGGCTTCAGCGACCCCCTGGTCGACTGCCTGGTGTGCAAGGAGCGCTTCCGCGCCGACAAGGCGCCGAAGGTCCCCGAGGGCGAGCCCGCGCCCCTCGAATTCCCCGACAAGGGCAAAGCCAAGGTCGCCCTCGGCCTGCTCGCCGACAAGCACGGCGTCCAGCTCGAGCGCAAGAAGAAGACGCTGCACGGCGCGGTCGGCAACGCCCGGGGCTACGTCTGTCCGAACTGCGGCAGCCCCTTCCTGTCCGACGAGCGCGCCTTCAACCTGATGTTCCGCACCTCGCTCGGCCCGGTCGATCCGACCGGTGAGCTCGCCGCCTGCATCGCCCGCGGCGAGCTGAACGGCCTCGACGAGCGGGCGGTCAAGGCGAAGATCGACGAGCTCCTGCGCCCGAGCGCGGTGTACCTGCGACCGGAGACCGCCCAGGGCATGTTCGTGCAGTTCTCGAACGTGCAGACCGCGCTGTCGCAGAAGGTGCCCTTCGGCATCGCGCAGATGGGGAAGAGCTTCCGCAACGAGGTGACGACCAAGAACTTCATCTTCCGCAGCTGCGAGTTCGAGCAGATGGAGATGGAGTTCTTCTGCAAGCCGGGCACCGACGACCACTGGCTCGAGTACTGGAAGGAGCAGCGCATGGCCTGGTGGCGGCGCTACGCCAACCACCCCGAGGACTTCCGGCTGCGCGCCCACGAGCCCGAAGAGCTCGCCCACTACGCCAAGGGCTGCTTCGACATCGAGTACCGCTTCCCGTGGGGCTTCGACGAGCTCGAGGGCATCGCCAACCGCACCGACTACGACCTGCGCAAGCACCAGGAGGCGAGCAAGAGCAAGCTGACGGTGTTCGAGCCGGACACCAAGGAGCGCTACCTGCCCTACGTGATCGAGCCGGCCGCCGGCGCGACCCGCGGCGTGCTCGCCTTCCTCAACGACGCCCTGACCGAGGACGAGGTGCCCGACGCCAAGGGCAACCCGCAGAAGCGCACGATGCTCAAGCTGCACCCGCGGCTGGCCCCGATCAAGGTCGCGGTGCTGCCGCTGGTGCGCAAGGAGGGTATGCCGGAAGCCGCCCGCACGGTCGTCGACGCCTTCCTCGCCCGCGGCATCAACGCGCGCTACGACGAGACCCACGCGATCGGCAAGCGCTACCGCCGCCACGACGAGATCGGCACGCCGTGGTGCCTGACCATCGACAAGCAGACCCTCGAAGACGGCAGCATCACCATCCGCGACCGCGACACCACCCAGCAGGAGCGCATCTCCCAGGACGAGGCCGTGCAGGTGATCGCCGGGAAGCTCGCGACGTGCTGAAGCCGATCGACGAGCTGCCGCTGGCCGAGGCCCTCGCGGCCTTCGCCGCGGCCGACCGCACCGCGGCGGCGGCGGCGGCGGCCGTCGACGCCCCGCTCGCCACCCTGATCCCGCGCGTGGTCGCCGCCTGGCAGGCCGGCGGGCGGCTCTTGATGTCCGGCGCCGGCACCTCCGGCCGGCTGGTCTTCCAGCAGGCCGCCGAGTGCAGGCCGACCTTCGGCCTCGACGAGCGCACCGTCGCGGCCCGCATCGCCGGCGGCCCCGAGGCCCTGGTGCAGGCGCGGGAAGGGGCCGAGGACGACGCCCAGGCCGGCCGGGCGGCCTGGGAAGAGCTGGGCGGCAGCGCGGCCGACATCGCCCTCGGCGTCAGCGCGAGCGGCTCGACCCCCTTCGTGCGGGGCTTCCTGGCGGCGGCCGCGGCGTCCGGGGCGGCGACGGTGCTGTTGAGCTCGGCGGCGTCCCCCGCGATTCCGGCGGAGCTGCAGCTGTGCACGCCGACCGGCCCCGAGCTGGTCTCCGGCAGCACCCGGATGAAGGCCGCGACCGCCCACAAGTGCGTGCTCGACCGGCTGACCACCCTCGCCGCCTGTGGCATCGGCCGGGTGCGGCGCGGGCTGATGCACGCGATGCGCCCGACCAACGCCAAGCTGCGCCGCCGCGCGCTCGCGATCGTGCAGGAGCTCGCGGAGTGCTCGGAGGAAGAGGCCGCGCGCCGGCTCGCGGCGGCGGACGGGGACATCGAGGCGGCGGTCCAGGGCGCCTGAGGCGGTCGCTCCGGGAGACCGACGCCTTGCTTCCCTCCCCGCGACGCGCTAGCTTAGGGCCTTTTCCCCGGAAGGAGAGCCCATGCGCACGGTCGTCGTCATCGGATGCGGAAAGTCGACCGCGGTGCTGTTCGACTACCTGCTCGGCCAGGCCGAGACCCACGACTGGCAGGTGATCGCCGCCGACCGCAGCCGCGAGCTCGCCGAGCGCAGGATCGGCGGCCACCCACGCGGCCGCGCGGAGGCCCTCGACATCACCGACCAGCCGGCCCTGCACGCCCTGGTCGAGCAGGCGGAGGTGGTCGTGTCGATGGTCCCCGCCTCGATGCACGGCAGCATCGTGCGGGCCTGCACCCACTTCCGCACCCACTTCGTGTCCGCCTCCTACGTCGCTCCCGAGGCCCGCGAGCTGCAGGAGCGCGCGCACCGGGCGGGGGTGACCCTGCTGTGGGAGATGGGCGTCGACCCGGGCATCGACCACATGTCGGCGATGGAGAAGCTCGACAGCCTGCGCGACCAGGGCGCGAGGATCACCGCCTTCGAGACCTTCACCGGCGGCCTGCTCGCCCCGGAGTCCGACGACAACCCGTGGTCCTACAAGTTCACCTGGAACCCGCGGAACGTCGTGCTCGCCGGCCAGGGCGGCGTCAAGTTCAAGCACAACGGGCGCTACAAGTACATCCCCTACCACCGCCTGTTCACGCGCTACGAGATCCTCAAGATCCCCGGCTACGGCGAGTTCGAGGGCTACCCCAACCGCGACTCCCTGCGCTACCGCCACCACTACGGCCTGTACGATGTCGACACGATCTACCGCGGGACGCTGCGCCGGCCGGGCTTCTGCAAGGGCTGGAACGTGCTCGTGCAGCTCGGCCTGACCGACGACTCCTACGAGCTCGAAGACCTCGACGGCATGACCTACCGCGACTTCGTCAACGCCTACCTGTGGTACGACAAGCGCATGTCCGTCGAGCTCAAGCTGCGCGCCTACCTGAAGATGGACCTCAACGCGCCGGAGATCGACATGCTCGCCTGGCTCGGCCTGTTCAAGAACGAGCCGATCGGGCTCAAGCGGGGGACGCCGGCCCAGGTGCTGCAGAAGCGGCTCGAGGAGAAGTGGCTGCTCGGGCCGGACGACAAGGACATGATCGCGATGCTGCACAAGACCGAGTACGAGCTCGAGGGCGAGCGGCGCCTGGTGCAGAGCTCGATGGTCACCCTCGGGGTCGACGCCGTGCACACCGCGATGGCGAAGACCGTCGGGCTGACGGTGGGGATCGGCGCGAAGCTGGTCCTCGACGGCACGATCTCGCGGCGCGGCGTCGTGATCCCGACCGACTCCGACGTCTACCGGCCCGTGCTCGCCGAGCTGCGCCAGCACGGGATCGCCTTCGAAGAACAGGAAGAGAGGCTCGACTGACATGAGCGACCTCGGCATCCGCCGCGAAGACAAGCACGAGTGGGAGCGGCGCGTGCCGCTGACGCCGGAGGCCGTGCGCGGCCTGGTCGCCGAGGGCCTGGCCGTGACGGTGCAGCCCTCGCCGATCCGCGCCTTCGGCGACGACGACTACCGCGCGGCCGGCGCGACCGTCGCCGAGGAGCTGATAGGCTCCAAGGTCGTCTTCGCGGTCAAGGAGATCCCCGCCCGGCTGCTGCGCCGGGACGGCGCGTACGTGTTCTTCTCCCACACGATCAAGGGCCAGGCCCACAACATGCCGCTCCTGCGCCGGCTGATGGAGCTCGGCTGTACGCTGATCGACTACGAGAAGATCACCGACGCCTCCGGCCGCCGGCTGGTCCTCTTCGGCTACCACGCCGGCCTCGCGGGCATGATCGACACCCTCGCGGTCACCGGCCAGCGGCTCGCCGCCCTCGGCCACGCGAACCCCTTCGCCAGCCTGCAGCTCGCCCACCGCTACGCCGATCTCGACGCCGCCCGCGCGGCCCTGGGCGCGGCCGGCGAGGCGCTGAAGGCCGCGCCCCTGCCGGAGGCCCTGCGGCCCTTCGTGGTCGGCTTCGCCGGCTACGGCAACGTGTCGCGCGGCGCCCAGGAGATCCTCGCGCTGCTGCCGACCGAAGAGGTCAGCCCCGCCGCCCTGCAAGCCCTGGTCGAGGCCGGGGACGCGCCGGGCGACCGGGTCTACAAGGTCGTCTTCAAGGAGGAGCACCTCGTCGAGCCGCGCGGGGACGAGCCCTTCGAGCTGCAGACCTACTACCAGCATCCGGAGCGCTTCCGCTCGATCTTCGCCCCCCAGCTGCACCGCCTCAACGTGCTGATCAACGCGATCTACTGGACCGAGGCCTACCCACGCCTGGTCGAGCGCGAGGCCCTGCGCAGCCACACCGGGCCCTCGCGCCTGCAAGTGATCGGCGACATCAGCTGCGACATCGAGGGCGCCGTCGAGTGCACCCTCAAGGCGACCACCCCCGGGGCGCCGGCCTACGTCTACGACCCGGCGACGGGCTCCGCCACCGACGGCGTCGAGGGGCCCGGCATCGCGATGATGACGACCGACTGCCTGCCCTGCGAGCTGCCCCGCGAGTCGAGCGCCGCCTTCAGCGCCGCCCTCGCCCCCCTGGCCGGCGCGATCGCCCGGGCCGACTACAGCGGCGCCTGCGAGGACGCCGGCCTGCCGCCGGAGATCGCGCGGGCGACTATCCTGTGGCGCGGGCAGCTGCGGCCGGACTACGCGTACCTGGAGGAGTTCCTGGGGGGGTGATCTCTTCGGGATCGGGATCGGGATCGGGATCGGGATCGGAACCGACTCCCTCAGAGCGGCCTCCTTGAGGTCGATACCGATCCCGATGGAATCAGCCCCGCGCAGCCGTGAGGCCTCAGCCGGAGGCCCGCTCCCGCAGCTTCGCCACGAAGGCAGCGTGGGCCGGCTCCGCCAGGCCCTGTTCGAGGACTTCCAGCGAGCGGGCGGTGTCGTCGTCGAACACCGCGGCGGGGTCGAGCCACAGCCCGGGGAAGCGCCTCGAGCGCACGATGCCGTCGGCTCCCGGGACCAGCTCGCGCTCGCTCTGCAGGTTCCACCACCACAGCTCGCGCTCGCGAGTGCAGGCGACGATGTACTCCTCGACGCCGCCCTTCTTGTACGCGGCGCGCTTGAGGTGCATGTAAAGGGCGCGGCTGCTGTGGGCGACCTCGACCACCAGCTCGGGGCCGCCCTCGATGTGGCCGTCGGGCGGGCCCTGCGTACGACCGCCGGCGGAATGCTGGACGCGCAGCTGCAGGTCCGGCTGGACCTCGTCGTCGGGGCCGAGGATGGTCGTGACGTTGTCCGCCACCTCGAGACCGGGCGTGCGGGAGCTGTACACGACCAGGACCGCGCCCAGGTGCGCGTGGGCGAGGCCGTGGGGGCGGTAGAGCGGTGAGGCCATGAACACGATCCCCCCGATCAGCTCGAACTTGACGGAGTCGGTGCGCGCCGCGTAGCGGCGATGGAACTCCGGCTGGTCCATGCGGTCGCCGGTGTGCAAGGTCGGCGGGCTGTGCTGGGGGATCTTCGCGCTGGCCATGGCGGACCTCCGATGCGCTCCTTCTCCAGTCTAGGGACCGTCAGGCAACAATTCCTTGTTCGGTGAGGAATCGTCGTCGATGCAGGGAGCGAAGAGCCTCCCGACAGGCCCTTCGCTCACTCCCGCCGGCTCTTCACCCGCGGCAGCCGGCAGGCCTCGAGGGCGGAGACCTCGCCGTCCCCGTCGCGATCCGCCTGCGCGAAGGGCAGAAAGTCGGGATGCCACTCGTCCGGGCTCAGCGTCCGGCTCTTGTCCTCGTCGTGCCGCTTCACCTGGCTCTCCCCGTAGCGCAGGATCAGCTCGTCGACGTCGAGGGAGCGGTCGTCGTCCTGGTCGAGGGCCGCGAAGGCCTCCTCGCTGCCGGTCCACTCCCTGCGGGCGATGCGGCCGTCGCCGTCCGCATCGACGCGCTCACGGTAGACGACGCCGGCGACCGGGGTGTCGAGCAGGCTGGCGGCGAATTCCGCCAGCGACAGCGCGCCGTCGACATTCCCGTCGTAGGCCTCGAAGGGGAACTTGCCCTCGAGCTCCCCGGGCAGGAGCCGCCCGTCCTCGTCCGCGTCGCGCTTGGCGAACTGCTTGTCGAGGCGCCGGCGGAAGGCCTGTAGCGCCGGATCCTCCCGCTCTTCGAGAGGGGCGTCGAGGGACACCAGCTCGCGCCCGGCGAGGGTGCCGTCGGCGTCGCGGTCCAGCGCCTCGAACAGCGCCTCGGGCCCGCGGAACTCGCTCCGCGTGACCAGGCCGTCGCCGTCCTTGTCCCAGCCGCGGAGATCCTGGGCGGAGAGGACGGCCGTGACGAGCAACAGACAACTTGGCAGGGCGCGGGGGCTTGGCATATGCTGGCTCCTTGGGCTGCGTGCATGGTACCCGATGACAGAGCTGCGCCTCGAGCACGACCACGACCCGCGCCGCGAAGACCTCGTCGAGCTGCAGCGAGGCCTGATCGCCTTCAACCAGCGCCACGGCGTGCCCCGCGAGGAGGTCCCTCTCGCCCTGTTCGTCCGCGACGCGGCGGACACCGTGCGCGGAGGACTGTGGGGACGCAGCTACTGGGGCTGGATGTTCGTCAAGTGGCTGTGGGTCGCCGAGGAGCTGCGCGGGCAGGGCTGGGGGCGGAAGCTGATGGAGCAGGCCGAGGCGGTCGCCCGCGAGCGCGGCTGCCGGGGCGTGTTCCTCGACACCTTCAGCTTCCAGGCGCCGGACTTCTACCTCGCGCTGGGCTACGAGGTCTTCGCCGAGCTCGAGGATCTGCCGCCCGGGGGCAGCCGGCTGTACTTCCGCAAGCTCCTCGCCTGAAGCCGCGGCTACTCCTCGAGCAGCTCCGAGAGCGCATCGGCGATCTGCCGGTGGCCGCTCGCCCGCGGATGGCGGTCGCGCGCCGAGAACACGTCGACCGCCCGGCGGTGCAGGTCATGGCTCGGGATGCCCTCGGCGGCCAGGAGGTCGACGACGAAGCCCTGCAGCTGGTCGCGCATCACCGGCAGCAGCACGACCGTGAAGGGGATGCCCCGCGCCGCGCACAGGGCGTGCATCTCGCGCAGCATCGCCTCGGTCAGCGCCCGCTCCCGCTCCTCGACGGCCGCGCTGAGCGGCGCTCCTCCGCCGGATGGGACCAGCCCGCGGTGGACGAGCGCGCCGTCCTCGAGCGCGAAGCGCGGATGGCGCAGGCCGCGGGCGAGCATGCCGTCGACCCACTCGGCCCGGTTGGCGTTGCGTCGGACGTGGTCGGGAAGGTAGCCGTAGACCACCTGCTCGGGCACCGCGCCGGAGGCCAGCATGGAGCGCAGCCGGAGCAGGCACTGCCCGGTGCCGTAGCCGATCACCGCGAGGTTCCGCACCCGACGGTCCCGCCACGGCCCCGCTGCGAGCAGGCCGGGCCAGGCTTCCTCCGCCTCGACCCCGTAGCCGAAGCTGAACGAGCAGCCGAGCACCCAGATCTCCCCGCCCGGCCCCGGCGGCACGGCGCACAGCCGCGCCCCGTCCGGGCCGATGCGGTAGTCGACCCCGAAGTCCGGGCTGGTATGGTGGAAGCTGCTGTCCGGCCGGTGGACGTAGCCGAACAGGGAGTCGGCCTGCACGAACCCGGCGATGGCGCGGGCCTCGGCGGGGAACAGGCGCTCGCGCATGCCGCGGTAGAGGTAGAGGACGGCGCTGCCCCGCGCGTTGTGGTAGGAAAAGTACAGCGCCCGCGCGCCGAGCTCGCAGAGCACGGCGGCGGCGAGGCCGAGCAGGAGCACGAAGCCGAGCTTGCGCAGGCGGCGCATCGTCGTCCTTTCAGGGCGCGAGCCCAAGCCTGGGGAGCCAGGAACCATGCCAGAGCCGCGCGCACAGCGCAAGCCGTCTCTGCGGCGGGCTGTTCGCAGCGCAGCGGCGGGAAGGGGGATGAACGATGGGTGGCATCGGGATGGGGCTCGGCATCGAGGCGGTCGCTCCACCGGAGGGCAAGAAACGCTCGACGCCCCGGGCGCTGCACAAGGCGCTGACGGCGTCGATGCGCAATGCGGTGTGGAGCCGGTGCGGCAGGGGCTTCCTGCGCCCGGTCGCCGGCAGCTACCTCAGCGACGAGGTCGCGGACGGCTACCGCGACCGGCTGTACAGCTTCAGCGAGACCGAGCTCGTCTGGGGGTTCATGGATCACGCCGGCTGCTGCAGCGGCTCGATGTGCGCCTGCTTCCACTGGTGGCAGGTGCTCCTGTGCGTCGGGCGCAAGCGCTACGACCGCATGGCCGCGGGCCGGGGCTGGCGGATCACGGAGCCCCAGAAGAGCCCGGCGGCGACGGTGCTTTCCGTCGACTACCCGCTGATCGACTACCGCGGCACCCCGATGTGCGTCCCGCCTTTCGTGCTCGGGAAGATCGGCTGGGAGGACGAGTGGGGCGGGCCCTTCTGGGACGACGGCTCCCCCCGTCCGCAGCTCGCCGACCTGGACCCGAAGGAGCGCGAGGATGTCCTCGCCGCGGCGATCGCCGGGCGCTGCCGCTGCCGCGTGTGCCGGGATGTGTTCCTGTACCTCTGCCCGAAGCCCGGGCTGCTCGAGCGGGCCTGGCTGCGGACCGCCGAGCCCGCCGTGCAGGAGGCCTGCGCGGAGGCCGCCGCCGAGCTCCTGGCCGGGGACTGGACGCCGCGCACCGAGCCCCGGGGCGCCCACGCCGCGGTGTGCGCGCTGTTCGCCGACAGCGGCCTCGAGCCCCTCGCGCTCGCGGGGCTGAGCTTCCGGGTCGTGCGGGCGCGCGGCTGAGGGGCTGCACGCCGTTCGCTGCAGCCCTACAACTTCCAGTCGATCGCCGGCAAGCCCCGCTCCTGCAGGTGCGCCTGGATACGCGAGAAGTGCTTGCAGCCGAAGAAGCCCCGGTGCGCCGACAGCGGCGAGGGGTGCGGCGAGGTCAACACCAGGTGCCGGCGCCGGTCGACCTTGCGCGCCTTCTGCTGGGCCGGCCGCCCCCAGAGCACGAAGACCAGCCCCTCCTTGCCCGTGTTCAGCGCCTCGACGGTGCGGTCGGTGAAAGTCTCCCAGCCCCGGCCCGCGTGCGACTTCGCCTGGCGCGCCCGGACGGTCAGGCAGGTGTTGAGCAGCAGCACCCCCTGCTTGGCCCAGCTCGACAGGTCGCCGTGGCGGGGGACCGGCACGCCGAGGTCGTCGTGCAGCTCGCGGTAGATGTTGACCAGCGAGGGCGGAGGACGCACCGGCGGC
>JAUIEM010000396.1 GCA_030428695.1 bacterium
CGCCGACGCGAAGCGGGTCTCGCTCGCGACCAACCGGCTCAAGGCGCTGAAGAAGGACCAGTAGCCGCGGCGGGAAGCCCGCGGGCGGCTCTTCCGTATGCCCCGACGGGCAGGCCTGCACTCCCGCGGACGGGATCCCCTCCAGTTCGAGCCGACTCGAGCCACCCCCTACGGGAGCACGCGATGCGCTGGGCCGAACGACTCCCCAAGGCCGAGCTGCACGTCCACCTCGAGGGCGCGATCCCCGACGCGGCGCTGTGGCAGCTGATCGCCCAGGTCGATGGGCCGGAGGCGATGTCCCTCGAGGAGCTCCGCGCCCGCCTGGTGTACCGCGACTTCCCACACTTCATCGAGACCTGGGTGTGGAAGAACCGCTACCTGCGGAGCTATGACGACTTCACCCTGATCGCCGAGGCGGTCGCGCGCAGCTGGCAGGCCCAGAACATCCGCTACGTCGAGGCCTTCTGCTCGCCGGCGGACTTCTTCCGCCACGGCCTCAAGGCCCCGGAGCTGCTCGCCGCGATCCGCGCCGGGCTCGACCGGGTGCCGGAGGTCGAGGTCGCGCTGGTGGTCGACCTGATCCGCGACTTCGGCCCGGAGCAGGGAGCGCGTGTGCTCGAGGAGGTCGCCGAGGCCCGCGCGCTCGGCGTGATCGGCATCGGCATCGGCGGCAGCGAGCAGCGCTACCCGCCGGAACCGTGGGCGCCGGTCTACGCGCGGGCCCGCGCGCTCGGCCTGCGCACCTCTGCCCACGCCGGCGAGGCCGCGGGTGCCGGCAGCGTGCGCGGCGCCCTCGACAGCCTGCAGGTCGACCGCGTCGGCCACGCGACCCGCGCGACGGAGGATCCCGCCCTGGTCGAGGAGCTGATCCGCCGGCGGGTACCCCTGGAGATGTGTCCGCTGAGCAACGTGCGCACCGGCGTGGTCGCGCGCCTGGAGGAGCATCCGATCGCCGACTTCCTGCGCCGGGGCGCCTTCGTCACCGTCAACACGGACGACCCCGCGATGTTCGGGAACCGGCTCGCCGAGGAGTACGAAGGCCTGGTGCGTTGCTTCGAGCTGACGCCGGCGGAGGTCCGCCAGCTCAGCCTGAACGCCGTCGACGCGAGCTGGCTGCCGGAGGCGCGCAAGGCCGCGCTGCGCGCTTCCTTCGAGGCCGAGCTCGCCGAGCTTCTTCCGGACGACGCCTGGTAGCCCGTCAGCCGAGCTCCCCGCGCACGACCCCGTCCTCGCGCAGCTCCGCGAGCCGCACCCGCCGGATCTGGTTGTGAAGCTCGTCGGCGCTCGCCACCTCGACCCGCAGGTTGTGGTCGCTCAGCCCGCTCCAGCCGCCGTCCACCGCGCGCTCGAACAGCACCTCGGCGGTTGTCCCGAGCTGGCTCCGGGCGAAGGCCTCCTTGCCCGCCCGGCCGACGGCGTGCATCGCCTGGCTGCGCTGGACCTTGACGCGCTCCTCGACCTGGTCGGGGAAGTCGGCCGCGCGCGTCCCCGGCCGCGGAGAGTAGCGGAACACGTGCAGGTGGCTGAAGCCCAGCGAGCGCGTGTAGGCGAGGCTCTCCTCGAAGGAGGCGTCGCTCTCGCCCGGAAAGCCGACGATGATGTCCGTCGTCAGGCCGAGGCCGGGCATCACCCGGCGCGCGTCGGCGACCAGACCCGCGAAGCTCGTCTTGCGGGTGCGACGCGCCATCCGCCGCAGGGTCTCGTCGCAGCCGGCCTGCAGCGGCATGTGCAGGTGCCGGCACAGGCGCGGATCGCGCCACAGCTCGAAGAAGCCTTCGGGGATGTCCCAGGGCTCGAGGGAGGACAGCCGCAGCCGCGGCAGCGCCGTCTCCGCCAGGATCGCCGCGACCAGCGCCTTGAGGTCGGTCGCGGGCGCGAGGTCGCGACCGAAGGAGCCGAGGTGCACGCCGCTGAGGACCGCCTCCTGGTAGCCGACCCCGACCAGCGCCTTGATCTCGTTGACGACGTGCGGGATCTCCCGGCTGCGGCCCTCGCCGCGGGCGACGGTGGTGATGCAGAAGGTGCACTGGTTGTCGCAGCCGTCCTGGACCTTGACGAAGGCGCGCGTGCGACGAATCTCCCCGGGCTTCGCCAGCCGCGCGAGGGGCTCGGGCTCGAAGCTCTCCGGGGGGTCGCCGAGCAGGCGCGGGACCAGCCGCTCCTTGTCCCGGTTCGGCACGACCTCGACGACGCCGGGCAGGGCGAGCACGCGCTCGGGCTCGAGCTCGCTGTAGCAGCCGGTGACGACGATGCGTGCCGCGGGCGCCGCGCGGTGCAGGCGCTTGACCAGCTGGCGGGTCTTGCGCTCCGCCTCGGCGGTGACCGCGCAGCTGTTGACCACGCACAGATCGGCCGCCTCGGCGCGGTCGACCAGCCGGTGGCCGCGCTGCTTGAAGCCGCGCCCGATGCGCTCGATCTCGCTCTCGTTGAGGCGGCAGCCGAGGGTGCCGAGGAAGACGTCCATCAGTCGACTTCGTAGCTCCGGATGTCCGCGTCGAACTCGATCTCCTCGTCGCCGACCGTGATGCCGGTCATCACCAGGGTCGCGTCGCGCAGGGTCGGGCCCGTACGAAACAGGAAGTCGAAGGACTTCGTATCGCCCGCGGCGACATCGAAGTTGCCCCCCTCTTCGTACGGCCGCTTGTAGCCTTCGAACATCAGGTTGACCTTGCGGGTGTCCCAGGAGATCCGCTGCCGCGACTCGTTGATCAAGGAGACCTGGACCCGGAACCAGCCCGGCTCCGCAAACTTGATCCGGTTGACGAAACAGGCGACGCCCGCCTTCTTGCCCATGTAGGCGCCGGCCAGCTCGTAGTTGTCGATGCGGTGGCGGATCTCGGCGGCACAACCCGCGAACAACACACCGCACAGCATCAGGCTCAAGGCTCGCATCAGCTCTCCTTCTGGGGGGATTGCCCGCCGGGGAGGCGGGCGATCGAGAAGTGGGCCGCGACGGCCGCGATCACCAACAGGGAACCGCCGACAGCGACCAGCAGCGCTCGATATTGATCGATCTCGAGGCCCGTGACAAGGAAGTCGTCGATTTCCCACCGGGGGGTGGCGGCGCCTCCGTAGGAACGCCAGGCCCAGCCGAGCATCGCCAGCCCCCCGAGGACGGACAGCCCCGCGAACAGCCGCGCCATGCCTCGCGAGCGCGCCGCGCCGACCGCGATCAGACCCGCGCCGAGCAGCGCCAACCCGCCGCTGGCGAGCAACCAGCCCCGGGTGCGG
Organism: bacterium; assembly: GCA_030428695.1. The sequence continues at coordinate 3,232 of JAUIEM010000396.1, forward strand.
TGACTCCAGACGCGGTAGTCCTTGAAGAGCTCGGTCTCTTTGACCGTGAGAACCTCACGCCCCGACGCGTCGACCAGGTCCTGGTTGCGGTAGTCCGCGGCGCCGGCGTAGGACACCGCCCCCGCCGCGACCGCGACCAGGGCGCCCCAGCAAGCCCAGATCCCGACCCTTCGCAGCGCGCGCCGCGGCCGTCCGACCCGCGAAGCCCAGGCGCCCCCGGCGACGGTCGCGAGGAAGCCGCCGAGCAGGGCGAGCTGGAGGCCGAGCACCCGGAAGCGGTCCTCCGTCGCGAAGGTCTCCCGCGCCCAGTCCTCCGCAAAGGGGGTCAGCGCCTGCTGCGCGGGGTCGGCGAGGCTTGTGGCGGCCACGTACAGGACGACGCCGACGAGCAGCGCCAGCAGCCCGAGGCCGACGCCTGCGATTCCGAGGTTCTTCACGACTGCTCCTGGTCAGGATCCGCGGGCCATCATACGACAGGGGCAGCTACCCGTCGAACCCGGCGCCGCGCCCCTCCGCGGGAGGAGCAGCGCAGCGGAGCTCCGTGCCCGGGATCTCCTCCCGCGGCCAGTCCCGGGCATCCGCCCCGAGCAGCGCCTGGCTCGCGACCACGGTCTCCCCGGTCGCGTCGAGCACGGCGAGCGGCCGGGGCTGCCGGTCGACCAGCCACACGAGCAGGCGCTGCAGGTCGGCCTGCCGCCGCGTCGCGTCCCGCGCGTGCCGCGGTGAGGAGAGCAGCTGCTGGTCGAGCAGCCAGTTGAGGCTCCGCCCGATCTCGACGACCTCGTGCGGCCCTTGCAGCGCCGGGCAACGGGCCTGCAGGTTGCCCTTGCGGGCGTCGACGCAGGTGCGGTGCAGCTCGGCGATCGGCAGCTCGAGGCGCAGCATCAGCCGCCGGTAGACGACGACGCCGAGGGCGAGGGCGAGCGCCCCGAGCAGGGCCGCCGCCCACGCCCCCGCCAGGCCGAGGCGTTGGGCCTGGGCGTCGGCACGTCCCATCGAGTCGCGGTTGACCTGGCCGAGCTCGCGCAGGGCGTCGACCAGCTCCGTCCGGGCCAGACGGTCGCCGGCGAGGGCCGCCTCCCGGCGGGCGGCGATCACGGCGAGCACCGGCCGCTCCGCTTCCTCGGTCACGTTCTGCTGGGCGCGGAGCAGGGCGCCGTCGAACGCTTCCCGGGAATCCTCCGACGGAGCGGCGAGCACGGCGAGCATCTCCTCCACCGCTTCGCCGCTGTACACGTTCTCCTCGAGGATGCGCTCGATCGCGGGCCCCATCCGCGAGAGCAGGGCGATCGCGAGCACGGAGAACACGATCTGCACCGCGAGCACCGTCCCGATGCCGAGGCTGGCTTCTCCTCGCAACCGCATCTCAGGCCTTCTCCGTCAGCCGTTTGGCGTCTTCTTCGGTGCTGACGATCATCAGGATGTCACCCTCCTGCAGTGGTTCGGTGGGACGCGGGATCGACGCTTCCATCCCGGTCGCCGCGCTGCGCCGGATGGCCGAGACGGTGACGGAGAAACGCCGCGGCAGCTCGAGCTCGGCGAGGGTGCGTCCCCAGAAGGAGCGCGGCGCCTCAATCTCGGTCAGCACGAGGTTGCCGCCGAGGGGCATCACGTTGACGACGTTCCGCCAGGCGAGCCGGATGGCGAGCCGCTCGCCGTAGTTGCGCTCGGGGTTGACGACCTCGCTGGCGCCGACCAGCCCGAGGATACGAGCGTGCAGCCTGTCGGTCGCGCGGGCGACGATGTGCTTCGCGCCGAGCTGTTTGAGCAGGGCGGTGACGATGATGCTCGCCTCGCGGTGGTCCGCCCCGATCGCGCACACGCAGGTGTCGCGCTGGGCGGGCGCGAGGGAGGCGAGGGCCTGCTCGTCCATCGCGTCCATCACGACCGCGTCGGTGACCTGCGAGGCGATGTCGGCGATGTGGGAAGCGTCGCTGTCGACCACGAGCACCTCGCAGCCCTGCTCGGCGAGCGCCCGGGCGAGCGCCATCCCGAACTGACCGAGGCCGATGACGAGAGTCTGTCGAGGCACGGCTGCCCCCTATCCGATGGGCACGGGCTCGCGCGGATAGGCGACCGTCCGCGCGTCCTGTGCGTGAGTTCCGATGAACATGAACAACGACAGCGGTCCGACCCGGCCGGCGAACATGCAGGCGATGATGATCACCTTGCCGACGCCGTCGAGCGCGCCGGTTCCGCCCGTCGACAGTCCGACGGTGGCCAGGGCGCTGACCACCTCGAAGAAGGCGACGTCGAGGGCCAGGGTCTGGGTCAGCTGGACGGCGACCAGTCCCGCGACGCAGGCGACGGCGCCGAGGGTGACGACGGCGGTCGCGCGCAGCACGGCGGCCTTCGGGAGGGTCCGCCCGAACACGACGACCTGCTCGCGGCCGCGCACGATCGCGGCGATGGCGAGGAAGACCACCGCGCAGGTCGTCGTCTTGATGCCGCCCGCGGTCGAGCCCGGGCTGCCGCCGACGAACATCGTCGCGACCATCACGGTCCAGGTGACCGGGTGCAGCGCGGTGAGGTCGACGGAGTTGAAACCGGCGGTGCGCAGGGTGACCGACTGGAAGGCGGCGTTGCACAGCTTGTCGAAGACCGACAGGCCCGCGAGGCTCGCTTCCCACTCGAGCACCAGGATCAGCACCGCCGGCACGACCAGCAGGACCGCCGTGGTTACGACCACCAGCCGCACGTGCAGCGTCCGCCGGGTCGGATCGCGCCAGGCCGCGAGCGCGGCGATCACGGCGGGGCCGAGGCCACCGACCACGATCGTCACCCCGACCACGCCGAGCACGAAGGGCCCGTCCGCGTAGGGGACCAGGCTGTCACTCTGCAGCGCGAAGCCGGCGTTGCAGAACGCCGAGACCGCCGTGAACAGGCCCCGCCAGGCCGCCTCCCCGAGGCCGTCCCCGGCGGCGAGGAAGGCGCCGGTCAGGAGCAGCGCGGCGACCGCCTCGGTCGTGAAGGTGACGAGCAGCACCGCCCGGATCGCGCGCACCAGGCCCGCCGGCCCCGAGGCGCCGACCAGGTCGACGGCCGCTCGCTCGTGGGCGAGGGAGAGCCGCTTGCCGAGCAGCAGGAAGGCCGCGGTCGAGAACACCATGATGCCGAGCCCGCCGACCTGGATCAGCAGGAGCACGAAGAGCTGCCCGGTCGGGCTGAACGCGACCGGCGTATCGACGACGATCAGGCCGGTCACACAGGTCGCGCTGACCGCCGTAAAGCACGCGTCGAGCCAGGACAGCGCGGCCCCGTTGGCCGCGACCGGCAGCGCGAGCAGCAGCGTGCCGACCAGGCAGATCCCGACGAAGGACAGGACGAGCACGCGAGACGGGTGCTCGATCAGCGTCGCGAGCGGCCCGCCCGCGGTCGGTCGCGCTCCCCTGGACGACCAGCGCTGGGCCCGCTGTCCGCTCCAGCCGAGGACGACCAGACAAGCGATCAGCGCGATACCGGCGTCGGCCCGCGCCGCCTGCCGCACGAGCGCGCCGAGCAGAGGAGCGCTCGCCAGGCCCATCGCCGCGCCCACGAGCGCCCGGGGAGCGCCCTCGGCGGCGCGCTGCAGCGCGAGCGCGGACGGGAGCACACAGACGGCAGCCAGGGCGACCTGGCGCAGGACCCCCGGCGCCGACGCTCCCCAGGCCAGGTGCGTGGCGCACAGCGCCGCGAGCAGCGCCCCGACGAGGACATCCTGCTCGCCGAAGCCGAGCCCCTGGTCGGCCGCCCGAAGCCGCAGCGCCTCGGAAGGCCACAGGTAGCTGCCGAAGCCGACGCTCGCCCCCAGCGTGGCGAGCCCGAGCAAAGGCTGGCTGGCGTGCTCGAACAGGAACGCCCCGACCGCCACCCCGAGAGCCAGGCTCGCGACCAGGCGCGGGACGACCCGCCCCGGCCGGTGCGCGGCGGCGGCGCCCGCGAGCACCGCCGCGAGCGGCAGGGCGAGCACCCAGCCCGGCACCGCGCTGCCGAACGCCGCCTCCGGCGCGAGCGCGAGGCAGGCACAGGCGAGCTGCAGCAGCAGCGCGCGGATCCCGCGCGTCCGGTGACAGACCGTCAAGCTCGGCTCCTGCGGGGGGCGAGCCCCGGTGACCAGCGCGGAGTGTAGGGGAATCGCGGGGCGCTGTCACGGGGGAGGTTCCGCGTCATGGCAAGCACGCGGACGGTGGTGTACCTATCCTATGATGGTCCTTGGCTGCAGAACGGTAGAGGGTGAAACGGAAGAGCGCCACTGCAGATTCTCGCGAGCCACCCAGGCCCAACATGTGCCAGGCAAGCAAGAAGGTTCATGAGCACTTCATCGAATAGCCCGCGACGCCTCTCGCCCCTCCTCCCAATGACTGTGGTACTCCTCGCTGCCCTGGTCATGATCTGCCTCGTCCTGCTCGGCAACAGCTGGTACGAGCAGTATGCCGAGAAGGCGCGCGTCCACTCGCTGTTGGACTTCTTGAAGAAGAGAGCGGACCTTCACACTCGCTCCTGGCACACGAGGGGCTTGAGGTATCGAGGCCTGCCGTAGGCTCGGAAATCCGTATTGCCGACGCTTCCGTCATCTACGAAAAGGCGATTGTGCTCGAGGTGGAGTGGGTTCTTCAGGCTCCCATCAATGGCTCCACATGATCTACGGCAGCATCTTCATGGGTCCCTCAGCGGAGATACTTGGCAACGATGTGGAGTACGTTGAGATACCGGGGGACGAGATACTGTCGTGTCCACGCACCTATCTGAATCCTATGGCGTATACAGAGGAGAGTGTCATGGTTTGGAGTTTCCCCGCCGCCCATGGTTGGGTCAGCGAAGAGGTGTCATTGCACAACGACCCGATCAAGGTCTCGATGCATCGGCTGATCGACAAGTGCGAAACAACGACCCCACACCCGGATTGGAGCTCCTTTCGCGAAATCAGCTACTCCAACACCTCGCCAATCACCGATTGGATATCCAGTGTCTTTGAGCAGCACCCGCCAAAGGACGCGATCAGCGGACTCTGGTTTGAGATATTTCAGACACTTGACGACATGGGTCGCAGAGTGGGAGACCTATCCGTAGTAGGATCGGACTCATTCTCGGCTGATATCGATGACATTGAGTGGGCGGCAAGTGCTTTGTGGAGGCCGCGTCCGACTCTACACTCGCCAGTTCTGGCGCAGATTGTGATTGCTGCGTACAACCAAAGCGGTGGAGACAATCCAGCGCTGGAAAACATGGCAGACTACACTCTCTCTTTAGGGTACGCATGCCTTGCGGTCAGGGATGCTCTCAAGGGCGTGAACCCAATGACACTCTCCGGCTGTCAAAGTCAAGTCGGAATTGCTGTCGGCTTCTCATCTGGTGACAGCATTACCGTCGGAATTCTGTCGCCTGGCGGGCTTTGTCCACCCGGGGAGAGTCGTGTCTCGCTACGCCACAACGCAAATGAACCCCGCGCGAACACAAGCATAGAAGAGCACAACCTGTTCCCCAATCTGCCAGAGTTCAACAAGTACATCAAATCTCAGAACCGTGAAGAGTTCCTCAATCGAAAAATATTCGAGATCCGGCACAGCTCCTTTGACAAACTAAGGAATATGTCACTGCAGGTTGCCTCGAAGGTTGCACCACACGACAAGAACGTGAAGGACGCTGTTTGGGACGCGACCAACGACTCCAGCCTCCTGGTTCGAAGGACTGCTTTTCGGGTTCTTCCGTCACTTAGCTGCACGGGTCATGCTGACGCCCGTAGGCTGGAGAGGTTGTTGAAGTCAGGCGTCGACCCCCGTATCCGGAGGGAGGTGCGGCAAGCGTACGAAGAGCTTGCCAACAGCGAGCATTCGGACTAATTCTACGCGCGGACTACATTACATTGCAGACTACCGGCGTGCCTGATTCTGCTGCTCTCCCGAACTGACCCTGGAATCGAACGCCCCAACCCTGACAACGGGGGCCTTGAGTCGCTTCGCCACCAACGTCTTGCCCGACGAATCCTGAACTCAGAGGAGATTGCCCCGCTCCAGGGTTTCCCCTGCCTGTCGTGTCCCACACTCTTGGCCCCACCCATCCCGCACACCGTGCCCAACCGCGAGCCAAGCCGCCTGACGCCGAGTCCACTCGTGCGGCTGGACGTGACCGTCCCAGG
>JAUIEM010000397.1 GCA_030428695.1 bacterium
CATGGGAACCGTGTACCGCGCCCGCCAGGTGCGGCTCGAGCGCGAGGTCGCCTTCAAGGTGCTCGCCAAGGAGCTCGCCAACGACGAGGTCTTCATCCGCAAGTTCGTCACCGAGGCGCGGGCCGCCGGGCAGCTCAACCACCCGAACATCATCCAGGTCTACGATGTCGGCAACGAAGACGGCATCTACTTCTTCTCTATGGAGTACGTCTCGGTCGGCTCGGTGACCGACCTGCTCGCGACCCACGGCAAGCTCGACGTGCCGCTGACCCTGCAGATCGTGCACGACACCGCCGAGGGCCTGAAGTTCGCGGAGGAGCGCAAGTTCATCCACCGCGACATCAAGCCGAGCAACCTGATGGTCGGCGAGGGCAACGTCACCAAGATCGGCGACCTCGGCATCGCCCAGCGCGCGGTCGACGGGGAGCCGGTGATCCAGCGCGACGGGATCAGCGGCTCGCCGCACTACATGGCGCCCGAGCAGGCGCTCGGCAAGAAGATCGACCACCGGGTCGACCTGTACTCCCTCGGCTGCTCCTGGTACGAGATGCTGACCGGTGAGACGCCCTTCCAGGGCCGCTCGCCCCAGGCGATCCTGATGCAGCACGTCGAGAACGAGCCGCCACCCTTGAAGGAGAAGGCGCCCTGGGTCGGCGAGGACGTCGCCGAGGTCGTCGCCAAGCTGCTCCAGAAAGACCCGGACGAGCGCTACCAGCACGCCGCCGAGCTGCTCGCCGATGTCGAGGTGCTGCGCGAGGCCTATCCGCCGGCCCGCCCGGCGAGCGCCGCGCCGGCTCCCGAGCCGGGGGGGAACCCGGCCAGCAGGAAGCTGCTCGCCTTCGCCGCCCTGATCGCCGCGATCGGCCTGTTGAGCTTCGTCGTCGCGACCCAGATCCTCGACTGGGCGGCGCAGCGTCGCCAGCACGCCGAAGAGGCCGCGCGGCTCGGCGAGCAGATCGAGGATGCGCTCGCCTCGCGCTCCGAGGGCGAGGTGCTCGCGCTGGTGCAGCAGGCCCGCGACGATTTCGCCGACCAGCCCGTGCTCGCCGTCGCCGAGAGCGCCGCCGTCGCGATCGAGCGCTGGCGGGCCGAGCGCGCCGCCGCCGAGGCCGTCGAGCGCGAGCGGCAGCAGGCGGTCGCGCGCCTGACCGGGCTGCTCGATGCCGGACGCCTCGAAGAAGCCGGGACGGCGCTGGAAGAGGCGGGGGCGCGCTATCCCGGCGACGCCGAGCTGGCCGCGGCGGGTGAGCGCCTGGCCGAGCTGGTCGCGGCCCGCGCCGAGGAGCGCGCCGCGGAGCGGCTGCTGCAGGAGGCCGAGGAGGCGCTGGCGCGGCTGTTGAACCAGGTCGCCATCGACCGCGACGGGGGCTTCCGCGCGCGTGCCATCGAGCGCCTGCAGGGGTACCCGGAGCGCTTCGCCGAGACGCGCTGCTACGCGGCGGTGCAGGACGAGATCGAGGCGATCGAGAAGGACGCGATCGCGGCCTTCGGCCGCCTGGCGCGCGACGTCGAGCGGGCGACCGGACGCGGGGAGTTCGCCCAGGCGGGGCGCCTGCTCGACCGCCTCACCCGCGACGACCACCTCGACCTGCCCGAGCTGCTCGACCGGGTCGACGAGCTGCGCGCCGCGCTGGCGGTCGCCGAGCGGGCGGCGGAGCAGGAAGCGCTCGAGGCGCGGCGGGCCGAGGAGCAGCGCCAGCTCGACGAGGCGATCGACGCCGAGCTGGTGCGCACCTGGCAGTTCGACCAGGTCGCCCGGGACATCGCTCGCAACGCCGCGCCGACCCTGCCCGGGCTGGTCGAGGAGCGCGACTTCCTGGTCGCGCACTACGAGGGTCTGGCGGCCTTCAAGGAACAGCTGATCGACGCCTTCGAGAGCCACGACGAGCTGCGCCGGACGGTCTTCCGCCTGCAGTCGATGGACTACCGGCCGAGCGGCGCCGACCGCGAGGGCGTGGTCTTCAGCTCCGTCGAGGTCGACGGGCTGCAGACCCGCAAGCGCTACGACGACTTCGACCCCGAAGAGCTCGCCGAGCTGCTCGAGCCGCTGATCGAGGACTCCGCCCTGCTCGGCGCCGAGGCCCGGGGGAACTGGGCGCTGTTCCAGGTCTGGCTCGGCGGGGACATCGACCGCATCCGGGCGGAGATCGACCGCATCGAGCTGTCCGCGCTCTCTCCCGCGCTCGCGCGGCGCCTGCGCGAGATCCGTTGATGACCGTCGAGGACCTCTCCGGCCTGCGCTGCCAACGAGTGGGCGCCGACCTCCTGCTCCCCCTGCGAGTGACCCCGAAGGCGCGCCGCCCGGGCCTGACGGGGGTGCACGGCGGCGCCCTGAAGGTCGCGGTGCGCGCGGCGCCGGACAAGGGCCGGGCGAACGACGCCGTGTGCCGCCTGCTCGCCGACACCTTCGGTCTCGCCCGACGCAGCGTGACGCTGGTCTCTGGCCACACCAGTCGCAACAAGCGGGTGCGCCTCGCTGGCCTCGCCGAGGATCGGCTGCGCGCGCGCCTCGCCTCCATCCTTCCTCAGACAGGAGACCCCTCATGCGCGCAGACATCGGAGTGATCGGAGGCAGCGGCCTCTACGAGCTGCTCGACAATCCGCAGAGCGTCCACCTCAGCACCCCCTTCGGCGCCCCGTCGGGTCCGTTCTCCGTCGGCGAGATCGCCGGCCGCACGGTCGCCTTCCTGCCCCGCCACGGGCCGGGCCACACGATCCCGCCGCACAAGGTCAACTACCGCGCGAACGTCCACGGCTTCAAGCAGCTCGGTGTGCGCCGCCTGCTGTCGGTCAGCGCGGTCGGCAGCCTCAAGGAGGAGATCGTCCCCGGCCACCTGGTGATGGTCGACCAGTTTTTCGACCGGACGAAGAACCGCGAGGCGACCTTCTTCGACGACCTCGCGGTCCACATCGGCTTCGCCGAGCCGGTCTGCGAGAAGTCCCGCCAGAAGCTGGTCGACTGCGCGACGAAGCTCGGCTTCACCCACCACGACGGCGGGACCTACGTGTGCATGGAGGGGCCGGCCTTCTCGACCCGGGCCGAGTCCTTCTTCTACCGCTCCCTCGACGCCTCGGTGATCGGCATGACCAACCTGCCCGAGGCCAAGCTCGCGCGCGAGGCGCAGATGTGCTACGCGACCATCGCCCTGGCGACCGACTACGACTGCTGGAAGGTCGAGGAGGAAGCGGTCGAGGTCGGTGCCGTGCTCGCGATCCTCAAGTCGAACGTCGAAAAGGCGATGCGGATGATCGTCGAGGTCGTGCCGGGGCTCGAGGGCGACTGCGGCTGCCACGACGCCCTCAAGACCGCGGTGATGACCGACCTCACGCAGCTCAACCCCGGTCAACGGCAGCGGCTCCAGCTCCTGCTCGGCGACCGCCTCTGAGCCGGCGGGCTGGTGTACGACAACGGGTTACAAGCTTGAGACTTCTGTGACGTTTGGTGTAGACTCCTGGCAGACTTCTGTGCAGGAACCGCCATGAGCGCCTCCCTCGACGACGACATCGCGCGCCTCGCCCTCGCTTCCGGTTGGGTGACCGAAGCGCAGCTCGAGGAGTGTCGCGCCCAGGCCGGAGACGGCACGGCGGGGCTCGGCAACCGGCTGGTCGGCGCGAAGATCATCAGCGCCGCCCAGCTCGACACCCTGCTCGACCGGCTGCGGGCCGAGCACCACGGCGACACCGGCGGCGACGTCTTCGGCACCAACTTCATCGCCGGCCAGCTCGCCCGCCGCAGCGCGGACAAGAAGGCGGAGAAGGAATCCTCCTGAGCCGGGCGTAGGCCGGTTGCAGGCCGCGCGGGCTTCTCGCAGGGTCGCTTCCACGGCCGGGCCCCAGCTCGGCGGGCGGATCACGATGACCCGCGCCGCGCCTTCCCGCCCCCGGCCGAGCGAGGGCGCACAGCTCGAGCGTGCACCCGCTCCTCGGCCCTGACCGGATCCGCGCCGGCCATCACCCGCAGGCTCGTCAGACAGCGCGCGTCTTTCGCCCCGCCGAGGTACTCGAGCGCCGCCGCGCTGAGCAGACCCGCGCGGAAGCCGTCCCGCTCGCTCGCGTGGCTCCGCTCAGCTCGAGGCGCGGCGGCTGCGTCGCTGGAGCGCGGAGGGCGTCATCCCGAACATGCGCTTGAACGTCCGGCTCATGTGGGCCGCGTCCGCGAAGCCGGCCCCGAACGCTGCCCTTGACAGGTCTACCCCGTTGACGATCAACGTCGCGGCGCGCTGCAGCTTCAGCCACAGGAGGTAGGGTCGGAGGGGGATCCCCACCGATTCGGTGAAGACATGCATGAGGCGGGAGGGCGAGAGGCTCACGCGCGCAGCGAGCGCTTCGAGCGAGGTGTCGATCTCCCCGCAGTCACGCAGCACCTCCAGCAGAGCGCGTACGCGTGGGTGCATGCGCGGGCGCGACGTGGGCGCGGCGAGGGTGTTCCGTGCGCGCTCCATGAACGTGTCGAGGTCGTTGCGCCCGGGGGCATCGGGCAGGTCGGCGAGCAACGCAGAGCGCTCGACCTCCGAGATCAGCCGCACGCGTCCTTCGAACGTGGCGCGCAGGCTCGCGCCGTCGACCGACTCGGGATCCCAGAATACGAGCACCACCACCCGTCCCGTGGCCTGCACCGCGTGACCGACGTCCGGAGCGGTGAGCACCCCCGGCGCGCAGTGCTGGTCGTCCCCTACCCGCACCTGCAGATCCCCGCTCCGAGCGAGCAGGAGATGCATCGCGTGGTGTGTGTGCGGGGCGCTCTCGTCGCCGGGCGCCTGCGCCGCGAGCCGTGAGGGCCAGATCGTGAATGGCGCCATGTCGGGAAGCTGCATGCGCGGAGTATAGCACGTGCGCGTCAGACCGCCGCGGCAGCCGGGCGGCGGCGCTGCACCGCGCCGGTGGCCACAAGAGCCCAGCCGACGAAGAGAGCCTGAAGGGGAGCACGGAACCAGAGGTATGCGGGTCCATGACCGCCGAGCCCGGCCTCAGCGAACGCCGAGTAGACGTTCGCCGGGAGCAGCGCCAGGAAGAACGCGGCGAGGGCCCAGCCGAGCCGCGGCGTGGGGCGGGCGACATGCCACAGGAGCAACGCGGCGGCGGCGAGCTCGAGCACACCCGTCACGTACACGAGCGTGACGGTGCCCGGCAGGAACGGCGGCAGCATCTGCGCCATCGCCTCGGTCGAGACGAAGTGGGCGACCCCCGTGAGGACGAGCATCGCCGCCAGCGCGACGCGGGCGGCGCGCAGACCGGGGTCCCGATGACTCCGGGCTTTGGTCCAGGCAAGGGTGATCGTGTAGGTCGTGAGCAGGGTGAGGAGGGGAGCCATGATGCGTCCTTCGTTTGAGTCTGGGGACCATCGTGCGCAGCGACGCAGCTGCCCGCATGAACAAACTGGCTGCTATCTGCATGCGAGCGAGGGATAGGGATAGGCCCGGTTGATTCACCAGGACTTCGTCGCGAGGGCGCGGAGGCCGCGGAGATCTACGACAACCGGGTCCGCAGCAGGAATCCCGGTGAATCAGTCGGGATGAAAGTCCACGGCCCAGACGAGGCTTCACCAGAAGTCAGTGACGCAGGTGCCTACCGCCGCTCCCCGGCCGCGACGACCTCCCCCGGGGCGATCACGCAGCCCGTCGCGAGCACCGCGTCCGGCCCGATCCGCGCACCGCGGCCGATCACGACCGCGTCGCCGACCCGGCAGCGCGGTCCGAGCTCGGCGCCGCGGCCGAGCAACACCCGGTAGCCGAGCCGGCAGCCCGGGCCGACGATCGCGCGCGGGCTCAGCTGCAACAGCCCGCGCGCGACCACGTCGGCGGCGAGGCGTGCATCGGCGCCGAGCAGGCTGCCGACCCCGACGAAGCTGCGCTCGCCGACCGAGACCCCCGGGGCGAGCCGGCAGTCGGCGCCGACGAAGGCGCCCGGCCCGAGCCGGATCTCCCCGACGCGCAGCCGCCCCGGTCCGAGCTCGAGCAGGGCGCTGCAGACGCTGCCCGAGCCGATGTAGGCGCCGTCGCCGAGGCGCAGCCGGTTCGGCAGGTAGAGGACGACGTCGCGCGCGACCGTCGCTCTTCCGACGCGGGCGCCGAGAGCGCGCAGGTAGAGTCGGAACAGCGCCGGCCAGCTCGCGAGCACGCGCTCGAGGCCGAAGATGCGGGCGCTGGCCTGCCCGAGGTCGGTGCGCAGCAGGGCGCGGGCGGCGGCGCGGAAGGCCGCGGGCGCGGCGCCGCGCTCGTACAGGCCGTCGGGCGGCCCCGGCCAGAGCCGCGCGGCCAGCCCGCAGAGCAGCACGCACCACAGGCACAGGCCGGCCATCCAGAGGGGCGCGAGGGCCAGCCACCAGGGACCATCACGAAGGCCGAGGGCGGCGAGCGCCAGCCAGGGCAGGCCGGCGAGGGCGCATCCGGCGAGGCGTGCGAGCCACAGGCTCACGAGCCGGGCTCTGGTTTGCGCCTCGCGAATACAACCTGATACATTGACGTCTTGTCTTTGTCCCAGGCCGCGCGCGAGGCGCGGCCGCATGTCACGTGAGGAAACATGAGGAAAGCTCTCTCCCTCGGGTTGTTGGCGGCGCTGCTCGCAACCCCCGTGCTGGCGCAGGACTGGGGGCAGTTCGCCCCCGAAGAGACCGCGCTGTACGTTCGCATCGCCGATGTCCAGGCCCAGGTCGCCAAGGGGCCGGAGAACTGGGAAGACCAGCTCGACGGGCTGCTCGCGATGCTGCCCGCGCGCGACGCGGACGAGATCGGTCCGGTGCTCGACGAGTTCCGGAACTTCTTCAACAGCGTCCAGTCCATGGAGCTCGCCCTCGACGAGGAGCTGATGCCGATCTTCGTCGCGGCCCTCGGCCCCGACTCGCCCAAGGCACTCAGCGAGGACTTCCAGAAGTTCCTCGAACGCGTCGACGAAGGCATGACCGTCACGCCGACCTCGATCACGGTCGACGAGTTCTCGCTCAAGCTCTCCGCGGACAAGGTGATTGTCGTCTACGGCGAGTCCACGCTCAAGCGCCTGGAAGAACGGATGGCCGGCGGCGGGCTGATGAGCCTGGCGACCAGCGAGCGTTTCAGCGCCTGGTCGGCCGCGGCCGACGGCGACTTCTCCCTGTGGCTCGACTGCGTGCGGCTGCAGAACGCCGCCGAGGGCGTCGACCGCGACCTGTCGATGGCGATGGACTTCTTCGAGTGGCAGAAATGGGACACCCTGTCGCTGAACGTCTATACGACCGCGACCTCCGCCAAGGTCGTCGCCGACGTGGTCCTGCAGGAGCCCCTGGCCGAGGCCGCGGTCTGGCTGAAGGACAGCGGCCCCTTCGAGCTCGCGAGCAAGATGCCGGCGAGCTCCTACGGCTTCTTCACCGCCCAGCTCGGTGAGGATCATCCGACGACCTACCAGCAGCTGCTCGAGTTCTTCCACGTCAGCGAACAGCGGGCGATGAAGGCCAGCGCCGTGAGCGAGATCGAGTGGCTGGAGATGGAGGTCGAGAACAACAAGGCGATGGCCGAGGCGGCCGGCCCCGAAGACAAGGTCTACTACGAAGAGCAGCTGCAGTACTACAACGAGCGCCTCGCCGAAGCCCGCGAGATGGCGGCGAACGACGAGATCCGCCCGTTCATGCCCGACTCCGCGGCCCGCGCCGAGGCCGGGATCATGAACGAGACCGAGGCCGAGGAGTTCAAGGAAGGGGCCGAAGGCGCCCTCGCCGACTTCGGGCTGACGGCCGACCAGGTCCTCGCCGCGATCGGCAACGAGATGGTCGCCGGCATCCTCGAGTCCGACTACGCCGCGAGCGGCCCGGACGACTTCGAGGCCCTGTGGTACGTCGTGATCGAGACCGTCGGCGACGTGCAGCCGATCCGCGATGGCCTGGTCAACGGCCTGCGCGACCAGGGCATGCCGATGTACCACGCCGAGGTCGCCGGCGGCGAGCTGTTCCGTGAGGACAGCCCCTTCCCCGAGGCCACCGTGTTCATCGGCCCCGGCATCGTCGGGATCGCCGGCTGTGACGAGGCCGCCCTGCGGGTGCTCGACGCGAACGCCGGCAACGGCCGCTTCGACGTCGCGGCGTTGCCCAGCGGCTCCGCGGACGGCAGCAAGATGCTCTACGTCGACCTCGGCGCCGTGGTCGGGATGATCCTCAAGGAGATGACGCAGAGCAGCCGCCGTTACCTCAATCCGCCCGAGGTCGCGGTCGACATCGACGAGATCCTGCCCCGCGGGCTCAAGCTCGAAGGCAAGACCGTCGAGAGCGCGCAGCGCATCACCGTCACCTTCCTCGCCGAGGGCGAGGCGAACTTCGACAGCGTGTTCGGCACGGTCGAAGACAACGTCGCCTCCCAGATGGCGATCGGCCACGACGACAGCACCCTGGCCTTCGAGCTGACCACGGCCTGCCAGCAGTGGCTGGCGGTCCAGGGCGAGAAGCTCGCCGACCGCAACGACGCCGACCGCAAGGCCTTCCTCGCCAACATCCACCCCGAGTCCCTGCGCGACATGGGCTACCTGCAGGCCAGCGACGGCCTGCGCAGTGCCCACGACCCACAGTTCAAGGACAACCTCAAGGCGATGTTGGACGGCGAGCGCGAGGGGCTCGGCGACGACGCCGCCGACCTCAGCCAGTCCGGCTTCCGCTGGCACGGCCTGCCGACCGACATCTGGCCCTACACCCAGGACGGCGGCATGTGGGGCGACTACAAGAACCTGTGGGTGGTCGCGGCCAGCCGCGAGGCGTGGGCCAAGGGCGGACGCCAGGCCCTGATCTTCACGACCGACTTCCAGACCGTGTGGCTGCCCGAGGACGTGTACCAGGCGGCGATCGCGGCCAACAGCGAAGGCCGGCGGCTCGCGTCGATCCCCGAGCTCGGCGGTGAGAGTCCCCCGCTGTGGAAGGTGCGCCGCATGCTGCGCAGCGCCGAGTGGGAGCTGTACGACCTGACCTACCAGCTCGAGAACTACCAGTCGATGCACGGCAAGATGCCGGTGCTCGACTTCAACGGCGCCGACCACGACGATCCCCTCGGCGCGCTGAAGAAGGCCCTCGACATCGGACCGGACGACTGGTTCAACGTGTCGAACGCTGGCGACCTGACCGTGGTCTGTGACGGCGAGACCTACCGCGTCCGCGTCACCCGCCACGGGCACTGGGTCGAGATCACCTCCGACGGCGAGACCCGCGCCTCCTGGCAGCAGGACACCGGCGATTAGGCGGAGCTGTTCTGTGATGTGGACCCGCGCCCGGGGGCGCGGGTTTTTCTTTGGGGTCGGGTTGTGCTGTCTGCCGTGTGCGTGGATGCGTCGCGGGTTTGGTTCGGAGGCGGGTTTCACGGGGCGTGGTGTTCTGGTTGCCGAGGTGTGGGGGGGG
>JAUIEM010000398.1 GCA_030428695.1 bacterium
CGGATCCTGCTTCGACCGCTCGCACAGCTCGTCGATCAGCGTCTCGTAGGCGAAGCGCGTGTTGACCGCGCCGTGCCCGCGCATCGCCCCGCAGGGCGGCTTGTTGCTGTAGACCCGGCGGCAGCGGAAGCGGAAGTTGTCCATCCGGTAGGGGCCCTGGCTGAGCACCCCGTTGTAGTAGGTCGTCACGACCCCGAAGCTGCCCCAGGCGCCGCCGTCGATGATCACGTCGAGGTCGAACACCGACAGCTTGCCCTCGGAGTCGAGGCCGACGGTCAGCTGGTTGGTCGTCGGGTGCCGGCCGTGGTTGGAGATGAACACCTCCTCGCGGTCGAACAGGATCTTGACCGGCCGCCGGCACTGCTTCGACAACAGCGCCGCCGCCATCTCGTGGGGGAAGGGGTCGGACTTGCCGCCGAAGGCCCCGCCGACCATCGGCCGGATCACCTGGATGCGGTGCATCGGCATCTCGAGGACCTTGGCGAGCGCGCGGTGCACGTAGTGCGGCACCTGGGTCGCCGACCACAGGGTCAGGTGGTCCTCGGTGTCGTAGTGGGCGATCACGCAGTGGGGCTCGGTGAAGGCGTGGGTCACGCCGGTCATCGCGAACTTGCCGGTCACCTTGAGCGCGGCCTTCTCGAGCGCCGCGGGGACGTCCCCGAAGTGCTGCTCGACCTTCTTCATCACGTTGCTGCCGTCTTTGGAGCGCTCGGGGTGCAGCTGCAGCTCTTCGGGCACCTTCTTCAGGCTGTCCTTCGGCTTGAGGAAGGGCTTGAGCTCCTCGTACTCGACCTCGATCGCGGCGAGGGCCTCGAGGGCGGTCTCTTCATCGATCGCCGCGACGGCCGCGACCTGGTCGCCGACGAACAGCACCTTCTTGCCCGCGAAGGGCGTCTCGTCCTGGGTGATCGGCAGCACGCCGAACTTGCCCTGGTTGTCCTGCCCGCTGACGGCCGCGTACACGCCGGGGATCGCCTTCGCCTTGCTGAGGTCGAGGCGGACGATGCGGGCGTGGGCCAGGGGACTGCGGAGGATCTTCCCGATCAGCATCCCCGGCAGCTTGATGTCGTCGGTGTAGATCGCCTCGCCGGTCGCCTTGCGCCGCGCGTCGATCAGCGGGATGCGCGCGCCGATCCAGCCCTGTTCGGGCACACCGCCCGCGGGACCCTGCACTCTGCCTTCGGTCATCGCTCACCCCCCTGCGCTTGCTGCAGCCGCTCGGCGGCGACCTCGAACGCGTCGAAGATCTTGATGTAGCCCGTGCACCGACAGACGTTGCCGCTCAGCGCCTCGGCCAGCTCGGCCCGGGTCGGCTTCGGGTTCTTCTCGAGCAGGGCGACCCCGGCCATCACGAAGCCGGTCGTGCAGAACCCGCACTGGCTGCCGCCGCACTCGCCCATCGTCTCCTGCAGCGGGTGGCACTGGCCGGCCGGCCCGCGCAGGCCCTCGACGGTCGTGACCTCCTGCCCGGCGGCGGTGCGCGCCAGGGTCAGGCAGGACAGCCGCGGCTCGCCGTCGACCAGCACCGTGCAGCAGCCGCAGGTACCCATGTCGCAGCCGCGCTTGGTGCCCGTCAGGTTCAGGTTGTCGCGCAGCACGTCGAGCAGCACGTCGTAGGGGCGCGCCGCCACGGAGTGGGACGCGCCGTTGACCGAGAGCTCGAGAATCGTCTTGAGGCGGCTGCCCATGATCGCTGTCCTCTGCGGGGGGGTTGTGTGGATTGTACACCGCACGCACGCGGCGTCCAGACACCGGACCGAGCAGGCCGTCCCGCCGCGGCAGCCTACTGATTCATGCGCGCGAAGGCAGGATCGGCGTACAGTACCTGGATCGAGCCGCCCGCCGCCTCGAAGCGCGCGATCGCCTCGCGGGCGGCGTCGACATGGCCCGAGGCCGCGTAGACCGTCGCGATGAAGCCCTGCACCCCGCTCTCCTGCGAGGCCGGGAAGCGCGCGCTCGCCAGCGTCAGCGCGCGGCCCTTCGCCTCTTCCAGCCAGGTGCCCGCCGCGCGGAAGGCGAGCTCGAACAGGAGGCCGAGCGGCGAGCCCGGGACGAGCTCGCACAGCTGCCGGGCCAGGGCGAGCCCGAGCTCGAGGTCGGCGGGCGCGGGGCTGCGCTCTTCGAGCAGCGCGGCCTCGACCCGCCCCCAGCGCAGGGCCGCCTGGACGGCGGTCGCGACCGCGCCCTGCGGCCAGGCTTCGTCCGGGGCGCGGGCGCCGCGTCCGCGGACCAGCGCGCCCTGGCAGTAGGTCGGGTCGAGCAGCGCCGCGCGGGCCGCGTGCTCGACCGCCGCCGGTCCTCCGAGCGAGGCGAGCAGGTCGTGGGCGCGGGCGGTGTCCGGCGCCCGCGCGAGCAGCTCGATCAGCAGGGCCCGGGCGGCTTCGTCGTCTCCGCCCGCGGACGCGCGTGCGGCGTCCTCGAGCAGGGTCGGCACCCGGGTGTGCTCGGCCTCGATGCGCGACAGCTCGCGCTGCCAGCGCTCCGCGTCCGCCTCGTTCCCGCCGAGCGCGGCGAGCTGCCAGAGGAGGTTGACCGCGTCGCGGTTGAAGGGATCGAGCTCGAAGGCGCGCAGCGCGTGGTTCCGCACCTCCTCCTCCCCGCGTCCGAGCGAGAGGCTCGCCTCGCTGAGCCGAAGCCAGATCTCCGCCTCGTCCGGACGCAGCTCGGACAGCCGGGTCAGGCTGTCGTGGGCGGCGTCGAAGGAGGTCCGGCTGCCCTCGCGGTCGAAGATGAACTCGCGCGCCTTCCCCTGCACCAGGCCGATGCTCGCCTTCAGCCGCAGGGCCTGCTCGGAAAGGGGATGCAGCGCCAGCACCGCCTCGATCTCCCGCAGGGCCTGGTCGAAGCGCGGATCGCTGGCGACGGCCTGCTGGTCGTCGGGGTTTCCGGCCGGCACCAGCCCCAGCCGCTCGCTGAAGACGGGCCGCAGCCCTGCCTGCGCCGCGGCGGAGCGGGCCTCGAGCAGGCGGCTCGGCCAGAGGAAGGGTGCGAGCGTGCGCGCCCGGCGGGCCGCGTAGGCGAGGCGTGCGCCGTCGCCGCCGCCGTGGGAGAGCCGGAACAGCTCGGCGAGGCCGGCGGCGTAGAAGCTCGCCCAGGACCCGACCGCGCGCTGCCGCCCGGCCCGGAAGTCGGCCTCGAGCTCGCGCCACACCTCGGGGTTGCCCGGGTCGATCAGCTCGCTGAGCAGCAGCGCCGTCGCGTCGAGCTGCCCGGCGGAGGCGGCGCGGCTGAGGGTGTCGAGGTACTCGCGGTCGAGCTCGCGGTCGAGCAGCGCCTTGCGCAGCTGCAGGTCGGGGCTGCTCGACAGCGCGTTGAGCCCCTCGAGCCAGTTGCGCAGGGTCGGATGCTCTTGCTCGTGCAACAGCATCAGGTCGAGCCGCGCGAGCAGGGCTTCGCGATCTTCGGGGCTCAGCTCGCGCGCCCGCTCGAGCTCGGCCGCGACCGCGCTTGGCTCGCCGCCCTCGACCCACAACCGCAGGCCCTGCAGCACGGCCATGCGGCCGCGCAGGTGAGGCGGCAACCGCGCGGGCTCGAGCTGCCCGAGCAGGGTGGCGCTCGCCTCGAGGTCGAGCACCTGCTCGCGGGCCTCGGCCTCGGTCAGCACTGTCTTCGCCCGGTTGAGGCCGGCCTGCTCGGCCAGCTCGAGCTCGATCAGCCCGGCGCGGGCCCGGCCGCGGGCGAGGTGGTAGACGGCCACTGCGTAGTGCGACTCGCCGCCGGACACGTTGCGCAGCTCGGGCAGGACCAGGCGGTCGGCGTCGGCGCCGAGGCCCGAGGCGAGGCGGGCGAAGTGGGACCAGCCCAGGCCCGGCATCAGCGCGTCGGCACGCGCGCAGGCGTCGACCGCTTCCGCCACCCGCCGCTCGCGCAGGTTGCACTCGCCGAGCGTCAGCCAGAAGTAGCCGTCGTCCTGGAGGGACGGCTCGGTCGCGAGCTCGGCGAGCAGCCCCAGGGCCTCGTCCCAGCGTCCTTGGCGGCTGAGGATGCGGGACAGACCGTAGCGGGCCTCGACGTTGTCTGCATCGAGCCCGAGCACCGTCTCGAACTCACCCTGGGCGAACTCGTCGGCGCCCTCGAGCAGGTAGACCAGGCCGAGGGCGTTGTGCGCCCGGGCCAGGCGCTCGCCGCTGAGCAGCGTCTTGGCCTTGAGCAGCAGGCGCTTGGCCTGCGCCCGTCCTTCCGGGTCGCTCGGCGGGCGGATCAGGGCGCGCGCCTCGAGCAGGAAGAGCTCGGCGATCTTCGCCTCGACCGGGCTGCGCAGCTGCACCGCCTGCTCCGCCTCGCCCGGCACCTCGAAGTCGTGCTCGACCAGCTCGTCGAAGCGCTCGCGGCACTGCTCGGCGGAGCGCAGGAAGCTCGCCGCGGTCTGTGCCGTCAGGCCGTCGACCTTCATCACCAGGAGCCCGTCGAGGTCGGTCTCGAGCTTGTCGAGCTCGGCCTGGTAGGCCTGCAGCGCCGGGCTCTGCGGATCGTCCCCCGGACCCCCGAAGAAGACGAAGGCGAGCACCCCCAGCAGGATCAGCACGACCCCGCCGATCGCGAGCAGGGGCTTGAGGGAGCGCGGCGGGCCGAGCGCGTCGGCTTCCCCGCGCGACTGGATCGCGCTGCTGCTCAGGTCGCCGCTGCTGCTCGCGATGTTGCGGCTGATCTTGCGCGAGGCGGCGGAGGTCGGCTCACCGCGCAGGAAGCGGTCGAGGTCGGCGGCGAAGGAGCCGGCGGTCGGGTAGCGGTCGCCCGACTCCTTGAGCAGCGCACGCAGGCAGATGCCGGCGAGGGCCTCGTCGATGTCGGGGATGATCTGCTGGGGCGCGGCCGGCTCGCGGTGGTTGATCGCGTCGATCACGCTGTCGTAGCCGCCGGAGAAGGGCGGCGTCCCGGTCAGCAGCTCGTACAGGATCGCCCCGAGGCAGTAGACGTCCGTCCCCGGCCGCAGCTTCTCTCCCCGGATCTGCTCGGGCGCGCGGTAGGGGAGGGCTTCGTCGGCGGCCTCGACCAGCTCGCGCACGCGGCCCATCTCGGCGATCTTCGGGTGCACGTCGTCGTCGACGTAGATGATCTCCGGCACGAGGTGGCCGTGCAACAGCGACTGGGAGTGCGCGTACTCGACCGCCTCGGCGAGCTCCTTGACGATGCGCACCTTCTCGCTGAGCAGCAGCTGGCCCTCGCGGATCACCTCGCGCAGGCTGCGCCCGGACAGGATCTCCTTGGTGTAGTAGCGCTGCCGCATGTGCACCTTGACGTCGAACACGCGCACGATGCCGCGGTGGCGGAAGCGGGTCAGCTTCTCGAGCTCCTCCTTGACCGCGTGCGCGAGCTCTTCGTCGGCCAGGGCCTCGGAGGTCAGCACGCACAGGAGCACCCGCTTGCCCTCTTCGCGGTGGCGGGCGCGGTAGGTGACGCCGGCGGGCGTGCGGGAGATCTCCTCTTCGATCTCGAAGTCGCCGAAGCGGGAGAAGTCGCCGAAGTCGGAGTCGCGGGGGCTCGGCTTGGGCGGCAGGTGGACGACCGGCAGCTCGCCGGAGCTCTTCGAGCTGACCGGGATCTCCGTCGACAGGATCGGTCGCTCGACGCCGGTCTGCCCGCATCGCTTGCAGGTGAAGCTGTCCGGCTCGTCATCGCCCTCGAGCAGGAACATCGCCCGGCAGCCTGGGCAGGAGTGCAGGCGCTCCTTCAGCTCGCGGAGCAGGCCGGGGAGGTTGCGGGGGGCGAGGGCGCGGCGCCGCACCAGCAGCTGGCTGAGGGGGGCCATCCGGCCCTTCTTGCGCAGCTGGTCCTGCTCCTGGAGACACTCCTTGACCGCGGTCTCCTGCGCGAACCCCTTCTCGAGCACCAGCTGCCCGAACAGGACGCTGTCCTCCGCCGTCAGCAGCCATTTATCCGCCATCGAGCAGCTCCGACACGGCTCCCCGCCCGGCCGCGTGTGCACGCGGCGGCAGTGCTTCTCTTCCCCCGTTCAACCCGTTCACTATACACCCTCGTGCGCTCCCGTGTGGCGGAAACTTCGGGCGCCGGCCCGGCGGCGGCCGGACGCCCGCCCGCGCGCCGGATGGTCGTCCGCCGGGGCCTGCGGGGCGGGACGCGGGGGCGAAATGCCTTGTTTCTCGGCGCCCCACCCGCGATATTGGAGCCAGATCAGGGACGAGCCTCATGAGTACGCGGTTCGAAGTCGGAGAAGTCGTCGCCGGCCGGTACAAAGTGGAGGGGCTGCTCGGAGAGGGCGGCTTCGCCATGGTGTACCGCGCGAGCCATCTGATGCTCGACAACTTCACCGTCGCGATCAAGATCCTGAACCGCAAGTACTCCGACGACCAGCAGGTGCAGCGGCGCTTCCGCCGCGAGGTCGAGATCGCGAGCCGGCTCCTGCACCCCAACGTGATCCCGATCCGCGAGTTCGGCTCGACCGAGCAGGGGCTCCTGTACTTCACGATGGACTACGTCGAGGGTCCCGACCTCAAGCAGCTGCTGGGCGAGGAGAAGCAGCTGCCCTGGGAGCGCGCCCAGCCGCTGATCCGCGGAGTGCTCGCGGGGCTCGAGGCCGCGCATCTGCTCAAGATCGTGCACCGCGACGTCAAGCCGGCCAACATCCTGCTCGAGCAGAAGGAGAACGGCAGCGAGGTCCCGAAGGTCTGCGACTTCGGGGTCGCGAAGATCGCCCTCGGCGACAACGTGAACTCCTGCACCGTCGAGGGCTCGCTGCTCGGCACCCCGGTCTACATGAGCCCCGAGCAGTGCCGGGGCGAGCCTGTCGACCGGCGGGCGGACGTGTACGCGGTCGCGGTGATCCTGACCGAGGTGCTGACCGGGCAGCCGGTCTTCACCGGCTCGGGCGCGTACTCGTTCGTGATGAAGCACCTGACCGAGAAGCCGCGCCGGCTACGCGAGATCAACCCGGAGGTCGAGGTCCCCGACTGGCTCGAGGACGTCGTGATGAAGGGCCTGGAGAAGGACCCGAAGGACCGCTTCCAGTCGGCGCGCGAGTTCGCGCTCGCCCTGGCCGGGCCCGGCAAGGACAAGGCCTCGGGTATGGACACGACGATCAAGGTCCAGGCGAAGCCCTCGCCGTCGAGCCCCAAGGTGATGATCGGGAAGGTCTTCGACAAGTACAAGATGCTCGAGCTGCTGTACCAGAACCCGCGCGAGGTGGTGTTCCGAGGGAAACACATCCACATCGGCCGGGAGGTCGCCTTCAAGATGCCGACCCCGACCGCGCTCCGCGAGCGGCGCGCCCGGGACTTCTTCATCGCGCAGGCGAACCTGCTCGCCCGCATCAAGCATGCGGCCCTGCCGACGGTGTTCGACTTCGGCATCCTGAACAACGGCGTGCCGTTCATGGCGGAAGAGCTCGTCGTCGCGACCTCCCTCGCCTCCCTGCTGAAGAACGGTCCGCTCACCGACGTGCGCGCCCTCGAGCTGCTGCTGCCGGTCATCGACGCGCTCGGCGCGATCCACAAGCGGAACCAGGTGCACGCCAACCTCCAGCCGCGCCACATCTGGCTGACCCCCGACGACGACATCAAGCTGCTCGGCACGAGCCGGTTGCTCAAGGTCGGCGAGGTGCAGAACAGCGAGCACGACCCCGATGCGGCCGCCTGGCTCAGCCCCGAGCAGATCGACGGCCTGCCGGTCACGCCCGAGACCGACATCTACGCGGTCGGCGTGATCCTGTTCGAGTGCCTGGCCGGGCGGCTGCCCTTCGAGGAAGGGAACGCCGCGGCCTACTACGAGGCCCATCTCAACGAAGAGCCGCCCGACCTCGCGAGCCTCGCGCCCGAGGCGAACGAGCTGCTGGTCGTGCTGATCGAGTGCTGCCTGCAGAAGGATCCGGAGAACCGCCCGCCGAGCGGTGTCGCGCTGTACGACCGGCTGATCGAGCTCGAGGAGGAGCTCGACATCAACCTCGGCCGACGCAAGAAGGGCTCGGGACAGATGCGGGTCCGCCGCCCCTCCGATCCCCAGCTCGAGACCGCGCTGAACGTCGAGCCGGCGGAACCCGGGCCGGCGGCGGAAGAGCAGCCCGGAGAGGCGGACGACGCGGGGGAGGACGACTGGGCGAGCATGGCCTTCGAGCCCTCCCACCTCAGCGGGTTCAGTGTCGTCCCCGAGCTGCCGCCGACCGAGCCGATACCCATCCAGCCGAGGGTCGAAGACCTGCTCAGCGGCGTCCCGCCGAAGCCGACGACCAGCGTGACGGTGAAGGCCGCCGACGGCAGCGGCTTCTATCCGCTTCCGCCGCCGCCGGAGGCGACCACGGAGAGCGGCGCGGTGCGGACGATCCCCGACCTCGGCGGGGTCGAGATCAGTGAGGCGCTCCCGGAGCGGAAGGCCAGGCCGGGGGTCGACCAGGACCTGGTCGAGACGATCGGCATCCCCCGCGCGCTGCGGAGCGACAGGAAGGTCGACCAGGACCGGGTCGAGACGATCGGCATCCCCCGCAACGTCGGTGGTGGGCTGATGCTCGGTCCGGGCGCGAACGCGGACGTCACCGTCGACGTGCCCTCGATCGGTGCCCTCGACCTCACCCGCCCGCATCGCGTGACGCCCCCCCGGGAGAGGAGCTTCGACCCGGAGCGGAAGACGCCTCCGCGCGGGACCGAGCTCGACCTCACCCAGCAGCACAGGCGGCCCCCGTCGGCTCGCCCGCCGTCCGATGCCGCGATCGATCTCGACGTCACCCGACCGCACCGGCGCACGCCGCCGCGTGAGCGCGACCTCAGCGCCGTCCCGAAGCCGCCTGCCGCGGCGGCGAAGGGCAAGGACGAGCCCGACCTGTCCCTGCGCCGCGAGTCCGGGGCGAGCTTCAAGCTGCCGACGATCCCGCCGAGCGGGAGGTTCAAGAAGCCGGTCGACGACGACAAGACGCCGAAGCGCGGCGTGCCTTCGGCCGAAGGGGCGGCGGCGATCCCGGCGAAGAAGCTCGACGGAAACAAGACACCGGCCGGCGGGCTGTCCCTGCCCTCGGTCGACCTCTCCCTGCCGAACGGCCAGACGCGTTCCCGCACCTACGGCGGCGACGGGTCGATGACGGGCAGCGCGGCCGACTTCATGCCCCCGCCGCGGCGCAAGGAGGCAGAGAGGCCCGAGGCGGATCCGCACGCCGACGACGACGCGCTCGACAAGACGCTGTTGACCCCGCCCGCGCGGCCCCCCTCCTCACGCGCCCCCGGTGGACCGGCCCGACGCGCGCCCCCGCCGGACGGGAAGGGGCCCGCG
>JAUIEM010000399.1 GCA_030428695.1 bacterium
CGCCCGGCGCCTGGAGTTCGAGGTCGAGGGCTCGACCTACACCACCGAGAACGACCTCGCCCGCTTCCTGCGCAGCCCCGACCGCGCCCTGCGTGAGGAGGCCTACCGGGCCTACTACGAGGGGCTGGCCGAGGACGCAGACCTGTACGCGGTCACGCTGTTCCACAAGATCCGCAACAAGAACGCCCTCGCCCGCCTGCGCCACTTCGACGACGCGGTCCACCAGTCGCTGCACGGGCTGCACCTCAGCGTCGCCGAGTTCGACTCGACGCTGGTCCGCGTCCGCGCCCAGGCCGCGCTGTACAAGCGCTACCAGACGCTGCTCGGGCAGGCGCTGAAGGCCGAGCTCGGCCTCGAGCAGCTCGAGCCCTGGGACATGCGCGTGTCCCTGACCGAGGACGAGCCGCGCTTCACGGTCACCGACGCCCTCGAGCTGGTGAAGAGCTCGCTGGCGGTGCTCGACCTCGACTACGAGGACCAGCTCGAGGCCTTGTTCGACCCCGAGGCCCGGCGCCTCGACCTCAGCGGCGACGGCGCCCGCTACAACGGCGCCTTCGCCTGGGGTCCCTCGGGGGCCGACTGGGTGTTCTTCTGCAAGAGCTTCCACGGCTACTTCAGCGACGTCTCCACCCTCGCCCACGAGGCCGGCCACGCCGTCCACGCCGGGCTGATCAAGGACGCGGGGGTCTCGCCCCTGTACGACGACGGGCCGCGCTACTTCACCGAGGGCTTCGCGATGGTCAACGAGCTGCTGCTGCTGCAGCACTGCCTCGGCACCGCGACCGACCCCGACCAGCGGCTGTTCTACCTGCGCGAGCTGTGCAGCCAGCTGACCGCGACGATCCGCCTCGCGCGCTACGTGCTGTTCGAGGCCGAGCTGTACCGCCGCGAAGCCCGGGGCGAGCTCACCGCTCCCGAGCAGATCAGCGGGGTGTGGGAAGAGCTCGCCGGCGACTTCGACATCTTCGCCGGGCGGGTCGAGGCGACCCGCCACGGCTGGGCGCGGGTGCCGCACTTCTACACCCACCCGCTGTACAACACCAACTACGTCTTCGCGAACCTGCTCGCCACCCTGCTCTACACCCGCCTGGTCGCGGAGCCCGAGGCCGTCGAGGCGTACATAGAGCTGCTCGAGGGCGGCTTCCCCGACGTCCCCGCCCAGCTGCTCGAGCGCTACCTCGACGTGTCCCTGAGCGACCCCGCCCAGCAGGCCTCCGCCTTCGCCGAGATCACCCGCCAGCTCGACGCCCTCGAGGCCTCCCTGGCGGTCCCGGCCGGGAACTGACCGGGATGCCCCTCTCCGACGTGCGGGTGCTCGACCTGACCCGCCTCTTGCCGGGCCCCTTCGCGACCCAGATCCTCGCCGACTTCGGCGCCGAGGTGATCAAGGTGGAAGCGCCGGGCAGCGCCGACCTGATGCGCTTCCTGCCGCCCTGGATCGGCGGCGAGAGCTACCCCTTCCAGCAGGTCAACCACAACAAGAAGAGCCTCGTCCTCGACCTCAAGCACCCCGCCGGCCGCGACGCCCTCCTCGATCTGGCGGAGCGCTGCGACGTGGTCGTCGAGGGCTTCCGCCCAGGAGTGATGGAGCGCTTGGGGCTGACGCCGGAGGTGTTCCGGGAGCGAAACCCGCAGCTGGTCGTCGCGTCCCTGAGCGGTTACGGCCAGACCGGCCCCCGCCGCGCCCATCCGGGGCACGACATCAACTACCAGGGCTACGCGGGCAGCCTGGTGCTGAACGCCGATGCCGCGGGCACCCCGGTGGTCAGCGCGGTTCAGGCGGCCGACCTGTCCGGCGCCCTGTACACGGTGATCGGGATGCTGCTCGCGCTGCGCAAGCCCGGCCAGGATGTCGACGTCGGGATGCTCGACACGGTGTTCGCGCTGATGTCGATCCACACCGCCTCGGCCTTCGCCGGCGAGCCCCTCGGCCCCGGCGACTCCCCCCTCTCCGGCAGCCTGCCGAACTACGGGGTGTACCGTTGCGCCGACGGCAGGTTCCTCGCCGTCGGCTCCCTCGAGCCGAAGTTCTTCGCCGGCCTGTGCGCGGCCCTCGAGGTGCCCGCCCTGGCCGCGGTCGACGTCACCGACCCCGAGCAGCGCGACCGCGCCCGGGCGATGCTCGGCGGCCTGTTCGGCACCCGCCCCCGCGACGCCTGGCTCACCCAGCTCGAGGACGCCGGCCTGTGCGTCGGGCCGGTGCTCGAGCAGGCCGAGGCGGCGGAGGATCCCCAGCTCTGCGCGCGCGGCATGGTGCGCCGCCTCGACGATCCCACCCTCGGCAGCGTCGCGATCGTCGGCTCGCCGATCAAGCTCTCGCAGTCCCCTCCCCTCCCGCTCCGCGCCGCCCCGAAGAAGGGCGAGCACACGCGGGAGATCCTCGCCGGGCTCGGTTACAGCGCCGAGCGGGTGGAGGCGCTGTTCGCGGAAGGGGCGGCGGGCTGAGGGGCGCGGCTGCTTGATGGGGGGCTGCTCGGCGTCCGAGAGGCTTGCGTTCTCGCGTCGCGTGAAGCCTCGCCGCCTGTCCGCTCTTCCTTGGCTCCTTGGCGCCTTGGCGGTCAGCTTCCTCTTCCGTTCGACGTCCGGTAGCCCTGTCGCTTGCGCGTTGCGTGACGCGGAGCCGGGTCCGTCGTCGCAGCCCTAGCGCTCATCCTCCGGCAGCCCCATCCCCGAGCGGTCCGGGTAGGCCGGGCGCTGAGGCGGCGTGTAGGGGTTGCGCTCGAGCTCCTCGAGGCTCCAGCGGATCGCCTCCTCGAGCTGCGGATCCCCGCCGTCGGCCATCAGCGCCGGGTCGTCGACGACCTCGATGTCGGGATCGACGCCGTGGCCCTCGACGCCCCAGGTCCCGTCCTGCTCGTAGAAGGCGAAGGTCGGCACGGCGGTGTAGCCGCCGTCGATCAGGGCCGGGTTGCCGCTGATCCCGACCAGGCCGCCCCAGGTGCGGGTGCCGATCAGGGGGCCGAGGCCGGATTGGCGGAACAGCCAGGGGAACATGTCGCCGCCGGAGCCCGAGGGGCCGTTGATCAGCATGCACTTCGGCCCCTGGTGGGCGTCGTAGGGCCAGGTCCAGTCGCGGCCGTCGCGGCGGGCCCAGTAGTTGGTGACCGGCCGGTTGAGGAGCTCGATGAAGCGGGTCGGGATCTGGCCGCCGCCGTTCCAGCGCTCGTCGACGATCAGGGCCTCCTTGTCGAGCTGGCCGAAGAACTGGCGGATCAGGTTGTTCTGCCCGTTGACGCCGGTGTCCGGGACGTGGATGTAGCCGACCCGGCCGTCGGTCGCCGCGTCGACGGCGGCGCGTTTCTCCTCCACCCAGGCCCGGTAGCGGAGCTCGCGCTCGCTGCGCAGGGGCTCGACGAGGATGCGCCGGGGATCTTCATCGGTCGGCGAGCTGCCGATGGTCAGCTCGACGGTCTGGCCCGCCAGGCCGAGGAAGGCCGCGTAGGGGTCGCGGTCGGGAGCGAGCGGGACGCCGTCGACCGCGAGCAGGTAGTCGCCGACGGAGACGGCGACGCCGGGCTGGCTGAGGGGGCCGCGGGCGTCGTGGTCCCAGGGCGCGCCCTCGAGGATGCGCGCGATGCGGACCGCCCCGTCCTCGAGCCGCAGGTCGGCGCCGAGCAGACCGACGGAGAGGGAGGGCGCGGACTCGCCGTCGCCGCCCCAGTAGTAGGCGTGGCCGACGTTGAGCTCGGCGATCATCTCGCCGATGACGTAGCTGACGTCCTCGCGGCTCGCGCAGTCGGCGAGCATGCCCTCGTAGTGTTCCCGCACGCCGACCCAGTCGACGCCGTGCATCGTCGGGTCGTAGAACCAGTCGCGCTGGATGCGCCAGGCGTCGGTCAACAGCTGCTTCCACTCGGCCCGCGGCTCGATCACGCAGCGCATGCCGGCGGTGACGACGGGCTTGCCGCTCGCGCCGGCCCGGGCGTCGAGGATGCGCGGCGCGCCGCCACCGAGGGCGAGCAGCTTGGCCCGGTCGCCGGACAGGCGGAAGTCGCCCGCGCTGGTCACGGTCTTCTCCTCCACGGCGTCGGCGCGGATGTCGACGATGCGGATGCGCGCCGCTCCGCCGTTGTGGCCTCCGCCGCGGATGAACAGGAGATGGCCCTGGTCGTTGCTCTCCAGCCGCCGGAAGCTCCCGGGCTCGAGGGGCAGCGCGAGGGCGCGGCGCTCGAAGCCGTCGAGGTCGATCACGACCTCCTCCGCCGGGTCCGCGGCGGCCTCGCCCCCGTCAGCGGCGCGGCTGCCCTCGATGTCGAAGCTCTGGCCCTGGCTCTCCAGGGTCCCCGCCAGCTGGCCCTGGGTCAGGACGGCCTGCAGGCTGGCGAGCTCGCCGTTCTCCGCGACCAGGGCGAGGCTGAGGGTGCCCTCGTCGGGGTTCCAGGTGCCGGTCACCGTGCCGTCGCCGAGGGGCGAGCGCACCTCGCCGCCGACGCTGTTGTCCTCGCCCAGCTCCAGCAGCAGCGTGATCTCGACCGGCTCGGGCAGGGTCGCGCCGCGCACGGTGCAGGTCCAGGTTCCGCTGATGCCGTCGTCGTCCGGGTCGGCCTCCGGCTCGTCCGCTTCCCCCACGTCCTCCTCCCAGCTCTCCTCGTCGGACTCCGGCGCGAAGGGCGAGGCCTGGTCGGCGCGCAGGGGCACCGCCATCAGGATGCCGGTGTTCGCGTAGATGAAGCTGCTGCCGAGGTCCTCGTACTGCGGGCTGAAGGAGCGGTTGGAGGTGAAGTACAGGAACTCCCCCTGGCGGTCGAAGGCGGGGGCGCTGTCGTTGAAGAAGCCGCTGGTCAGCTGCGTGCGCTCGCCGCTCTCGAGGGAGTACAGCCACAGGGCGCTCTGGGGCCGCTCCCCGGCCCGCGCGTACACGATCCAGCGGCTGTCGGGGGAGAAGTCGACGTCGATGTCCGAGGCCCAGGGGTCGCGGTCGACCAGGCGCAGGGAGTCGGACGCCAGGGAGTAGAGCCAGACCGCGCCGGTCTTGTCGTTGAAGCTGAGGTGCTCGCTGTCCGGAGACCACTCCGGCCGGCGCAGGAAGACGTCGAGCGAGTCGCTGAGCACCCGGGTCTCGCCGCGGCCGTCGGACTGCGTCAGCGCGAGGGCGTACTCGCCGCTCGCGTCGGTGAAGCAGGCGATCCAGCGCCCGTCCGGGCTCCAGGCCGGGTCGCGCTCGGCGACGCCGGCGCTTGCGGTCAGGTTGCGCGGGCGGCCGTGCTCCGCCGGCAGCGTCCAGATGTCGCCGCGGGCCTGGACGACGGCGCGCTTGCCGGTGGCCGACAGGTTCCAGGCCTGGATGAAGCGGCTCGCGTCGACCGCCTGCGGGCGCAGCTTCGGGCGATCGCCGGGGATACGGATCGTCACCGGCGCGCTCTCGCCGGTCTCGAGGTCGTGGACGCGCAGCTCGGCGCCGAGCTGGAACACGATCGCCGGCCGCGGGCCGCTGTGGATCGCCGGGAACTTGACGTCCTGCTCGGTGAAGCTCGTCACCTGCCGCCGCTCCCCGCTCGGCACGTCGTAGACCCACAGGTTCAGGCGGTGGGCGGGGCCCGCATCCGACAGGTAGTAGACCTCGCTGCCGTGCCACATCGGGGCGGTGTCCGTCCCCTCCCAGTCGGTCATGCGGCGCGAGGCGTGCGAGTCGAGCTCGAACAGCCAGATGTCGGCGGCGAGCCCGCCGCGGTAGCGCTTCCAGGTGCGGAAGTCGGTCGTGTAGGGGGTGTACGCGAGCCAGTTGCCGTCCGGGCTGACCGCGGCGACGGTGCCGTAGGGGATCGGCAGCATCTCCGGCGCGCCGCCCTCGGCGCCGATGGTGTAGAGCTGCTGGGTGCGCGGGTTGCCCGCCTCGCGGCCGCTGTAGAACAGCAGCCGGCCGTCGGGCGTCCAGTCGCACAGGGTCTCCCCGTCGGGGTGGTAGGTCAGGCGCCGGGCGGTGCCGCCGACGACCGGGCAGACGTACAGGTCGCGGTTGCCCTCGTAGTTGCCGACGAAGGCCACGCTGCGCCCGTCCGGGCTGAAGCGCGGCAGCAGCTCCTGGCCGGGCGGACTGGCCAGGGGCGAGGCGAGGCCGCCCGCGCGGGGCACGGTCCACAGGTCGTTGGCGTAGACGAAGACGATGTGGTCCTCGGAGATGTCGGGGAAGCGCAGCATGCCGGCGTGGGGCTCGACATCGGCGCACAGGGGCAGGACCAGGCAGGCGAACAACAGGGCGCGGCTCACGGGGAGTCCTCCGGGAAGGGTCGCGCCATGGTACAGGATCGCCCGCGCGGTCGTCGAACCAGGAGTGTCACTCGAGCCCCGGCAGCCGATCCCGCGCCCAGCGGAAGGCGAGCCCGCGCCGGAAGTCGTGCTCCAGGCAGCCCCGGTACAGCTCCCGGGCGCGCGCGAGCTCGCCCTGCCGCTCGGCTCGCAGCCCCGCGTAGGCCCAGGCCATCGAGAGCGCGAAGTCGGCCGGATGTTGTGGATCGTTCCGGGCCGCGTCGAACAGGGCCGGTTCGTCGATCTGGCCGAGGAAGAAGCGCGCCAGGGCCCCCTCGAAGCCGGCATCGTCGCCGTGCGTGGCGAGGCGCTCGGTCCCGCCCCCGAAGGCCGCCAGCCATACGGCGCTGTACGGCCCCTCGAAGATGCGGTCGGTGGCCTGCAGATCGGCGAGCGCCCCCGGCTCGCCCCGGAGCACCCGGCACATCCCGCGCTCCCAGTGCACCCAGCCCTGCTCCGGGCGCAGGTCGAGCGAGCGGGTGTAGGCCGCGATCGCCTCCGGCAGGGCGCCGACATCGCGCAGGGCGTCGCCGTGGCGGTACAGGACATCCGGGTCGTCGGGCAGCAGCGCGAGGGCCTCGCCGGTCTCCGCGACCGCCCGGGCGTACTCCCCGAAGCTGGCCCTCCGGCCCGCCGCCCGGATCAGGCAGGCGGCGAGCAGGCCCCCGAGCTGGGGCTGCTCGGGAAGTTGTTCCGCCAGCGGCCGGGCCAGGCGCAGCGCGGCCTCGCACTCGTCGAGCGCGGCGCGGTAGTCGCCGCCGGCCGCGTGCTCGTCGGCCTGCTGCAGCCGCTCGATCACGCGTGGGGCGAGGCGGTTGACGATCACGTGCAGCTCGCGCAGGCCGTCCCCGCTCGAGTTGTGGACCCGCGCCTGGCAGCGGAAGGCGGCGAGCAGCTCGCCGTCGAGCGCGCTGCCGGTGGCGACGCGGGCGGCCTGGAAGTGGGCCCGGGCGAGGTCGGCCCACCACAGCGCGTCGCCCGGCTCCTCGGCGAGCACGGCTGCGAGCAGGGCGGTGCCGCGGCGGTAGGCGGCGAGGGCTCCGGTGCCGTCGTCGAGGGCCGCGTGGGTGTCTCCGAGCCGGAAGTCGACCAGCGCCAGCTCGCGTCGCGCGGCGAGGTCGGTGGTGTCGGCCGCGACGAGGCCTTCGCGCAAGCTGCGCAGCCGGGTCAGGGTGGCGAGGGCGGCATCGAGCTCGCCGAGGGCGTGGTGGCTCACCCCGAGGCCGTACAGCGCGTCGACGTGGGCCTCGATACGCAGGGCCGGCTCCTGCTCGGCGAGCGTGAGAGCCGCGTGGAAGTGCCCTTCGGCCCGCGCCGGCTCGTCACGCTCGATCGCGATCACCCCTCGCAGGTGCAGGAGCCGCACGTGTTGCGCCCGCAGCGGCGCGTTGCGCTGGTGGCGCAGGCGGGCCGCCTCCGCCAGGCCGCAGCCTTCGGCCACCAGGCTGTCGGCTTCGGCCAGGCGGGCGTCGCGCACCAGCCCGCGGGCGACCTCGAACAGCGCCGCGTGCAGGTGCAGGGCCCTGCGCAGCTCGCCCGGCGAGTCCCCGGCCGCGCTCCGCGCCAGGGCGAGGGCCTCCTGCAGCTCCCGCCTTCCCCCCTGGAGGTCGCCCTGCCGGTAGCGGAGTCGGCCGCGTTGGAGCAGGGTCGCGGCGAGCTCCAGGCGGGCGACGAAGTGGGTCGTGTCGCGTTCGTAGGCCGCGCGCACCAGCGCGAGCCCTTCCGCCACCAGGCTGTCGGCCTCGGCGACGGCCCCCCGCTCGGCGATGACGCGCCCGAGCTCCCGCAACGCCGACCCGTGGTCGAACTCGCGGAGCGGCGTGGAGACAGACGGACGGCTGAGCGCGCGGGTCAGGGCGGCGGCCTCGCGCAGGTCGGCCTCCGCGCTCTTCCCGTCCTCCTCCCTCTCGGCGACCTCGGCCCGGCAGGAGAGAGCGGCGGCGAGCATCCGCTCCCCGCGGCGCTGGAAGCTCGGATGCAGCCCCTCGCGTGCCACGTGGCAGGCTCTGTCCGCCCACCTGCGCGCGGCGGCGACCTGTCCCTGGCGCAGGGAGAAGCGGGCGAGGTCGACCAGCGCGTCGCACAGATCCGAGACCGCTCCGGGGCGGCCCGGATGCCGCACGAGCAGGGCGTCGGCGTGGACGAGCGCGAGCTCGTAGCTGTCCGCCGCGTCTGCCCCCTGGCCGATCAGCTCCTGGCTCCAGGCCTGCTGTCGCAGCACCCGCACGAGGCGCCGGCGCGGCTCGGAGGCTCCGGGGTCGAGGCGCAGCAGACGCTCGCAACAGGCGAGCAGGCTCGCGCGAAGCGCGGTGGCGCGCTCTTCTTCCCCGCTCTGCAGGAAGTGCTCTCCGAGGAAGTAGAGCGCGCGCTCGCGGGCCAGCAGCGCGGGCAGCTCGGGGACACCCGCGGCTTCGGCGGCCTCGACCGTCGACACTGCCTCCTCGAGCAGGGCCTGGGCCTCGTGCGGAAGGGACCGGAGCAGGCCCCGGAGCCTTCCGGCGTCGACGAGCACCCCGCTCAGGCCCAGGAGCTCTGCCGGGCTCCGGGCCGCGTCGCGGTACAGCGCGATCGCCTCGACGAAGGCCTGCTCGGCCTCGGCGGGCTGCCCGGTCTCCGTGCAGGCGAGCGCCCGCAGCCGCAGGAGCTCCGCGAGCTCGAACCGGGTGTCCGGGTCCGTGGCGGGACGGAGCGCGGCGATGGCCGGCTCGAGCGTGGCGAGCGCGCGCCGCGGCTGATGGTCGACGAACAGGTCGATGCGGGCGAGCTGGTAGCGCGCGGTGCGCTGCCAGCGAGCGGCGACCTCGTGCGGGAGGCCGCCGGCGACCAGGTGCTCCCAGCCGTTGTCTACACGGCCGAGGAGCTGCTCGGCCGCGCGGCTGGTCTCGCCGGTCGCGTCCTTCTGGAACATGCCGAGGGCCGCTTCGTTGATCTCCCCGAGCACGTCGACCGCGATGTCGCGCG
>JAUIEM010000684.1 GCA_030428695.1 bacterium
CCCGTCGCGCTCGCGCTGCTTCTCTCCCTCTCCGCCGTCGCCCAGGAGATCGCCGACCCGCCCTTCAGCGCGGACGAGATCGCCGCCGCGACCAAGGTCGGCCGCACGTACACGTTCCGCATCGAGGCGCGGGAGCGTCCGCCCTACCTGAACCGGATGGAGTTCACCTCCGTCTCTGGCGAGTCCTGCGTGATCCGGTCGTCCGCCCTCGACCTCGAAGAGCAGCCGATGGGGCCGGTCAACGAGAACGCGACCACCTTCGCCGAGCTCGAGAAGCACGCCCACTTCCCCAAGGCCGAGACCGAGGTCAGCGAAGGCGAGCTCGAGACCGACGCCGGCACCTTCGCGTGCAAGATCTACACCGTCCGCATGACCTTCGGCAGCGAGACGAGCGTCAGCCGCTACTGGTTCGCGACCGAGCTGCCCGGAGCGCCCGTGAAGATGGAGATGGGGCCCGAGGGCGGGGACCCGGTGATGACGATGCAGCTCGTCGAGCACCTGGCCGGCGACTGAATCCTCCCCCGACCGTGGAGCGGGTGACGCAGCGATGACATCGGGATGGGATATCCTATCCTAGGGGTCATCATACCTGCGCAGGAGCCGCTCGATGCGTCGTTGCCATCTCATCATCTCCACCCTCATTGTGCTCGCCTTCCTCGGTTGCGACAGCGGAAGCACGAGCGGAACCACCACGCAGGGCGCGGGGTCGACGACCTCCGTCACGGTCGCGATGGTCCAGGCCCGCGTCGATCACCAGTCGGTGACGCTGGCAAACGGCACGGTCGTGCTGCTCGGCGGGCGCGGCTCCACCGGCGCCGCGCTGACGTCGGTCGAGATCTTCAACGGCGCGACGGCTCCCGGCCAGTCGGCCTTCTCCTTTCTCGGCGACCTCCTGCAGGCGCGCTACAACTTCGGCGCGACGCTGCTCTCCAACGGCCTGATCTTCGTCACCGGCGGCGAGGACGGCTTCGGGAACTCGATCCTGAGCACCGAGCTGTTCAACCCGGCGACCGGCCTGTCGACGGCCGGCCCCAACCTGAATACCAGCCGCTACGCGCACGCGCAGTTCCCCTACGTCGACGGCGGGGGCGCCGAGCGCGTCGCGGTGTGCGGCGGGCTCAACGTCTCCGCGGCGACGACGACCGCGCTGCTCGACTGGGAGACCTATGACGTCGCAGCCAACGGCCTGACCGTCGGCGGCAACCTCGCCGACAACGTCTTCTTCGGGCGCCCGTATTTCGGCACCGAGACCGGCATCGGCAGCGGCTTCAGCGTCGACATGAACGGCAACATCTTCACCCACAGCCTGCAGGACTTCGACCCGGTCAACACGACCTGGGCCTTCCCGACCTTCACCCCTGGGACGATGGAACAGTTCGCCAACTCGGGCGTCGCGATCGACAGCAACGGCAACGTGCTCCTCGCCGGCGGCAGCGACGCGTCCAATTCCACCGAGACGAAGACGGCGCGCCTGTTCGACCCGAACCAGTTCGACGTCACCGAGCTGACCGAAGAGCTGCGCGCCGACCGCTCCCTGATGTCCGCGACGACCCGCTCGACCGGAGACGTCGTGTTGATCGGCGGCTTCGGCAGCCAGATCGTGCGCAACGATGTCGAGCTCTGGGACGGCTCGGACTTCACCACCGCGCAGCCCCTCGCCTTCCCGCGCTTCGGCCACACCGTCAACGAGCTCTCGACCGGTGAGCTGCTCGTGTGTGG
>JAUIEM010000685.1 GCA_030428695.1 bacterium
GACCCGGTCATCCTGACCAACCCCGACTCCCGCCTCGCCGACGCCTTCCGCGAGGTCGCCGGCCACTTCGCCCAGCGCGTCGCCATCCGCGAGCACAAGTCCCTGCCGATCCTGCAGTAGCGGGAATAGCAGTAGGGGCAGTAGAGGGAGCGCGCCGACGCGCGCCACCGAAGGTGCGCAGGCACAGGGCAGCGTCGGTGGCGGCCAGGGGATGTGGCCGTCCTCGGCAGGCGCGGGAGGCCCTCGGCCCATGCAAGCCCACCGGCTGAGCCGTTTGACTCGGGAGGTACCTTGGAGGGCTCCCTGCGGCGCTCGAGATCACCGGAACCGGAGCGCGAGGCCGTAGCCCCCGCCGAGGGCGTACGACTCCTGAGCTAACCGCCACTCGCCCGAGGTCCAGTCCGCGCGCGCCTCGATCGCCTCCACCAGTCCGGGCTCATCGCAGACGATCTGTGCGGCCTGGACGAACGCGCGGAACACGGCGGCCTCGTGCTGCCCTGGCCGGTAGATCTCGGCCTCCAGCTCGACGGCCTCGACGGTTCCGGGCGAGCTCGACTCCAGGAGGCACGAGACCTCGTTGTCGCCGAACGTCGAGCGGAGAACAGCGTTCCAGATACCGTCGAAGTTGGACCGGTGCCAAGGTGAGTCGGCGCGAACCCCCCCAGCAAGGAGCTGCGCAATGATCTCTTCGGGCGGGGAAGTCTCTGGCCTCGGACCGAGCTGGTGATTCGCGCCCGATGCGACCACCTCGTCCGTCAGGATGTCGCTCCCGTCCAGCCGCCCACCGTAGATGACCCAGCTCCGAGGCCCCATCCTACCGGCGTTCTCGAGCACCATCCCCGCCACCGGAGCCGAGGCCGGGATCTGGCAGAACGCGAGCGGATCCCTGCGCATCGGCTCGATGAGGCTCGCGGCGTAGTGCATGAGCTCGTCGCGCTCCTCGTCACTGATCTCATTCCAGGCGTCCAACGGCACCGCGATGGACGCCTTGGGATCCGCTGTAACCGCCCCCAACAGCGACCCCGACAGGTACCAATCGTAGGCGTTTGCATCGGAGAGGAGGCGCGCGTGCAGCTCCTTGCCCTTCGCTGCGAGCTGGGCGTCGAAGCTCGGCGGCTGCGACGGGCTGGGCTTGCTCCCGGCGGCACGCCGAGCGGGAGCTCGAGGCGTGGGCGGGCTATCCACATGCGGCTCTCTGAACACCACTGCAACCACCCCGATCGCTAGGAGGACAGCGAGGCAGCCAGGAACGGTGCCCACGTGCCCCGCGGGCTTGGACTTCTTGGGCTTGTCGGCGGTCGGGAACTTCGCAGCCGAGGCAGGGCAACCGCAGCTCGGACAGGACACCGCGAGGCTGGAGACCTGGGAACCACACTCGGGGCAGGGCTGAAGGACCATGCTCGTGCTATCGGCAAGGTCCCTCCGGGGCTGGAACTCCCGGCATCCGCGGAGGACCGTTCTCTGTTGGAGGGTCGACTGGGACAGTCGAGGGACGAGGGGTGTGGGTGCCGACCCCATCCCGAGCCCACGCGGTACGCGGGCGGCCCGCCGGCGCTGTCCAGGTACGCACGTCGAGGGCTTGATCCCCGGGCGCGGATGATGTATTCCTCCAGGCGAATATGACAGC
This sequence comes from bacterium, assembly GCA_030428695.1. Next base: position 1,628 of record JAUIEM010000685.1, read on the forward strand.
CGACATCAACCGCATGTTCCGGGCGTTCAGCGATCCGATCCGGTTGCGGACGTTGCACCTGCTGCTCGACGGGGAGATGT
>JAUIEM010000400.1 GCA_030428695.1 bacterium
AGCCGACGCCGCCGCCGGAGCCGACGGAGCCGCGGGCGACGCCGCGGCGGGCGCTGACGGAGCTGCGGGTGCCGCATCGGGAGCCGCGGGTGCCGCCGGAGCGGACGGCGCAGCGGGCGACGCCGGCGCTGCAGCGGCCGCGGCCGCTGGTGCCGGGGCCGGAACGGCAGGAGCCGGAGCCGCGGGCATCGCCGCGGGCGCGGGAACCGGGGCCGCCGCGACCAGCGAGAGCAAGGACGCGGCCGGAACGTCCGACGGCTCGAAGTCCGGCAGCAGCCTGGGCACGGCGGCGAAGGTCAGCCTGGCCGGCGCGGTCGGCATGGCCGGCGCCTCGATCATGGGCGGCGGAGCGGCCGCCGGGGCGACCGCGGGCGGTGCCGGGGCGGGCGGTGGCGTACCGCTTACCCGTCCCCAGGCCGAGATCGCGACCGGGCGCTACATCCAGAAGCGCGTGAAGGAAGAGCTCGGCTTCGACCCGGCCGACGAGCTGCTGCGTCCGAGCGGGGACGCCGAGCAGGCGAAGCTCGCCGCGCAGCTGCGCAAGGAGTCCAAGGGCAAGGTCGGCATCGACCTGGTCGAGACGACGGCTCCCGGGCCCTTCCTCAGCGAGGAGCAGCGCCAGGAGCTGGCCCAGCAGGTCGTCGAGCAGACCGAGGCCGAGCTCAGCTTCGAGCTGCCCGAGGTCATGCAGGACAACGAGCAGCCGCAGCATCCGATCGCGACGCAGATCTGCAACGAGGTCAAGCGCCAGGCCGGCATCAAGATGCCGGACGAGCTCGGCGTCACGCTCGCTCCGTCACGCGCTGGTGGAACCTCGACGACGGCGGGGGCCGCCGAGAGCGAGACGACCGACGAGGCAACGACGACGGACGATACCGCGAAGTCGGACTCCACAGCCAAGACCGACCCGGAGACCGGCGAGGCCGACGTCCCGTCCGGCGACGCGCTGGTCGACTTCGCCGCGATGGAGGAAGCCCAGTCCGCCGCCGACGCCGGCGCGAGCGTTGAGGACGCGACCGCGGACGATGCGGGCACGGACGACGCGAGCGCCAGCGCCACGGACGACGCGAGCGCCAGCGCCACGGACGAGGCCAAGCCCACAGAGGTCAGCACCCTCAGCCCCGAAGAGCTCGAGAAGAGCGATCGCATCGCCTACGACGCCCGTCAGACCGGCCTGGAGTGGGAAGCCGAGGCCAAGGCCGCGGCGGAAGCCGAGAAGGATGGCGGCGAGAAGGCAGAGGCGGACGAGGGCGGAGAGACGGAATCCGCGCCGGACGAGACGGCGGGAAGCAGCGAAGGGGACGACGTCGTCGAGCCGACCCCCGCGGTCGAAGAGCTCTCGCCCGAGGAGCAGGCCGCGCGCGACGAAGAGGATGGGAGCGCGCCCGCGGAAGACACGGAGCCGTCCGAGGACAGCGCAGCCAGCGGTGAAGCGGGAGAAGACAAGCCCGCCGCGGACGAAGCGGACGACAAACCCGTCGCGTCCCCGACCGAGACCGCGTCGAAGATCGTCGAAGATGCCGTCGCGGTGCTCCAGGAGCTCGGCTTCTCGCCCGCGGCCGATCCCGACGCGCTGAAGAAGGATGCGGACGCCGCCCCGAAGACGGACGCCTGATCCGGGCACCTCAGCCCACGGCGCGGTGATCCTTCCGGCAACGCCAGGACCTTCCTCCCGATCGACGGGCGGGGGTAAAGAGGCTGTCTCAAGGAACCCGTTGACGCACGTCCCCACGCCTGCGGCGGGCGGGGGTAAACCCCGCCCCTACATTGGATTCCGACGCAGTCTACGGGTGATCTCGGACGTGCGGCATGCGTGCCTTGCTTGGGCTGATGGTCCTATCCGAATGTAGGGGAGGGGTTTACCCCCTCCCGTCGTAGTTCGGGAACCGACCTCTCGCGAGACAGAACGGACGCTGAGGTCAGTCACAACCTGGTATCGTGTACCTGCGCAGGAACGGAGCGGCGTTCGGGGATCTGTGGACGCTCTTCCAGAGGGCTGACCACCTATCTCGCGAGCGACTTCTGCGCAGCGCAACCGTCCCACCCCAAAGGGAGCTTCCGATGCAGCACGAAGACCTTCTCGAGGCCGTGGCCGCCGCGCCGGACGACGATGCCCCCCGCCTGCGCTATGCGGACCTCCTGCGCGAGCGCGGAGATCCCCGCGGGGAGTTCATCCGCCTGCAGTGTGAGCGGGCGCGCTTGCCGGACGACGATCCGCGCGCGAGCGCTCTGGAGCAGCGGGCGTCCGCGCTCCTTGAGGAGAACCGGCGAACCTGGCTCGGAGCGACGCTGAGCGAGGCCCTCGGGCGCGATGTCTGGAGGCGCGGCTTCCTGGTCGCGCTCGTCCTCGACTTCGGTGCCGGGGACGACGTCTTCTCCGCGCTCACCGAGCACGTCTGTCTGCGCCAGCTCGCTGCCGAAGGCGGAGAGCTCACGGCCGCGGGGCTCGCGGCCCTGGCGAAGCTGCCGCTACGTGTCCTCGACCTCTCCGGCGCACAGATCGACGACGCGGAGCTCGTCCACCTGCAGGGTCTGACCTCACTCCATACCCTCAACCTGACCCTGGCGACCGTCGGAGACGCGGGGCTGGCGGCGCTGGCGGGGCTGCCCTCACTGCGGCAGCTGCAGCTGGCCGGGACGCAGATCAGCGACGACGGATTGCCCTCCCTCGCGCGGCTGCACTCCCTGCAGACCCTGGATCTCAGCGAGGTCTGCGTCAGCGGCGAGGGGCTCTCCGTGCTCGCGGAGCTGACGTCCCTGACCGTCCTCCTCCTGGAAGGTGACGGCGAGCTCGGCGACGACGGCCTGGTCCCGCTGGGGAAGCTGCCCGCGCTCCGCCGCCTCCAGCTCACCAACCAGGAGATCACCGACGCCGGCCTGCTCCACCTCGCGGAGCTGACCGGGCTGACCGAGCTCGGTCTCGCGCGCAACCAGCTCAGCGACGCCGGCCTCGTCCACCTGGGGAAGCTCTCCCGGCTGGAGAGCCTGAACCTCTCCGGCAACGAGGTGACGGACGCGGGCCTGGCTCACCTGGCCCCGTTCAGCTCCCTGACCGCGCTCGACCTCTCCAATACCCAGGTCGGCGACGCGGGCCTGGCGCATCTGCAGTCCTGGCCGGCCTTGCGCACCCTCAACCTGTCCTTCACCGCGGTCAGCGACGCCGGGCTGGCCGCGATCGCCGCGCTGCAGAACCTGACCGAGCTGCACCTCAACGGCGCCCGCATCCGCGGTCCCGGGCTGGCCGCCCTGGCGGAGCTCGGCACGTTGGAGCGGCTGTTCCTCGCCGGCAACCGGATCGACGGGGAGGGGGTCGCGCACTTGCGGCGTCTGACCCACCTGCGCCGCCTGTTCATCAATCCCGCCGACGTCGGCGAGACCGCCTGGGAAGAGCTGCAGGACAGCCTCCGCATCGGCAGCGGACACGTCGTCCGGTGACGGTCCGGTGACGGCCGGGCGCTTCGATCGCTCCGAGGAAACCAGGAGGACGCAGCGCTGGCCGCACGGTCGGTGCTCCTGTGCCTGCTTCTCGCCGCGGGGTGCAGCAGCACGCGCCACGCAGTCTCCGGGGAGCGGCCGCTGCCGGCGACGCCCGAGGAGCTGATCGCCGAGCTCGCTGCCCACGACGGCCCGTTGCCCTGGGTGACCGATCTGATGTTCGCGTCGGGGCAAGCACCGTGACGTACACGGGTCCCCGGGGAACGAGGTGTTTGTTGGCTCGTCGATGCCCCCCTGTGAGTCCCCCGGTGGGGGACCACCGTGTAGGGAGCAATACTGTCGGAGGTTGGGCGACCATCGCCCTGATTGCGCCACCTCCTCGCTCTCCTCTCACCTCCGTGCCCTCGTACCTCGGGCCCGATCGGCCGCTTCGCTGTGTTCCTCGGAGAAGAGACCTGCGGTGGTGTCGCAAACAGGGCTGCCACCCAACTCCTCTTGTGTAGCCTCCAGCCCTTGACCCTCACTCCTCGTTCCTCGGAGCGGGGGTCGGCGGGAACGCGTGCCAAGGCCGTGCGACAATCCGACGCGACGCGCGCGGGGAATCGGAGTCGAAGATCGGATGTTCGGCGGCGAAGCTCCCGCCGAGAGCCTGGCCTCCGCTCCGCGAACCGCGAGGCGGTCGACCTGATCGAGCAAAACCTCGGGAGCACGACCAGCCCCTCGTGCCACCCGCTGATCGCCGACACCCTCCGCACCTACTGGAGCCGGGGCGACGCCTCCTGTAACCAGAGGCTCTTCGACCACCTGCAGGCGGACCTCGAGGACGAGCGCTTTCCGGACCCCCAGGCAGCCGCACGCGTCCAACTCTACTTCCCCGATGGCAGGCCCTAGGAGGCTCCTGGGCCTTCACAACCGACGGCTGGAATCCTCCTCGCGCCGCGCTACGATGAGAGGGACACGAAGGAGTCCCGCGATGGCCCCGACCACGCACATCACCCGGCCGCCCCGCTGTCTGCGCGTCGTGCGCGAAGCTCCGCCCGCGCTGTGGAAGGCGCGGGTCGACTGGAGCTCCTGGTACCTGACCGATGAGGAAGACATGGGCGAGAGCCCACTGCAGACCGAGATCATCTGGCTCTTCCGCAGCATCCTCGCCGTGCTGATCGAGCAGCGGGACTGGCATGTGCATCTCTCGGCCGACCAGTTCTTCGGCTGGATGCGAAGCGAGCCCCTGGTCCGCGTCTCGCCGGATGTCTTCGTCGTCGAAGGCGGGCCGCCCACGCCGCTGCCGAAGAGCTACCAGACCTGGCGGCCGGGTCATCGCGCGCCGTTGTTCGCGCTCGAGGTCGTCTCGGACGAGTGGCGCAAGGACTACGACCTCAACCCGCAGAAGTACGCCGAGCTCGGTGTGCGCGAGCTGGCCATCTACGATCCGCATCCGAGCCCCCGCACCCCGGAACGGGTGACCCTCCAGGTCTATCAGGCGCTGGAGGACGGAACCTTCGCGCGGGTGTACGCTGGCCCGGGACCGTTCCGATCGTCGACGCTGGAGGCCTATCTGGTCCCGACGGGCTCCGGCGACCGCGCCCGTCTGCGCCTCGCCCGCGACGCGGACGGCAACGACCTGCATCCGTCGGAAGCGGAGCGGTCCGCCTCCCGCGCCCACGCGCTCGAGTCCGAGCGGGAGAAGCGCGCCGAGGCCGAGCGGAAGCGCGCCGAGGCCGAGCGGAAGCGCGCCGAGGCCGAACGCGCGCTCCGCGCCGAGAGAGCCGAGCGCGCCCGGCTCGAAGCAGAGCTGAACGAGCTCCGGGCGCGCCGCGACCGCGACGGAAGCTGAACGAAGTCCAGAAGACATGCTCCCGGCATGGAGGGACGCCCCCGCCGATGGAACCGACCCGGCCGCCCCGCTCCCTGCGCGTCCTGCGCGAGGCTCCGCCCGCTCTGTGGCAGGCGCGGGTGGATTGGAGCTCGTGGACCCTGAGCGACGCGGAGGCCAAGGCCCCGAGCCCCCTCCGCGAGGCGATCAGCCTGTCCTTGCGCAGCGCCATCGCGGGGCTGATCGAACAGCGGGGCGGGGGTCTCCACGTCGGCGGAAGGCAGCTCTTCGCCTGGATGCCGGACGAGCCCCTGGTTCGCGTCTGCCCGGACGTCTACCTGCTCGAAGGGGCGCCGCCCGCGTCCCTGCCGAAGGGCTACCAGACCTGGCGGCCGGACCACCGTCCGCCCCTCTTCGCCCTCGAGGTCGTCACCGACTGGCGCAGGGACTACGAGCTTCTCCCTCAGAAGCACGCCGCGCTCGGCGTCCGCGAGCTCGTCATCGTCGATCCCGCTCCGGACACCCGCGAGCCGGCGCAGGTCCCGCTCCAGGTCTACCGGACGCTCGAGGACGGAGCCTTCGCCGAGGTCTACCACGGGCCGGGCCCCTGCCGTTCCTCCGCTCTCGACGCCTGGATCGTGCTGGCAGGGCAGGGCGCACAGACCCGCCTGCGCCTGGTCTCCGAAGTTGACGGCGGGGAGCCGGCGCGGAACGAAGCCGGGCAAGAGCGGGGAGGCGGCGCATGAGTCAACGCGACGGCCAGGACACGGAGTTCCACTGCGGTGACTGTTCCCGCAGGTACGTTCGCCCGTTCTCCGCGCTCGTCGCGATGCTGCGTCGCGGGCGCACGCAGTGCCAGTTCTGCGGGGGCGCCCGCGATCCGCGCCTACAATGCCGTGCGCGCGCTGTTCGGTCCCGGTGTCGAGGGGAGCGCCGCGAGCGTCGCGACGCCCAACGCCATCGCAAGCCGCCTGCGTGCGCTCGGCTGGGACGAACAGGAGGCCCGCACCGCGGCGGCGGTGCTGAAGCCCTGAGTATCCAAACGCGTTTTGGCGTTCGGGCAAGCACCGTAACGCACACCGGTCCCCGGGGAACGAGGTGTTTGTTGGCTTGTTGATGCCCCCCCTGTGAGTCCCCCGGTGGGGGACCACCGTGTCGCGTGCAACACTGTCGGAGGTTGGGCGACCATCGCCCTGATTGCGCCACCTCCTCGATCTCCTCTCCTCGTACCTCGGAGAAGAGATCTGCGGTGGTGTCGCAAACAGGGCTGCCGCCCAACTCCTCTTGTGTAGCCTGCAGCCCTTGACCCTCGCTCCTCGTGCCTCGGAGCGAGGGTCGGCGGGAACGTGTGCCAAGCTGGTCAGAATCCGATCGTAGGGGCGGGGTCTACCCGGTCTACCCCCGCCCGCGAGACGGGATGAACCCGTCGCAAGTGCCAAGATCGGCCTGCTTCGGAGGCTCTCACCGATCCGCTATGCAATTCACGCGGCGCTCAGCCCGTGGCGAGCCGCAGCAGCAGGCGCTCGGTCAGCACGCCGACCATCTCCTTGCGGTACTGCGGGGAGAGCCAGACGTTCCGGTAGGGGGTGGTCTTGTCCTTGACCTGGCCCGCGATCGCGGCGGCGGCCTCGGCGGTCAGGGGCTGGCCGGCGAAGGTGTCGGTGACCGCGTCCATCACCAGCGGCGTGGTGTTGGTCGCGTTGACGACCACGGTCAGCTGCGCGATGCTGCCGTCGTCGGCCAGGCGCAGGCCCGCCGCGACGCCGGCCAGGGGGAAGTCGATCGTGTCGCGGATGCGCAGCTTCTCGTAGCCGGCGCGCAGGCTGGGCGCGTCGTCGGGGAAGCGCACGTCGGTCAGGATCTCGTTCTTCTTCTTGACGAAGCGGGCGATGCCGTCGTGGCGGAAGAAGTCCCGGAGCGGCACCCGCCGCCGTCCGTCGGGTCCCGCGAGGCCGACGTCCGCCCCGTAGCACATCAGCACGGGGGCGGTGTCGCCGGAGTAGGTCGCGTAGCAGATCTCCTTCTGCGGCACGACCAGGCACACGTCGCCGTCGGCCTTGAGGCAGTAGCCCTTGGCTTCGCGCCAGAAGTGGGACTGGTTGAAGTAGTAGCAGCGCGTGTCGAGCAGCAGGTTCCCGCCGAGGGTCGCGTGGTTGCGGATCAGCGGCGAGGCGACGGTGGCCGCGGCCTCGACCAGCCCCGGGTAGCGCTCGGCGACCACCGGGTGCTCGCCGAGGGCGCTGAGGCTGACCAGGGCGCCGATCTGCGAGCCCGAGATCGAGGTCAGCTCGTCGATGCCGCCGAGGAAGATCACGTGCTTGCGCGGATTGAGCCGCTGCTTGTAGTTCGGCAGGAGGTCGGTGCCGCCGGCGAGGAAGTCGAAGTCCCCGCCGACGCTCGCGGCGAGGTCGAGGGCCTCGTCGACCGTCTGCGGCTCGTGCAGCTCGAAGGAGGGAAGGATCATCAGCTCGTCCTCGGGAGGTTGCGCGGGATCACGGAATCAGGCGTCGGACTGGGCCAACTCGGGCTGGCGCTGCTCGCGCTTCTTCTTCTGCTGCATCGCCTTCCAGACGATGTCGGGCGTCATCGGCAGCTCGCGCATCCGGACCCCGACCGCGTCGTGGATCGCGTTGGCGACGGCGGGCAGGATCGGCAGCAGTGGCCCTTCCCCGCACTCCTTGGCGCCGTAGGGGCCTTCGGGGTCGTTGGTCTCGACCAGGATCACCTCGACGTCCGGCATCTGCATCGGGCTCGGGGTGCGGTAGTCGAGGAGGTTGGCGTTGAGGATGCCGGCCTTGTTGTAGCGGAAGTCCTCCATCAGGGCCTGGCCGAGGCCCATGTGGATCGAGCCCTCGATCTGTCCCTCGACCGACAGCGGGTTGAGCGCCTTGCCGCAGTCGTGGGCCGCCCAGACCTTCTCGACCTGGACGTAGCCGGTGTCGGGGTCGACGACGACCTCGGTGATGAAGGCCGAGAAGCTGTAGGTCGGCGCGAGGCCGGCCGCGGCGCCCTTGTGGCTGCCGCCCATCTTCGGCGGGCCCTGGTAGGCGCCCTTGGCGATCAGCGCCCCGTTCTCGGCGAGGGCCTCCTCGAGGGCGTCGGCGAAGCTGATCCGGATATCCGGATTCGGCGCGAACACGAGCTCCTCCCGGTCGAGCACGAAGCCTTCCCAGGGGTAGCCGGTCTTCTTCCCTGCCGCCCGCACCAGCTTGTCCTTGATCTTCAGGGCCGCCCGCCGCGCGGCGTTGCCCGCCATGAAGGTCACGCGCGAGCTGTAGCTGCCGAGGTCGATCGGCGCGGTGTCGCTGTTCCCGCTGTAGACCCGGATCCGCCCGAGGTCGCAGCGCAGCACCTCGGCGACGCACTGGGCGAGCATCGTGTCCGAGCCCTGGCCGATCTCGGCCGCCATGCTGTGGACCGTGATGCCGCCGTCCATGTCGATCTTGATGTGGACGGTCGACTGCGGCAGCTTCGTCCAGTGGATCGGCAGGGCGCTGCCCGAGATGTAGAAGCCGCAAGCGACGCCGATCCCGCGCCCGAACGGCATCTTCCCGTGCTTGTCGACCCAGCCGGAGGCGGCGCGCGCCCGCTCGAGGCACTCGACGACGCCGTTGGAGGTGATGCGGAACTCGTTGATCGTCTTGGTGAAGCTCGGCAGGGCGTTGTCGATGCGGAACTGCACCGGATCCTGCTTCGACCGCTCGCACAGCTCGTCGATCAGCGTCTCGTAGGCGAAGCGCGTGTTGACCGCGCCGTGCCCGCGCATCGCCCCGCAGGGCGGCTTGTTGCTGTAGACCCGGCGGCAGCGAAAG
>JAUIEM010000686.1 GCA_030428695.1 bacterium
CGAGCAGCTGCACCGCCCAGCGCCGCACCAGGTGGGCGCGCGCCTCGAGAGCGAGCTGCCAGAGGAGCTCCGCGCTCGCCGGCTTCCCCCACAGCTCCGGGAAGCGCGGCGCGGCCACCAGGGCGGCGAGCCTTTGGCCCGGGCGCAGGCGGGGGTACGAGACGCCGAAGTCGAGCAGCTTCGACTCGCGGTAGCAGGCCTGCAAGAGCCCCCAGCTGTCGAGGATGTTCTCGCCCGCGGCGAGGTCGTCGTCGGTGTAGCGGCGCAGGGCCCCGGCGATCGCGGCCGGGTACTCCTCCGGGCGCTGGAAGCCGAGGCGGCGGAAGTAGCGCCAGCAGCGCCGCCGCAGGTAGTGCCGCGTGCGGTAGGAGAACAGCCGCCCGTCGGGCTGCTCCTCACGGGCGTCGGCGGTCTTGTCGAGGGTGTCGGAGGGAGCGTGCAGGCGCTCCTCCTTCCAGCGCGCCCCGCTGCGCCAGTCGACGCGGGTGCGGACGCGCAGCCGGCGGCGGATCAGCTTGTCGCAGGCGACGAGGAACAGCGCCATCACGCGGTGGTCGCCCGCGGCCTCGGCGTCCTTGAACAGGCGCTTGAGCAGCCCCTCGTGCAGGGGCTGGGCGAGGGGCCGCGCGAGGTAGGTCTCGAGCTGCGTCCGGGCCCAGGGCCGCGGGTCCTTCCGCCAGCGGGGCGCGAAGCCGGCCAGGCGCGAGGCCTCCCGGCAGGCCTCGAGGGTGGGGAGGAAGCCGGGGTCGCCGGTGTCGAAGGCCTCTTCGAGCAGCAGGAAGGACACAGGGGGCTCCGGGTGCGTCGCAGCCTGTATTGGAACGCGTCCCGGGAGAGGCTGCAAGTCGAGTGGGTCCATCCCCCTCGGGGGCAGGGTCTACACCCGCCCGCCGGACCGGGAGAGGAGTCTCCCAGCGGTCCCCTGGGGCCCGCGACGAAAATCCCCGATCGGGATGTCCCCGCCTTCGCATCCGCGACAATGAGAAGCGGAGGAAGCGATGCCCCAGGCCCGCGCGCTGTTCGAGATCCTGCTCCGCGAGCACAGCCCCGCGCTGCGCAGCTACCTGCACGCGGTGCTGAAGGACGCGGCGGCGGTCGACGACATCTTCCAGGAGACCTGCCTGATCGCCTGGCGCCGCCTCGACGACTTCGACCGCAGCCGGCCCTTCGGCCCCTGGCTGCGCGGCATCGCGCGCCACCTCGTGCTCGCCTTCTACCGGCGCCGCGCGAAGGCCGTCGACCCGCGCCTGCTGACCGGGGTCGACGAGCGGCTGTGCGCGATCGAGAGCCAGCCGGGCGACACCTTCGACGAGCGCCTCGCCGGCTTGCGGGCTTGCATCGAAGAGCTCGAGCCGGAGGCGGCGCGGGTGATCCATCTCCATTACTGGGAGAAGCTCGGGACGCGCGAGCTCGCGGAGGCGATCGGCGTCTCGCTCGAGGCGGCGAAGAAGCGCCTGCAGCGCGCCCGCTCCCGGCTGCTCGTGTGCATGCGCAGGAGCTATCCCCTCGGAGGAACGGCATGAGCGCGGAGGAGCTGCCCCGGGACCCCCGGCGCGCCGCGGACGACGCGCTGCTCGACGCGCTGCTCGGACGCCTGGCCGACGCCGACCGTCAGGCCGAGGAGCGGGCGCTCGGGCGCGTCCTCGCCGGCCTGCGCCCGGCCCGCTTCCGGCTGCGCGGGCTGCTGCAGGCGGCG
>JAUIEM010000401.1 GCA_030428695.1 bacterium
CCTGCCGGAGCAGGAGATCCTCGTCCGCAACAGCGTCGGCCCGATCTACCAGGCCAAGCAGGCCCGGCTCTGGGAGATGCACGAGATCAGCCGCTGGCGCGGCGTCACCCCGGCGGTGATCGATGAGCTCGCCGCCCTGCGCGGTCTCTCCGACAGCACCAAGGTGTACGACGTGCGGGTCCTCAGCGTGCAGCCGGACCTGCCGCGTGCCCTGATCGACGTCGTGCGGACCAAGCTGGTCGCCGACGGCTCGGACGAGAGCTGGGAGACGCTGGCCCGCAAGCACTCCGACGACCGCATGGAGCTGCGCAGCGCGCTCAACGGCGGTGTCGTCGAAGGGGACTGGAGCGCCGCCTACGGCGAGGACTTCACCGAGAAGGTCAACGCGCTGCCGGTCGGAGAGCTGTCCGCGCGTCTCGAGAGCCCGCGCGGCTACCACCTCGTCGAGGTGCTCGAGGTGACGTCGAATGCGCGCTACACCGTCCAGCACATCCTCTACAACTACACCGAGGACGGTGAGGAGGACTGGGGCGATGCGACCGACGAGGCGTCGCGCCGCGCCTTCGCCCTCGCCCAGGCCGAGTCCGCGATCGTGCGCCTCGAGCGCGGTGAGGTCGAGTTCGCCGACCTGGTCGTGAGCGAGTCGGATGACCCCGGCGCCGCCACGAACGGCGGGGAATACTCCTGGCTCGCGCCGGGCACCGGCTTCCAGCAGGAGTTCGTGGCGACGGCCGAGACCCTCGAGGTCGGGCAGATCTCGGCGCCGGTCGAGGTCGTGTCCTGGTACAAGGGCTTCCACGTGATCCGTCTGAAGGAGAAGGAAGAGGGGGCCGAGGAGAGCCGCAAGATCCGCCAGATCATGGTCGCGAAGGACTCGGCGGTCAGCGACCGTGACCCCGCCGTGGTCTCCCGTGCGCACTCCGGCATGAGCGCGGACGCCGACACCATCGCTGCGCGGCTCGCCGAAGGCTACTCGTTGAAGGAGGTGGTCGCCGAGCTCGTCGCCGCGCAGCCGGGCCGCTACCAGTCGAATGACGCTCCGGCGCCGCAACGGCTCGCGCCCAACCAGACCCTGCGGCAGTTCTACTCCGACGCCGGCGAGGCCTTCCCGCTGTTGCCCACGGGCGCGCTCGCCATGCAGATCGGAGGCTTTACCCAGGAGCTCGACGCGCCGCGCGATCCGCACGGCTTCCTGCTGTGGCTCGATCGCCAGCTCGGCACCTTCCGGTTGCGGGAGGCGACCGCTCTCGAGAAGCGCATCTGGGCGCTCGAGAACGGGGAGATCTCCGAGGTCGCGGCGGTCGACGGGGGCCACGAGCTGTTGCTCACCGTCCAGCAGTCGGGCGTCGACCGCGACGAAGAGCTGCGCACCGTCTACCGCGCTTTCCTGGCGGGGCCGGCGAGCGCTCAGCGGGCCGAGAAGATGCGGGCGACGTTCCTGTCGACCATCGAGTCCGAGGAGGCGATCGAGGACAGCGACCGCGCGCTGTTCTTCATGCGCCTCGCCCGACGTGCCAGCGACGCGAAGAACGCCAGCGCCTGGGGTTGCATCGGGACCTTCCAGCGCCAGGGAACCGGTGAGTACTACGGCGAGAAGCTCGCGGAGCGTCTGCCGGTCACCGTGCCCTTCAAGCCGTTCCGGGTCGATGCCGACGGGGCGATCCACTTCGTCGAGCTGATCGAGACCGACACCGTCGACACGCTCGATGCCAGGCTCGACCTCTACCAGGAGCTGCATCAGGCCCTCGGCACCCGTGATCCCGAGCTGCAGATCATGACGAGGCCGTGACAGAGTGGTCCTAGAACTACGGGATCATCGATCCTGCTTGACGCGAGGGAAGAGAGATGACGCGCACGGGGATGTTCGTACTGGTCGGGCTTCTGCTCGGCCTCGTCGGTTGCGACACGGCCGTCAAGTCCGGTGATCAGGTGGTCGACGACGCGATCGTCTACCACGCGGACGGCACCTCGACGTGTCCGTTCTGCGGCGAGGAGATCGACCTGACCGACGAGTTCTACCGGGTGCCGCTGTGCACGAACAAGGACTGCCAGGAAGAGGTCCGGCTCGTCGGTCGCGAGATCGTGTGCAGTGACTGCGGGGGCAGCGGCAGCTGCGCGATGTGCCTCGGCACGGGCGTCGGCGAGCACTACTCCAGCTGTCGCTGCACGGCGGACGGCGAAGCGGGCGAATGCCCGGTGTGTGACGGCACGGGCTTCATCCTGCTCGGCGACACGGTCCCCGAGCAGGACAAACGCTGACGCCGGCTCGCGTGCCCGCTCCCCGAAGCTGACGAGGGACCGCCCGGTGCGGTCCCTTTCCCATCCCTGGTCTTTTCGGGTCTCCGCTGGCTGGTACAATGCCCGGGGATTATCCTGAGGAGAGACCACGATGAAGATCAGCATCACCTACTGCACGATGTGAAACTACCTTCCCAAGGCGTCCAGTCTGGCCGCCACCCTCCGCGACACCTTCTCCGTCGAGCCCGAGTTGATCAAGGGCGGCAACGGCATCTTCGACGTCGTCGTCGACGGCACCCGGGTCTTCAGCAAGCATGAGGTCGGGCGCTTCCCCGAGCACGACGAGGTGGTCGCGAGCATTCGCGAGCAGCGCTGAGCGGTCGGGACCTCCGGCCGCATCGGCGGAGCGTAGAGTGTCGAGGACGGCCGTGGGGGCGACGACCGCTGCGGCCGTCCGCGCGCTCCGCCCCGACACCGGGCTCAGCTGACCCTGGAGCATGATCTCAGCGCGCCCGGGGGGCCCCGATGGAGTGTTCGTCGGGACCTCGTCCGCCGGCTGCCGCCCGGGCCGAAAATTCCCCCGGGAGGCGCCAGATTTCAGGGGATTCTGCTGTCGCTCATGCGCCCAGGCCGTTTTAATGCTAAGCTGCAACGACGGACCGATGGAGCCGCGACCGCTGGCGAAGGCCCCGGGAGGCGCCTCCCCTGCTCGGCTCCGTGCAGGGTCCTCCCTGGCGGGATCTGACGTGCCCGTCGTCGGCGTCCAATGGAGTCAGTTTTGCACTGCACAGCCTGCTCCCACAACAATCCGCGCGACGCACGCTACTGTCTGTCCTGCGGCAAGCCGCTCGGCGCGCCTTCGTCCAGGTCCCGTGGCAAGAAGCTGCGGCCCCCGTCGCGGCGCCGACCGGCGAACACGCGCGAAGGGACGAGGCGCAAGCTGCGACCACCACCGCAACGGGGCGGACCGCCTCGTCCGGGAGGGCCGCCCCGGTCCCACGGCACACCGCGGCCGCAGCCGCAGGAGCCGATGGACGAGCAGAAGACCGTGTGGGAGGCGGACACGCCGGAGATGCCCGGGCGACCGGCCAGCTCGACCTCGCGGCTGGGTGGAAGCGGGCAGATGCCGCGTCCACGGACATCGACGCGGCGGCGCATCAACCGTCCGCAACGTTCGCCGGGCAAGCTGACGCCGCCACCGATCACGCCGATGCAGGCCGAGGCGCCCCCGGCTGCGCCGGCTCCGGCCCCCGCCGCGCCGGACAGCGATCTGATCCCCGCCGGCGCCGACCTCGACGCGGAGTTCGTCGGCAAGACCTTCTCCGGCTACAAGATCGAGAGCAAGCTCGGCGAGGGCGGGATGGGCTCGGTGTTTCTCGCCACCCAGCTCAAGCTGCAGCGGAAGGTCGCGATCAAGATCCTCGCCCCGCTCCTGTCCAAGGACAAGAGCCTGATCGAGCGCTTCGTGCGCGAGGCCCGCAGTCTCGCCCGGATCGATCACGCCAACATCGTCCCCGTGTACGACATGTTCGATGCGGGCGGCATGTTCTGCATCGCGATGGGCTATGCGGGTGGGGGGACGGTCAAAGGTCTCCTGCGCAAGAAGCGCAAGCTCAGTGAGCGCACGGTCGCGAACATCCTGATGGAGTCGGCCCAGGGCCTGCATGCCGCCTTCCAGGAAGGGATCGTGCACCGCGACATCAAGCCCGACAACCTGCTCCTGACCGAGCGCGGGAAGGTCAAGATCGCGGACTTTGGCCTGGTCAAGGCGACCGAGGATCTCGACAACCTGACCCGCACCGGCGCGATGATGGGGACGCCCGCGTACATGTCGCCCGAGCAGTGGAAGGACAGCCGGCGCACCGACCACCGCTCCGACCTGTACTCCCTCGGCTGCGCGGCGTACGAGCTGCTGACCGGAAAGCCGCCCTACGCCGGTCCGGCGACCGTCAACTTCATGAAGCAGCACGTGATGGAGAAGCCGGTCCCGATCAAGAACATCCGGCGCAGCATCTCCGGTCCGATGGCCGACATCGTGATGCGGCTGCTCGAGAAGGAGCCCGAGAAACGCTACCAGACCGGCGCTGAGCTCGCCGAGGCCCTGCGTCCGATCGCCAAGAGCGGCGACACCAGCCTGCCGCGCAACATGGCCAAGGCCGCCCCGGCCGACCACATCACCCGCATGCACTCGCCGATGCCGAAGACCGTGGTGTCGGGGGGGAACCGCACGCAGGTCGCGGGCGCACCGACGGACTGGGGTTCGGGCTCGTTCGATACGGCGGGCGGGGGGGCGACCTCGGCTCCTCCGCGGCGCAGGCGCAAGACCGACCTCACCGGTCCGCTGATGATCCTGCTGATCGGCGCGGCGGTGGCCGGGTACTTCTACCGCAACGAGCTGATCGCCTTCTTCCGCCCCCCGGACTGGCTGCAGAACAAGCAGAAGGCCGAGGGCCTGCAGCAGGACTGGGTGATCATGCGGCAGCGCCTCAACGCGAGCGATGTCGTTCTGCCCCCGTCCGGACCGCAGGCCGACGTGCACTTCGGCAACGGGCAGGATCTTTACCAACGCGAGGCCTTCGACGCCTGCGGGAGGGAGTTCGCCGAGGCGGCGAGGCTCTATGACCAGGCGTTGATCAAGGGGGCGAGGGCGCTCGCCGAACACGGGCAATGAGCCCGCGCGCGGTCGAGGATCGCGCTCAGGGCCCCAGAAAGGAATCAGGGCCCGGAAAAGAACAAGTCAGGCATTCGGGCGCGCCTGCGGCGTAATTGTGGCACTTGCCTCTCTCCACCGCCACCAACCTCCGTGCCTCGGTCGGGCCGCTCGGCCGCTTCGCTGTGTGCCTCGCGGTGTCGGTGTTCGGCCGCTGCGGCCTCTGCTCCTCGTTCCTCGGTGCCGAGACCTCGCTGTTGGCGCAGGTATGCGTCGCTCGCCAAGCAACAGAATTCCTGCCGCCTCCGCACCCTCGGTGCTCGACTGATTCCTTTCCGGCCCCTCAGCCTCGGCGGATGAAGCGCTCGCGCCGGATCTCGTGCTTCTTCATCAGCTTCTGCATGATCTGACGCGACACCGAGAGCTCTTCGGCCGCTCGCGTCACGTTGCCACCGGTGTGCTTCAGGGTCTCGCTGACGATCTCGCGCTCGAAGCGGTCGTTGGCGAGCCGTCGCGCCTCCTGCAGGCTCAGGCGGCCCGTGGCGGCCTCGGCCGAGGCGTCGCCGAGGTTGAGGTCGGCTCCCGTGACGTAGGGTCCGTCGGCGATCAGCACCGCCCGGTGCAGGGTGTGCTCGAGCTCGCGGACGTTGCCGGGCCAGCTGTGGCGCATCAGGACCTGCTGGGCGTCGCGGGTCAGCCCGAGCATCTCTTTGTGGTTGAGGGCGCTGAACCAGCCGAGGAAATGCGACGCGAGGAGCAGGATGTCCGAGCCGCGCTCACGCAGAGGCGGGAGCGTGACTGGGAAGACGTTGAGCCGGTAGAAGAGGTCCTGGCGGAAGGTGCCCTTCTGGACCATCTCCTCGAGGCGCCGATGGGTCGCTGCGAGGACCCGCACGTCGACGTTCTGCTGGCTGCCCCCGACAGGCTGGATGGTCTTCTCCTGCAGGACACGCAGGAGCTTCACCTGCAGGTTCAGGGGCAGCTCACCGACCTCGTCGAGGAAGATCGTGCCGCCGTCCGCCTGGCTGAACTGGCCGGCGACCTTCGCGCTCGCGCCGGTGAAGGACCCCTTCTCGTGGCCGAACAGCTGGCTCTCGAGCAGGTTCTCCGAGATCGCGCCGCAGTCGACGACGACGAAGGGCCCCGATGAGCGGTTCGAGCGCTCGTGCAGGCTGCGGGCCACCGCCTCCTTGCCGGTGCCGCTCTCGCCGTAGATCAGGACGGACACCTCGACCGGCGCGATCTTGCCGAGCAGCTTCTCGAGCTTCTTCATCGGCTCGCTCTCGCCGATGATCGGCTTGCGCCCGGCGAGTCCCTCGCGCAGGCGCACGTTCTCCTGTTCGAGCGCTTGCTGGCGGGCCTTGCGCAGCTCGGCGAGGCGGCTGCGGTCGAGGGCGACACCGACCTGTCGGCAGAGCGCCTCGAAGAACACGACATCCGCGCTCCGGAAGGCTCCCGAGCGCCGGTGCCCGTCGACGTACACCACGCCGACCACGCGTTCGAGAGCGAGCACGGGCGCGCACATCACCGAGTGCAGGCTGCTGCTCATCATGCTCTCGGTCGCGCCGCTGTCCTGGCTGTTGCGCACGATCGCGCGCCCCTGTTCGAGGGCGGCGAGGGGAAGGGATGACGAAGCCCCCGTCACCTCGTCGAGGTCCTCACCGAGACGGTTCCGGGCGACCGCCACCTCGAGGTCGTCCGGGGTCCAGCGTCCTCCGCTGGCGACCCAGTAGAGCACCCCGCGGTCGCAGTCGGTGATCTTGATCAGCCGGTCGAGGACCGCGCGCAGCAGCTCGTCGAGCTCGTCGATGGGCTGCACCGAGAGGATGGTCTCGAGCAGCAGCGACACGTTCCGGTAGTCGCGGCCGGGATCCCCGGTCACGATGCCCGCGAGCTCGTCGAGCCGCGGCGCCGCCTCGCTCGTCGCTTCGCCGAAGGCCACGACCGGCTCTTCCCCCGCCAGGGCTGCGGAGAGCGCCCGGTCTGCCCGCTCGAGCAGCTCGAGGGAGAGGTTCTCGGCGCTCGTCGGACCGACCTGCTCCGGGTAGGGGAAGTCCTCGTCGCCGAGGCAGGCGAGGCCGACGGCGTGGTGCGCCGGCGCGCCGTTGAGCAGCGTCAGCGCCGCGACCCTGGCAGAGATCGCCGCGACCCGCGCGCGGGCCTCGCCGAGCCCACCGGGCAGGACGAAGCCGGCGTGGTCGAGGCCGTAGCGGAAGACGGCGGGCCCGGCCTCGCCCTCGGCGACGGCGCTCCCGATCTGCGTGAGGGAGCGGTCGACCGCCGCCTCGCCGAGCTCTGCCTCGAGCCGCGGCAGCGCGCGCACACCGAGCAGGGCGAGACAGAAGGGCTGCTGCAGCGTGAACTTTTCCTTGACCTCGCGCACCAGGGTGCGGCGGAAGCAGGGATCGCTGAGCAGCCCGCTGCCGGGGTCGACGGCCATGTCGACGCGGGCGCGGCGCTCGCTGGCCGGCGGCGCGCCCTCGTAGACCATGCGCACGCTGCCGATCGCGATCGTGTCGCCGTCGTCGAGGGGGTGGCGCTTGATCAGCTCGCCGTTGACCAGCGTCCCGTTCAGGCTGCCGAGATCGAGCAGGAAGTCGCCCTGTTCCTGACGGACGATCTCGCAGTGGTGGCGCGACAGGTCCTTGTCGTCGAACGCGAGGTCGTTCCCCTGCGCGCGTCCTATGGTCGTGCGCTTGCCGAGCGGGAAGTCGCGCGTCTTCCCGCCTTCGTCGATCAAGAGTCGCGCCATCGTCTTCCCGTTCGCTCCTTTCGCTGGAGCACCGCGCTGGACTTCCGTGTCTCCGGAGTGTATCCGTATCCCTGGGCGATCTCAAACCGCGTGGCGGGCCGCGCAGAGGACAGATGGCGAAGCAGAGCGCCGATCCCGCGAAGGACGACGGCTACATCCCGGACTCGGCCTACGACGACATGGACGAGGAGGCCCTCGAGGCCGAGCGCGTCGAGATTCCGGTGCCGGACGACTACTACGACGACCTCGAGCCCGATCAGCTCGACTACGACAGCGAATGGCAGGACGGGCTCGTCGATCCCCCCGCCGACATGACGCGCTCTGTCGGGGAGCGCGGCTGTATCGTCGGCTGGTACTGCCGCCAGCACCCCGCGCCGAACGAGCTGTCCGGCTGCGAGGAGGCGTGCGTATGGACCCGCGAGACCGGAGAGAGCCGTCCGCATTGCTTCGGCATGTTCGGCGGCCAGGGCCTGGTCGGCCCGGGGGAGCTCCTGTTCGAGGTCGTGGCCGCGACCTGCCGCGCCTGCCTGCATCAGACGGCGTGCGCCGCCGAATACGAGCAGCGCCACCCGACCAGCGAGGCGGCGCTGCGGGGTTGAGCGTGTCGACCTCAGCCGCTCGGCTCGCAGGGCTGCGCGGCACCAGGAACAAGGGCCGCCTCCAGAGAGGCGGCCCTGTGGCTCGAAGGGGCCTTACCCCGCTCGATTACTCCTCGCCGCGCAGCTTCTTGTACTTCTCCTTCAGCACGTCGGGCACCTCGTCGTAGACGTAGGTCTGGCCGCTCTGCTGGCCCGTGTCCATCAGCGGCGGCGGCGGGCCGTCAGGGTCCATGTAGTCGTCGTCGTCGTCATCCGGGAAGTCGGGCAGGTCCATCCCGGACGTCCGCATCCCCGCGGGCAGCACGTCGATGCCGGGCGGCGGCGGAGGAGCAGGGGGCGCCGGCGGCGGACCGAAGTCGTCGTCGTCGGAGAAGTCGTCTGGGAAGTCGGGAATCTGCAGGCCCGAGGTCCGCATCCCCTGGGGCTCGCCGACCTCGAGGCCCAGCGCCGGGGGCGCCGCGGGGAAGTCGTCCTCTTCGTCGTCCATGAAGTCGGGGACCTGGAACTCCATCGTCTTGAAGCCCGAAGGCGGCTGGGCCGGGGCTTCCGACGGGGAAGCGAGCGCGGTGTCGGGGGCGTCGTCCTCGTCGTCGTCCATGAAGTCGGGGACCTGGAACTCCATCGTCTTGAACTTGCCGGCCGGCACCTCTGCGGCGTCCGCAGCGGCGGGCTTGGGCGGCGCCTCGGCGGCGGGGCCTTCGTCCTCGTCGTCGTCCATGAAGTCGGGGACCTGGAACTCCATGGTCTTGAAGCCGGACGCAGGCGCGGCGG
>JAUIEM010000402.1 GCA_030428695.1 bacterium
GACGGGCTCTGGATGGGATCGACCTCCTCTGGGCCGGCAGATCGCGGGTGCAGATCTGTGTCCGGCGAATCATTGCTACGGCAAAGATTGTACCGCGCAGCGTCCGCGTGCGCAACCGCCGGCCATGGGCTATACCGAGTGTCCAGGAGGAAGACGATGCGCCCGCCTCTCTTCGCCGCCGTGCTCTGCCTGCTCATCGGCTGTGGCGACAGCCTCCCGCAGCCTCCGCCCGCGGCCGACCCCGCGCCGGACGGCCCGTCCGTGGACCCGGGACCGACCCTGACCCGGGTCGAGGCGCCCGGTCCCGGGGCGGTGTGCGCGCTGTGGGTCGCTCCGGACGGCGCGCTGTGGGCCGCGAGCGAGGGGGCGCCTGCGGTCCACGAGCGCACCGCCGACGGCTGGCGCGACCGCTCCGCCGGGCTGCCGGCCGGGGCGCAGGTGCTCTGCCTCGCCGGGGCGGAGAGGCCGCTGGCGGGCGGCATCGGCGCGGCCTGGGCGCACGGTGAGGGGGGCTGGGAAGAGCTGCTCGAGACCGGGGACGTCCAGCCGTTGATGCTCGCCACGGGCGGCGGGCTGACGGTCGCCAGCTGCACCTACTACCCGCGCCTGCTCCGGCTCGACGCGACGCCCGTCGACGGTCCTCCCAGCCTCGGCCTGGCCCTCGCCTGGGTGTTCGCCCCCGACGACGTGGTCGCGCTCGGTTTCCAGTCGCCGGCCCGGCGCTTCTCCGGCGGGGACTGGGGCGACCTCGAGGCCTGGCGCGCGCTCCCCGGCCTCGACGGGGACGAAGGACTGGCCGACGCCTGGTCTCCCGACGGCCGCACGCTGCTCGTCGCCGGCGCGCCCGGCCTGCTCGCCCGCCTCGACGGCGACGCCTGGGAGCTCGTGCCGGTCGCCGGCGCGGCCGCCCTGCGCGGGGTGTACGGGGAAGCGCCGGAGCGCTGCGTCGCGGTCGGCGACGGCGGCCTGGTGCTGGTCACCGAGGACGGCGCCTGGCGGGAGCTGGCCGGCGCGACGGAGAACCTGCGCTGCGTCCGGGGCGACGGCCGCGGCCGGGCCTGGCTCGGGGGCGAGGACGGCGCGCTCTACGAGCTGCGCTGGTAGCGGCTGCGCCATCGGGGGGCGGCGACGCTGTCTCCCGGGCCTTGCGGCAGCGCCGCCGATCCGGGATACTGGGGCTCACCCGACCCGGCGGAGCAGCCCTTCCCCGGAAGGCACAGCGACGAAGGACGACGATGTCGGCCGAGGCCCTCACCTGCCTGAAATGCCGCTTCCACCTCGAAGAGGACTGGCGCGCCTGCCCCCAGTGCGGAGCGGTGGCGCCGCAGGCGAGCGGCCACGTCGACACCGAGATCCTCCCCCATCCGCCGGACATGTCGGACATCGCGCCGTTCTCGAGCATGCCGGACAGCGAGGACGCGCTGAGCTCCTTCGTGTCCGCCATCCAGCTTCCTCCCCCTCCGCCGACCGAGCTCGAGCCGGGCACGGTCGTCGCGGGCCGGCTGCACATCCAGGAGATGCTCGGGAAGGGCGGGATGGGCGCCGTCTACCGCGCCCAGCACCTGCACCTGCGCCAGGAGGTCGCGGTCAAGACGATGACCGCCAAGGTCGCCGGCCAGCCGACCGCCGCGGAGCGCTTCCTGCGCGAGGCGCGGACCTGCCTGAAGATCCGCCATCCGCGGGTGGTCGCGGTGCTCGACCTCGACCGCGACCCCGAGACCGGCCAGTTCCTCCTGATCATGGAGCTGTGCCGCGGCGAGCCGG
Organism: bacterium; assembly: GCA_030428695.1. Next base: position 1,765 of record JAUIEM010000402.1, read on the forward strand.
CGCACCGCTACCTCTACGACCGCGGGCGCCTCGCCCCCGAGGAGGCGGTGCGGATCATCGACCACGTCCTCGACGGGCTCTCCGAGGCGCACCGCATCGGCGTCGTGCACCGCGACATCAAGCCGAGCAACATCCTCGTCCAGGACGGGCCCGACGGCGTCGAGGCGAAGGTGCTCGACTTCGGGCTGGTGCGGGCGGTGTCCGAGGCCGCGAAGTTCGAGATCGGCAGCACGATGACCTGCGCCAACGTGATGGTCGGGACGCCGGTCTACATGGCCCCGGAGCAGATGACCGGCGACCCGGTCGACGCGCGCACCGACCTGTTCTCGACCGGCGTGGTGCTCTACGAGCTGCTGACCGGGCGGCGCCCCTGGGGCTCGAAAGACCCGGTCGAGCTCGCGCGGCTGGTGCGCTACGAGGCTCCGCCCCCGCTGCGCGAGCGCGCCCCGAACACGCCCGAGTGGCTGGTCGCCGTCGTGCTCCGGGCGCTCGAGAAGGAACCGTACGACCGCTACCAGACCGCGGCCGAGTTCCGCGCCGCCCTCCACGCCGGCCTGGGCCGCGTCTCCGGGCCCGTCGCGCGGCGGGACGCCGACCCTGCCTCGACCGAGGCGCCCGAGACCCGCGACCCGGAGTCGCCGTTCTACGCTCCGGTGCACGCCCCGGCGCAGCTGCCGGGGACGCTGCCGGCGATCCGCCGCGGCCCCGACGACTTCCGCACCCCCTCGCCGCCCCGGGCGCGCCCGGCGGACAAGACCAGCGCGCTGCAGCTGGTGTGCTGGGGGCTGCTGCTGCTCGGCGGACTGTTCGGGCTCGCCGGGCGCTTCGTCGAGCTCGGGGTCGGGGTCGGCGTCGGCGCGCTGCTGCTCGTCCTCGCCACCCTCGCGAAGCGGCGGATCGCGGGCGGTGCGCTGACCGGCGTCACGCTGATCGGCTCGCTGCTGTGCGTCGCCTTCCTCGCCGGGGTGCGACCGGGGGGGCACGACGCCTCCGGGCTGCGCGCGCTGGTCGCGATGGTGTCGCCGCGGGCCGAGGAGTCTCCGGGACCCGGGACTCCCGCGGGCAACACAGGCCCGGTGCGGGAGTCGCCGCCGTTCGCGGGCGCCTGGCTGCCCGACTTCGTCGACCGTCCCCTGCGGGTCGGCACGGGCTACGGCGCCTTCGCGACGAGCGGCGAGCGCACCTGCCGCTACCTCGAGCTGGAGGCGGGCGCCTGGGTCGAGCGGGTGGCCGAGGTGCGCTTTGCCTCCGGAGAGCGGCTCGGCACCTTCGTGCTCGCGGCCGACGGGCGCCGCGTGCCGCTCGTCTTCGACGGTATGCTCGGAGACGCGCCGTTCAGCCTCGGCGGAGAGCAGGGGCCGCCCGCCCCCTTTGGCGCGCGCTACCTGGAAGCCGGCGGGGCCGAGCTGCCGCCGCTGCCCGAGGACGACGGATGAGCTGGACCGAGGTCGCCCGCGAAGAGGAGCTGCGCCGCCGCGGGCGCTGCCTCTACAAGCAGGGCGGCCGGCAGGTCGCGCTGTTCCACGACGGCGAGCGCTCCTTCGCGATCGACAACCGCTGCCCGCACGAGGGCTATCCCCTGCTGCAGGGCACCCTCGACGGACAGTCCGTCCTGACCTGCCAGTGGCACAACTGGAAGTTCGACCTGCGCGACGGGACCTGCGTGCTCGGGGAAGACCACGTGCGCAGCTATCCGCTCCGCATCGTCGACGGCGCCGTCGAGATCGACCTGCGCGATCCGCCTCTGGACCAGGTGCGGGAGAAGCTGCTCGCGGGCCTGCGCGAGGGGGTGGGGCGCCGCCAGTACGGACGCGTCTCCCGGGAGCTGGCGCGGCTCGAGCAGGCGGGCCTCGACCCGCTGCTCGGCGTGCGCGAGACCCTGCGCTGGACCCACGACCGCTTCGAGTACGGCGCGACCCACGCCCTCCCGGCCTGCGCGGACTGGCTGCGGCTGTGGGAGGAGGCCGACGATCCCGAGACCCGGCTGGTGTGCCTGACCGAGGCGGTCGACCACTTCGCCTTCGACACCCTGCGCGAGCCGGCGCACCCCTTCCCGGAAGCGCCCGCCCCCTTCGTCGGGGAAGACTGGCTCGCGGCGGTCGAGGCCGAGGACCAGGGGCGCGCCATCGCGCTGCTCCAGGGGGCGCTGGCCGACGGCTTCCCGTGGCAGGCCCTCGAGCCCTGGTTCACCCGCGCGGCCCTCGCCCACTACAACGACTTCGGCCACGCGCTGATCTACGTGCTCAAGACCGGCGAGCTGGTCGAGCGGCTCGGCGCGGAGGTGCTGCCCTGGCTGCTCCTGCCCCTGACCCGGCGCCTGGTGCAGACCACGCGGGAGGATCTGATCCCCGACTTCTCCTCCTACGGCAGCGCTCTCGCGGACTTCCCCGCCTTCGGCAGCGGCGCGGTCGCGCTCGACGCCGCGGTCGGGCTGTCGATCAAACGGGCCCTGCGCTGGACGGTCGAGGCCGCAGCCCATGCGACGCCGGACTCGCTGTACCGGGCCCTGCTCTACGCCAACGCGCACAACCTGTGGTGTTTCGACGCCTCCCGCCAGCACCGCAGCGCGCAGCCCGTCAGCCAGAACGTCGGCTGGCTGGACTTCACACACGGCCTGACCTTCGCCAACGCGGTGCGGCGGCAGTGTGGGAGACAGCCCGCGCTCTGGCCCGCCGGGCTGCTCCAGCTGGCCTGCTTCGCCGGGCGCAACGTGCCCTTCGTCGGCGAGCCCCCCGAGGCCGAAGAGCACGCCGCCGGCTTCTTCGCGGACTGCCGCGAGCTCGTGCTCGATCACGGGGACAGCGAGCCGATCTTTGCCTGTCACCTGCTCAAGACCTTCGTCGCGGTGCGCGATGAGGTGGGCTGCGCAGAGGACGCGCGGCTGCAGGGGATGTTGAAGAGCGCGCTGGCGCGCTACCTGCACGCGCCGCTCAAGCGCAAACACACGCGCCGGACGGCCTTCCAGAACCTCGCCCTGGTCGGACGGGGCGCGTCGCGCGGCTGACCTCGCTCAGGCCGAGAAGATGGTGTGCAGGAAGAGCTTGCGCTGGGTGCGCCGGCAGCTGACAGTCTGCAGCCGACGGGAGAGCTCGCGGTCGCGCGCGAGGCAGCTCTGCAGGCGCCGCTGCTGCGGCTCGCTGAGGTGGGCGTGCAGCTCGCCGAGGGGGAGCCCCGCCATGCCGATCTGGGCGGCGATCATCCGGGTGTAGCTGTCGCGCAGCCCGACCTGCTCGGCCAGGGCCCGCCGCAGTCCCGCCTCGGTTCCGCGGGACCCGGCTTCACGCAACAGGTCGAGCAGCCGACTGCGCAGGGACACGATGCGCTCCATGCTCGCGAAGAGCCCTTCGACTTCCTGCAACATCCCGCTTCCTCCTTTTCCCCGTCTGATTCACCGGGATTCCTGCTGCGGACCCGGATGCCGCAGATCTCGGGCGCTTCGAGCCTTCTGCGCTGCTCACCTGGGGACGGTGTGCCAGCGATGACAAACGGCTCCGCTGCTCGAAGACTCGAAGCGCCCGATCTCAAGCGGCCTCCGGGCCCTCGCGACGAAATCCCGGTGAATCAGCCGGGCTTTCATCCCTGTATCGGTCCGTCAGCGCGGACGGCTTGACCGCCGCCACGGAAATCCGAAGGTGGGGACGAATTTCGATGACGGTGAATTCGTCCGCAACTGGTGTGCCACCCACGCGGCAGATTTGTGCTGCCACGCGCGGGAGGATTGTGCTAAAACGGCGTGCGAACGAGACTCGGGACGGAAACATACGATGAAAAGAGCGCTGATGGTCGGTTGGCTGGGCGTGGTGTGCCTGTTCGGCATCGGCCTGCATGTGTACGCCGATGGGGAAAACCCACCGCGGCTGCTGGTGCAGGTCAGCGAATCCCTCGATGGGGAAGCCTCCGAGCACAACTACGCGATGTATATCGTGTCCCAGCAGCTCAAGGGCCTCGGCTTCGAGGTCGTCAACGGCAGCGGCTGCGCCTGGTTCGATCCCGAGCCCGCCGAGGGCGAGTTCGACTTCGTGCTGCGCGGCGACGCGAAGATCGAGCTCGACCGCCTGTCGATCTACTACGGCGAGACGGTCGCGGTGATCTTCAACCGCACCCGCGAGGGCAACCTGTACGCGGGCGCGGACACCAACGTCGCGATCAGCTCCTTCGTCCGCGCCGACACCGCCGGCGTCGCCCAGGAGGGGCGTCCGTACGACAAGATGTTCGCCGCGGGACAGCTCGAGGCGCAGAAGCGCTGCGGCAACTACATGTTCATCGAGTTCATGCGGCTCGACGAGATGCAGGCCCTGATCCCCGACGAGAAGAAGGCCCGGATCCGTCGGCTGATCGAGAACTACGAACGGGACGTGCTCAAGGTCGGAGACTGATGAGAGAGCTCTTCTGGCTCGACCTCGAGATGTCGGGCCTCGACCGCGAGAAGGACCGCATCCTCGAGGTCGCCGCCGTCGTCACGGACCACCGTCTCGAGCCGATCGCCGAGTACGAGGCGGTCGTCTACCAACCCCCCGAGGTCCTCGAGGGCATGGGTCCGTGGTGCCAGAAGACCCACGCCGAGAACGGCCTGATCGAGCGGGTGCCGTCGGGCAAACCGATCGAGACTGTCGAGGCCGAGCTGATCGCCTTCGCCCGCGCGCGCTGCCGTCATGAGCAGCTCGTGCTCGCGGGCAACTCGATCTACACCGACCGCGAGTTCGTGCAGCGCGGCATGCCGCGCTTCACCGAGCTGCTGCACTACCGCATGCTCGACGTGACCGCCTTCAAGATCGCCTACTTCGGCATGTTCGGCATCACCTTCCGCAAGGCGGAAGCCCATCGCGCCCGCGACGACATCCGCGAGTCGATCGCCGAGCTGAAGTACTACCTGAGCCTGGTCTCGCCGCCCGCCGCGGCCGATGCCGGGGATGCTGGAAGCTGAGCGCGCCGGCGTCAGAAATCCCACGTTGAGAATTCGATATCGGTCGGCGGGCCCGGTCCGGAGGCCGTCGTGCTCCTGTACCTCGATCCCTTCTCCGGCATCGCCGGCGACATGTTCCTCGCCTGTCTGCTCGACCTCGGCGCCCCGCTCGAAGCCGCGGCCGCTCCGGTCGCGGAGCTCGGGGTGCGGCTCGAGGCCGAGCGCGTCACCCGCGGACCCCTCGCCGCGACCCGCCTGCGCGTCGAGGCTCCCGAAGACACCGTCGAGCGCCACCTCTCCGACCTGCTCGCCCTGACCGCCCGGGCGGGTCTCAGCCCCCGGGCGCGGGCCTGGGCCGAGCGCGCCTTCGAGATCCTCGCCGCGGCCGAGGCGAAGGTGCACGCCAGCGACCCCGCCTCGGTCCACTTCCACGAGGTCGGCGCGCTCGACGCCCTCGCCGACGTGCTCGGCAGCTGCGCCGCCCTCGACGCCCTCGGCGTCGAAGAGGTGCGCAGCGCCCCGCCCACCCTGGGCGGACCGGGCCTGATCTCCTGCGCCCACGGCACGCTGCCGCTGCCCGCCCCGGCCGTGCTCCACCTGCTCGAGGGCTGGCCGATCCGCAGCTTCGACTGCGGGCGGGAGCTGACCACCCCGACCGGCGCCGCGCTGCTGCGCGCCTGCGCCGAGCCGGGCAGCCTGCCCGCCGGCCGGCTCGTGCGCAACGGCTACGGCGCCGGCAGCGCCGACCCCGCCGAGCGGCCCAACGTCCTGCGGGGCGTGCTGTTCGCGGCCGAGCGCGCGAGCGCCCGCGAGGTCGTGCTGCTCGAGACCAACCTCGACGACCTGCCCGGCGAGCAGCTCGCCGACGCCGCCGAGCGCCTCCGCGCGGCCGGTGCCCTCGACGTGTGGCTGGTGCCGGTGCTGATGAAGAAGGGCCGCCCCGGCCACGTGCTCAGCGTGCTCGCCGAGGTCGGCGCAGTCGCCTCCCTCGAGGCCTGTATCTTCCGCCACACCTCAGCCTTCGGCCTGCGCAAGCGCACGCTCGCCCGCGAGGTGCTCGCGCGTCGCACGGCGACAGTCGCCTGCGAGGGCGGGGAGGTGCGGGTCAAGCTCGGCAGCCTCGGCGGCGAGCCCCTGCAGGCCGCCCCGGAGTACGAGGATCTGCGGCGGGTCGCCGAGGCGAGCGGGCGGACGCTGCGGGCGGTGGCGCAGGAAGCGCTGGGGAAGCTCGCGGAGCGCTGAGGCCTCCTGTCGGATGCTCGATCTCACTCCAGCTTCGCCGCCTGCTCCCGGTAGAACTCGAGCATCCGGGCGTAGGCCGGGTCGGCGTCCGCGAGCTCTTCCGCGAGCGCGAGCACTTCCGCCATCCACGCCCGCGCGCCGGCCAGGTCGCCCTGGAACACGCGCAGGCTGGCGAGGTCGAAGCGGGTCTCCACCGTCTGCCAGCGCAGGTCCGCCCGGCCCCCGGACAACACCACCGACCGCTCCTGGTGGTCGAGGGCCTCGCGCATCAGGGCCTCCGCCTCGCCCTGCGCCCCGCGCATGCTCTGGAGGCGGGCGGCGTTCTGCAGCACGTAGCCGGCGTCCTGCCGCGAGCGGAGGTCCTCCGGCGCGAGCCGGACCAGGCGCCGCACGACCGCGACCTCGCGGGCGGCGTGGGGCAGCGCCTCGTCGCGGGCGCCGCGGCGGACGTGCAGCGCGTTGAGGTTGTTGTGGCCCTGCCACAGGGCGCGCAGGCTGAGGATGTTGGTGGAGTCGGCCGCGCACAGCTCTTCGGCGAGGGCGAGGGCTTCGCGGAAGCGAGGCTCCGCGGCGTCGAGGCGGTCGAGCTTGAAGTCGGCGTTGCCGAGCTGGTGCAGCGCGCGGAACAGCCCGCGCCGGTGCTCGGGCAGCTCCCCCGCCAGCGCGACGAGGCGCCGGGCGGCGTCGAGGGCGACGGCGAAGCTGCGCGCGGCGCGCTCGTGCTGCTTGTAGGTGAAGAGCAGCGTGCCGTGCTCCTCGCTGGCCCGCTGCAGGTCGCGCAGGGGGGAGACGCCGGTCGTGTCGTCGCGCACCCGTTCCCGGTGCAGCTCGAGCGCCTCCTCCAGGGCGAGCGCGGCGCTGTCGGCCTGGCGGAAGGTGCGGAACGACACACCGAGGGCGGTCAGCGCGACCGCGAGGTTCTTCTTGTCGGTCTGGTTCTGCGCATCCACCCCCGCCACGGCCCGCGCGGCGGCGACCGCGGCGCGCCGCTGGTCGAGGGCCGCCCGGGCGTCGCCGAGGGCCTGCGCCGCATCCGCGAGGTCGAGGCGCGCGACGACGACGTGGCGGCGCGCGACGTGGTCGCTGGCGTCACGCGC
>JAUIEM010000403.1 GCA_030428695.1 bacterium
GCTGCGTCGCTCGTCGCCCGAATACAGCCCGTATGCGAGCTCCTCGCTCCTTGCCATCGACGACGATGCCTCACCGAAAACGAGCATCTGTTTCCTTCCAGTCCCTCAGCCGTCTTCCTTGCGGATCAGGCGGCCGAGGGCCTCGCGGTCGGACGCGAGGAGCTGGGCGGTGCGGACGGTGTCGACCTCGGCGACGATGATGTCCCCGACCTCCTGGCTGACCTGGGCGAAGATGCCGTGCTTCTTCATCTTCTGGGTCTGGTAGCGGTTGTCCTCGGTCGGGCTGACGTAGTGCACCGACTCCGCCCGGTAGCGGTGCACGAGGAACAGGTGGATCAGCGTCATCAGCCGCTTCTTGCGCAGCCCCGGCGCGAAGGTGTTCTGGTCGCGCACCGACAGGATCCGCCGGCCGAGGCGGTCGCTGATCGGGGTGAAGATCACGTTCGCCTGCGTCTCCTGCTCGCGCATGATCGTCAGCTCGAGCAGCTCGGAGCCGGCTCGGTGCGGGCGCAGGCCGACGCGCAGGCCCTGGGCGAGGTCGTTGTGCTCGCACCACAGGCTCAGCCAGCCCTCGAGCAGCCGCTTGGGGATCTCGGTGACGACCAGGTGCTGGTGCTGGGTCGAGCCCTTGCCCATCGCCTTGGTCGTCGCGGTGCGGCCCGAGGAGGCGACCAGGGCGCCGTCGAGGCGCGGGCCGCCGACCAGGGTCTGCGGCGTCTTGTAGGGCGACTCGACCAGGCGGAACTTCCGCTGCAGGCGGGCGAGGGCGAGCATGCCGTCCTGCTGCAGGGCGGTCGCGAAGTCCTCGCCGGCGGAGCCGTCGATCTGGTGGCCGCCGTAGGTGATGAAGTTGAACACGAAGCCGAGCTTCCCGAGCTGCTCCGGGAACTGCCGCATCTCCTCGTCGCTCATGCCGGTCGTGTCCCAGTTGAAGCTCGGTGACAGGTTGTAGGCGAGCATCTTGTCGGGGAACGCGGCGTGGATCGCCGAGGCGAAGCGGGCCGCGTACTCGAGGTTCGCGGTCTTGGTCTCCATCCAGATCAGGTCGCAGAAGGGGGCGGCCGCCAACGAGCGCGCGATCGCGTAGTCGATGCCGCCCTTGATCTGGTAGAAGCCCTCCGGAGTCTTCGCCAGCTCGGCGTCCCAGACCAGCTGGATACCGAGCGAGCGGGCCTTGCGCCGCGCCGTGTAGAGGGAGGAACGGGCGGCGAAGGCGCGCCACTCCTCGACGCTGAGGTCGAAGCTCTCGCCCTCGTCGCGGCGGAACTCCATCACGTCCGCGACCGCCTCGCCGAAGGTCTTCAGCCCGGCCTCCGCGGCCCACAGCTCGACCATGCGGCCCTGGACCTGGTCGACGGCGGCGTCGACGCGCAGCGGTCCGGTGCGGACCTTCGCGACGGCCTGCTCGATCGCGGCGACCAGCCCCGCGCGCTCGAGCCAGCGGTCGCCGAGGGCCTCCTCCTCCGTGGACAGGGCGTAGAGCCGGAAGCCGTTGACCTCCTCGAGGCCCGCGCGGTGGAAGCCGCGGAGCAGGGCGAGCAGGGCGAGCTTGTAGGAGGGGATCGCGGTGTTGGTCGCGCCGAGCACGAAGGCCTGGTCGCGCTCGTCCCCGCGGCCGTCGAGCAGGGTCGCGGCTTCGGCGTCGGTGCGGGCGACGAGGATTCCGCCGACGCCCATCACGTCGAGCTGGAAGCGTGCGGCGTTCAGGCGCTTGAGCTGCTCGTCGGTCGGCACCAGCACCTTGCCGCCCTGGTGGCCGCACTTCTTGGTGCCGGGCCGCTGGTCCTCGATGTGGTAGCCGGGCACGCCGGCCTCGACGAAGCGCCGGATCAGGTTGCGCACGTGGCCGTCGCCGCCGTGGCCGGTGTCGGCGTCGGCGATGATGAAGGGGCGGAAGTCGACCGGCTGGTGGGCGGCCTTCTCGGCGCGGTTCATACGGGAGCGGAGGAAGGCCTGGTTCTTGTCTGCGGTCAACAGCGCGCGGACGAGCACCGCCGCCTCATCGGGGACCTGGCTGAGCGGATAGGCGGCGAGGTCCGGGCCGGGATCCTCGTGGACCGAGCCCTTGGCGGAGGTCGCCCAGCCGCCGAGGTAGATGCCCTCGATGCCGGCGCGCTTCATCGCGACCGCCTGGCCGGGAGAGTAGGGGCCGAAGGTGGTGATCGCGCGGCGCTGGCGGAACAGCTCGCGCAGCCGCGCGTGGAAGGCGGCGGCGGCTTCCCGGGCGACGCGGTAGGCCGGGCGGATGCTCCCGCGCTGCTCGGCGACTTGACGCGGCGCGTAAAGGCGCAGGATGCCCTCGAAACGGGGCGACTGCATCCAGGCGGTGGTGGTCTCGATCTCTTCGGCGAACGGATCCATGCCTCTCTCCTCTCCTTCGATCGTCTGCGAAGGATCCTCGTTGACAGTGGGTTGCGAAGCAAGCCCCGTGCCGGTGCCGGGAGCCGGTGCGCAGGTGTGACACGGCGTGTCGGATGTTCCCGTCGGGCTACGCCGCGCCGCGTCATGGGGCGGTCTGGGAACATCCTCGTGGTGCGTTGCGTTATGGTTCCGGAGGGCCGAAAAAAAATCGAAATGGAGGCCCGGACGCGCCCTATACTGGGCGCGCGTTCCCGTCGCCGACGGGAGGAGGAGGAGAACCGTGTCCATCGGAATCAAAGTGCTGCTCGGCGTCCTCGCGCTGCTGGTGGTCGGAGGTGCCGTGTACTTCGGCAGCCTTTCCTACTACCACGTCGAAGATGCGGACCTCGAGCTCTTCACCACCGACCTGGCGGCGGCCCGGGAAGCGGCCGCGAGCGCCGGCCTGCCGCTGCTGGTCAAGATCGGCGCCCCCTACTGACTGCCCTGTCACAAGCTGGACGCCGTGACGCTGTCCGATCCGACTGTCGAAGGCTACCTTCGCGACCGCTTTGTCTGTGTCCGTCTGCTCAACGATGCCGAGGGTGTGGACGCCCTGGCGGTCGAGGGCTTCCCCACCACGATCGTGCTCGCCGCCGACGGCAGTGAGCTGCACCGCTTCACCGGCTTCCTCGAGCCGGAGCCCTTCCTCGCCGAGCTGCAGGGGAACATCCCCGCGCCCGCCGTCCCCGAAGGCGGCTGAGCGGGTCCGCGCGCCGCATCCGACGGCTTGTCCCGTCTGATTCACCGGGATTCCTGCTGCGGACCCGGATGCCGCAGATCTCGGGCACTTCGAGCCTTCTGCGCTGCTCACCTTGGACGGTGTGCCAGCCATGAGAACGGGCTCCGCTGCTCGAAGACTCGAAGCGCCCGATCTCAAGCGGCCTCCGGGCCCTCGCGACGAAATCCCGGTGAATCAGCCGGGCTTGTATTCCGGCGGAGCAGCGGGTACACCGGAGCCTCCTGATCAGCGGGAGATCCGACGTGCAGCCGCTGCGTGCCGCCATCTTCGACCTCGATGACACCCTCTACGACTGCCACGGCAGCCTCGTCCGCCGGGGGCACGAGCTCGCCGCCGCGGCGATGGCCGAGGCGGGCGTGCCGGCCCCGGTCGAGGCCATCCTCGCCCTGCGCCTCGAGCTCGCCGCGGCCGCTCCCGCCGCGGTCGACGCCGGGGTGCGGGCCGCGCTCGGCGGCCCCGAGGCGGCGGTCGAGGCCGGGCGCAGGGCCTACCACCGGCCGGACCGCATCGCCTCGATCCGGCCCTTCCCCTGCGCCCGCGCGGTGATCGAGCGCTGCGCCGAGGCGGGGGTCGAGCCGGTGCTGATGACCCGGGGGGTCGAGGAGATCCAGCGCGCCAAGCTCGACGCCCTCGGCCTCGGCGACCTGTTCGCCACCCAGCTCTTCGTGCCGGTCACGCAACGCAAGCGCGCGATGCTCGAGGGCTGGCTCGCCGACAGCGGCCTCGCCCCCGCGCAGGTCGCTGTGATCGGCGACCGGGTCGACGGCGAGATCGCCGCCGGCCACGCTCTCGGCATGCGCACCGTGTGGCTGCAGCGCGGGGAGTTCGCCCAGGTCGTCCCCGGGACGGACGCGCCGCGTCCCGACCACCACCTGCGGAGCCTGGCCGAGGTGCCCGAGGCGCTCGGCCTGGCGGGGGTGCGGGTCGAGGCGCCGTGCCGCGTCGACCTCGGCGGAGGAACCCTCGACATCTGGCCGATCGCCCAGCTGATCGGCGGGGGCCGCACGGTCAACGCCGCCCTGAGCCTGCGCCAGAGCGTCGAGATCCGGCCCTGCGTCGAGGGGCCGGTGCTGCGGGTGGTGTCGAAGGAGCGCGGGGCGCGGCTGAGCCTGGCGACCTGGGATGAGGAGCCGGACGGCGAGCTCGCCCTGTTCGCCCGCGCCGTGCGCGAGCTGCCGCCGCCCTTCCCGTGCGTCGTCGAGACCTTCGGGGCGGTGCCGAAGGGCTCCGGGCTGGGGGGCTCGAGCGCGCTGCTGGTCGCGCTCCTGCGCGGGCTGTGCTTCCTGCGCGGCGAGGCGATGCCGCGGCGCAAGCTGGTCGAGCTGGCCGCGAACCTCGAAGCGCGGGCGATCGGGGTGCCGACCGGCATCCAGGACTATCTCGCGGCCCTCGGCGGCGGCTTCCGCTCGGTGCGCTTCGACGCCTTCGGCTGGGTCGACGAGGCCTGCCATCCGCCGGCCGCGGTGCGTACCGCGCTGGCCCGCGGGCTGGTGCTGTTCTACGCCGGGGAGCCGCACTTCTCGGCGGTGCCGAACTGGCTGATGATGCGCGCCGCGATCGACGAGGCCGCGCGCTGTCTGCCGCTCTTCCGCACCGTGGCCGAGGCCGCCGACCAGGCCTGGCAGGCGCTGCGCGACGGCGACCTGGCAGCGCTGGCGGCGGCCTTCGACCTCGACTGGCAGGGGCGCAAGGCCCTCGCCGAGGGCGTGAGCACGCCGAAGCTCGAGCGCCTGATCGCGGCGGCCAGGGAAGCCGGCGCCGCGGGGGTCAAGGTGTGCGGCTCGGGCGGCGGCGGGACCTTCCTCGCCCTGTGCCCGCCCGCGGCGCGCCAGGCGGTCATCGACGCGGTCAGCGCGGCCGGCGGGGAGCACCTGCCGGTCACGTTCGGGGTCGCCGGCGCCGACCTGACCCGGATTCCCTGAAGGAGAGTGTGATGCTGCGTTCCGTCTGCCTGAGCCTGCTGCTCGCGTTCACCGCCCTCGGCGACCCGTGGGACTTCGCCGCGCCCGCCGAGATCACCCCGCAGACCTACCGGGAGCGGCGGGCGGAGCTGATCCGCTCGTATCCTCCCCACACGCTTTTCGTGATGGCGGGCGCCGCCTCCCTCGGCGAGCTCTATCCCTTCCGGCAGTCCAGCGACTACTACTACCTGACGGGCGTGAGCGAGGCCGGCGGGGTGCTCGTCCTCTACCACGGCGTCGAAGGGCCCGAAGAGTGGCTGTTCCTGCCCGCCCGCGACCGCAACCGCGAGGTCTGGGAAGGTCCGCGCCTCGCCCCCGGCGAACAGAGCGCAGCGCTGCTCGGTTTCGCTGCGGTGCTGAGCCGGGAAGAGCTGACCGCGCGGGTCGAGGGGCTGCTCGAGACCGCGACGGCGGTCGTCAGCTGCCAGCGCACCGAGGGCTGGGGACGCGCCGATCCGCGGGAGAACTTCGCGCGCTACACCTCCCTGGCCGACGCGATCGACGCGAGCGGCCTCGAGCTCGGCAACGCGGCCGGGAAGCTCGGGGCGATGCGGCTGGTCAAGTCGCCCGGCGAGATCGCGCGGTTGCGGCAGGCGATCGGCGTGACCGGTGAGGGCCTGGTCGACGGCATGCGCGCCGTGCGGGCCGGCATGCCGGAGTTCCAGCTCGAGGCGGTGATCGAGTTCGCCTTCTTCCGCGGCGGCGCGGAGCGGGTCGGCTTCCCGTCGATCGTCGGCGCCGGCGAGAACTCCTGCGTCCTGCACTACAACCTCAACCGGGCGGGGTCGAAGGACGGCGACCTGGTCGTGTGCGATGTCGGCGCCGAGTTCGGCATGTACACCGCCGACGTCACCCGCACCTTCCCGGTCAACGGGCGCTTCACCCCCCGCCAGCGGGAGCTCTACGAGATCGTGCTCGCCGCCCAGCAGGCGGGGATCGACGCCTGCAAGCCGGGGGCGACGGTCAACCAGATCCACCGGGCGGCCTCGGCGGTGATCCGCGAGGCGGGCTACGGGCGCTACTTCATGCACGGCACCTCGCACTGGCTCGGGCTCGACGTCCACGACGTCGGCGACTACGACACGCCGCTCGCGCCGGGCATGGTGTTGACCGTCGAGCCGGGGATCTACATCGCCGGCGAAGAGCTCGGCATCCGCATCGAGGACGACGTGCTGATCACCGAGGACGGGCACGAGGTGCTGTCCGGGCACATCCCGCGCAGCGTCGAGGCCATCGAGTCCCTGATGCGGGGCGAGGACGCCCCGGGCGACACGCCGGACTGGTTTTGAGCCGGCGCCTGCGCACCGGGCTGATCGTCGGGGGGCTGGTCGCCGTCGGCCTGCTCTTGTGGAACAGCTACCTGTCGCGGCTGCGCCAGGAGCAGGCGCTGCGCGACGCCGAAGGGCTGCTGGTCCAGGGCGAGCTCGACCAGGCCGAGGCGCTGCTCGCGCCGTACCTGACCGAGCTGCGCGCGGTCCATCTCCAGGCGTTGATTCTCGAGGCCCGCGACGATGCCGCCGGCTGCCGCGCGCTGCTCGAGCCGCGGGCCGCGGCGCTCGGCTCCGGCGAGGGGGCGCGGGTGCTCGGGCTCTTGTGGTTGCGCGCGGGCGACACGGAGCGCGCGGCGCCGCTCTTGCGCGGCTACCTCGACCACCACATCGCGCGCCTGATCACGGTGCGCGAGAAGCTCGCCGCGGCGCGGACGATCGAGCGCGACCGGCTGCTCGCGCCGGGCGGTCTGCCCGAGGCCGAGCGGGCGGCGCTGCTCGCCGACTCGCTCGCGCTGGCCGCGGAGGTCTCCCGGCGGGTCGCCGCGCAGCCGCTGCTCGAGCCGCTGCGCGCCGAGCTGCGGGGAGAGCGGGTGCTGGTCGGCATCTCGGTCGAGCTGGCGAGCGCCCAGGTGCGGGCGGCGGCCGATGAGGCGGGCACGGGCCGGCTGCAGGCGCTGAACGAGGCGCGCCGCACCCTGCTCGAGGTCGCGCCTCTGGCAGAGACCACCCGCTCGTGGCTGCTGGTCTTCGGCCAGGTCAGCTACTGGCTCGGGGACACGGCGAACGGGGCCGGGGCCTTCGAGACGCTGCTGTCCGCCTATCCGGACGATCAGGCCCTGCACTTCCGCCTCGCCCGCCTCGTCCAGCGGCTCGGGGAGTGGAACTGGGCCGTCGGCCTGTACGAGCGGGTGTGGGAGCGGGCGGAGGATGAGGCGCTGCGCGCCCAGGCAGCCCTCGCGCGTGCCCAGGCGAGCCGCAGCGGCGTCGAGGAGAAGATCACCTGGCTGACCCGGGCCGACGCGGAGGATCCCGCCGTGCGCGCGGCCCTCGCGATGGCGCGCGGCGAGCAGGCCGAGCGGGCCGGCGAGCGGGAAGAGGCCGGGCGGTTGTACGGCCTGGCCCTCGAGGCGAGCCGCGCGCAGGACCCGGAGGTCGGACGGAACAACCAGGCCCTCGCCCTGCTCGCCCTGGTGCGGCTGCGGCCAGATCCCGCGAAGCTCGCCGAGGCCATCGGCCTGTTCGAGCAGGCCATCGCCGCCCAGCCGCGGGAAGTCACCGTGCTGCGCAACGCGGCGGTCAAGCTGTTCGAGGTCGGGTTGAGCGAGCAGCTCGCGCCGCTCCTGCCGCCGGGCCTGGTCGTGGTGCCGCGGCTCGAGGATCTCGCCTTCCTGTACGACGACGCCGCCGAGCGCGCGCAGCTGCTCGAGGTCCTCGGCGCATCGCCGGCCCTGCGCCGCGCCTCGGAGCTGTTCGCGCGCCTGCGCGACCTGTCCCCGGCCGACCCGGTCGCCTACAAGGACGCGGCCCTGCTCGCGACCCTCGGCGAGCTGCCCGCGCTCGAGGCCTGCGCGGAGGCGCTGTCCCGCACGGTCCTCGACCTCGAGGCGGAGGCGGAGCAGCTCGCGGCCCTCTACCGCGGCGAGCCCCCGCCGGCCTGGCTCGCGGTGCTTGCGCAGCGAGCGGCGCTGCTCGAGGGCGGCCTGGTCGGGCCGCTCAGCGCGCTCCAGCGCAGCTACGTCGCCGGCAGCCTGGTCGGGGTGCGCCTGACCGGCAGCCAGCTCGGCGAGGATCCCGCCCCGGACGCGTTGGTCGCCCTGGCCGAGAGCGCCCACGCCGCCCGCCCCTCGGCCGGCAGCCGGCGGGCGCTGCTGCGCGCGCTCCTGTTCCGCTGCGCCGACCGGCTCGGCGCCGCGGAGCTCGAGCGGCTGCTCGGGGCTGGACCCGCCCTGGCCTGGCTCGCGACCCACCGCCCCGCCGAGCGCGAGCGGATGCGCGCCGACCCCGACCTGCTGGCCGCCCTCGCCCTCCTCCGCGAGCAGCGCGCGGTCTTCGCCGGCGACGCCCGCCTGTGGGAGTGGGGGCTGCTCGCGGCGCTCGACCTCGCGGAGGCGGACGACGTCGCCGCCTCCCTGCGCGCCGACCGCGCCGGCACCCTGCTCGAGCGGGTCGACGCCGAGCTCGCCCCGGACCGGATCAGCACCCGCCTGCACGCCTACTGGCGCGCGCTGCTCGACGGCGACGCCGAGGAGGCACGCGCGATCGTCGAGGGCGCGCGGGCGGAGGGGATTCCGCTGCCGGAGCTGGTGGAGTAGGGGGCGCGTCGGCGGAGGTACGGGGCCGTCTCACGAGTCCAGTCACGTACGCCTCCTCCCGCTTTCCCTACACTCGGGTAGGACCATCATGTGGCTCGCATGCCGCACGTCCGAGATCACCCGTGGTGTGCGTCGGAATCCATTGTAGGGTAGGGGTTTACCACCGCCCGCCGCAGGCGCAAGGACGTGCGTCATCGGGTTCCGCGAGACATCCTCTTCTTACTGACCTCAGCGTAAGTTCTGTCCCGCGAGGGGAGGTCAGTTCTCGAAGGACGACGGGAGGGGGTAAACCCCTCCCCTACATGTTAGTCCTA